>JBCCZQ010000121.1:0-3335 GCA_039187315.1 Planctomycetota bacterium | reverse complement strand
GCCGGCGAGACCAATGGTGACGGCCGCGGCGACCTCGAGCCCCGTGTCTGCGGCCTTGCCCTCCTGCAGGAGCTGACGCACGTCCGTCGCCGTGCCGAGCGTCCCGCCGGCCGTCGGTGTGGTCAGGAGCGTCGTGACGCCCCCTGCGAGCGCCGCGGCCAGTTCCCGTTCGATCGACCCCGCGGCCGTCGCGGGCCCGATGTCGACCAGGCCCGGGAGCACCCAGCGTCCGGCCGCATCGATGATCCGGGCCCCGTCGGTCGCGGCGTCGACTCCCACCGCCGCGATGAGGCCGCCCTCGATCAGCACGCTGCCGGTGCTGCCATCGGGCAGCGTCGCGTTTCGGAGCAGCAGCCGCTCGACGGTCATGCGCTGCCTCCAGCCTGCTCGGCGCCCATCACCGTCGCCATGACCGCCATTCGGATCGCCACGCCGTTCTTGACCTGCTCCAGGATCACCGATTGTGGGCCGTCCGCGACGCTGGAGGCGATCTCGACGCCACGATTCATGGGGCCGGGATGCATCACGAGGCACTCCGGCGTCGCCAGAGCCAGCCGCTCGGGTGTGAGGCCGTAGCGGGCAAAGTACTCGTTGCGGCTGGGCAGGAACGGCCCTTCCATCCTCTCGTTCTGAAGGCGCAGCATGATCACGACATCGACGTCCTGGATCGCTGCATCGAAGTTGGAGAAGAGGTTCACGCCGAGGTCCTCGATCCGCTCGGGGATCAGGGTGCGGGGTGCGCAAACGCGCAGCTCGCCGACGCCAAGCGTTCGCAGCGCCACGATCTCGGATCGGGCGACGCGGGAGTGGAGCACATCGCCGACGATCAGCACGCGCAGCTGTTGGAAATCCGGGCGATGCCGGCGGATGGTGAACATGTCGAGCAGCGCCTGCGTCGGATGCGCGTGGGTGCCGTCGCCCCCGTTGAGGACGCTGACATCTGCGGGCACGTGTCCGGCGAAGAACTGGGCCGCGCCGCTCAGGCGATGGCGGATCACGAAGGCGTCGACGTGCATCGCCTCCAGCGTGTCCAGCGTGTCCAGGAGCGATTCGCCCTTGCTCGTGCTGGACGCGCCGACATCGATGTTGATCACGTCCGCGGACAGGCGGTTTGCGGCAAGCTCGAAGGATGTTCGGGTGCGTGTGCTCGGTTCGAAGAACAGGTTGACGACCGTCCGCCCGCGCAGGAGCGGCAGCTTGCGCACGCGCATATCCGCTGCGTTCCGAAGTCTCTCCGCGGCGTCCATGATGTCGACGAGATGGGTCTGCTTGAGCCCCGAGATGGTCAGGAGGTGGCGCAGCCGTCCTTCGCGATCGAGCTGAAGGGCGCTCACGCGTCGGCCTCCTGCAGGTGCCAGCTCAAGGCGCCGTCGCGCCGCAGCTTGACCCGGACGTCCGGGGGCAGATCGAGCTGGACGGCCGCGAAGTCGGGCTGAATCGGCAGCGCGCGCCCGGACCGGTCGGCCAGCACGGCGAGGCGAATCCACCGCGGGCGGCCGAACTCGAACAGGGCATTCATCGCCGCGCGGATCGTCCGACCGCTGTGGATCACATCGTCGACGAGCAGCACGCCGCGGTCCTCGATCGCCTCGATCCGGGTCGGATAGCCGCCGCCGACGAGGCCACGCTGATCGAAGTCATCGCGGTGAAAGCCGATGTCGATCTCGTAGGGGGGCTGCGAGTGGCCGGCGCGGGCGACGATCTCCTCGGCGACCCACAGGCCGCCGGTGCGGATGCCCACGACCAGGGCGGGATCGTCGGCGCTGGCCACCAGCTTCGCGCACCGGGCCGCGAGGGCCTCGAGTAGCGGCGGAATTTCAGGGAGTTCGTTCGGCAAGCCACTGCTCCAGGATCATCTGTGCCGCGACCGCGTCCTGCCTGGCACCGTCGCGCCGGCGGACGGCGCCCGCTGCGCGCAGCGCCCGGAACCGGGCGTCCGCTGCGCGCGAAGTATAGCGCTCGTCGACGTGATGGACAGCGCGGCGGAAACGATCGCCCAGGATGCCCGCGAACCGTCGTGCCGCCCGTGTCAGGGGCTGGACCTCGCCGGCGGCGGTCAGGGGAATGCCGACCACGAAGGCGTCGGGCTGCCACTCCTCGACCAGGCGGTCGATGGCCGCGAGCAGACCGTCCTCCTCCCGCCAGGCAATCGTTTCGAGTGGGGTAGCCGTGCCGGTGATCTGCTGGCCGACGGCGACTCCGACCCGGCGCTCGCCGTAGTCGAAGCCCAGCACGGTGTCAGGCATGGCCGGCCGTGCTGGAGAGCTGGGTGATGTCGATGCCGAGCGATTCCGCGGCGACGGTCCACTTCGAATCCATGTCCGTGTCGAAGATCAGCTCGGGATTGGCAGGCCCCGATAGCCAGGCGTTCTCGAGCATCTCCTCCTCGAGCTGTCCCGGAGCCCAGCCCGCGTAGCCGAGGGCCAGCACGGCGCGGTCCGGCCCGTCGCCCTGGGCGAGCGCTTCGAGAATGTCACGGGAACTGGTCAGCGCGAGAACCTCGCCGACGTCGATGGTGGCATCCCAGCTGCCGACCCGCTCGTGCAGCACGAAGCCGCGATCGGGGTGCACGGGTCCGCCCAGGAGCACGTTGCGGTCGGCCCAGCCCGTGTCCCGGGGGTCGATCTCAAGCTGCTCGAGAACCTCGCGCACCCGAAGCTCCATCGGCCGATTGATGGTGATGCCGAGCGCACCGTCGGCGCTGTGCTGGCACAGGAAAGTGACGCAACGCTCGAAATTCGGGTCCTTGAGGCCCGGCATCGCGATGAGGAACTGGCCGCTGAAGTAGGACGCATCGCTCATGGCTCACTATCATACGCCTGAGGACACCGAAGCGCTGACTTCGGCTTCGACCGGGACACGAAAAACGGGGAATGAACATGCAGTGGTATCTCAGCTACGACGGGAATCAGATCGGACCGATGGATGATGCGGAAGCTCGTGCCAAGGCCGAGGCGAATCCCAATGGCCTGTGCTGGCGCGAGGGTTTTGCGGAGTGGATACCCATCCGCAACGCCTACGAGCTGTCGGCCCGGGGGCCTCGGCCGGCGGCGCCCCCGCCGCCCGGCAGCGCTCAGACGGCGGACGAGATCGACTTCAGCGTCCACGGGGAGAGCACCCAGTTCGTCGAGATCGAGCTCGACCCGGGGGAGAGCGCCGTCGCCGAAGCCGGTGCGATGATGTACAAGGATCGGGTCATCGAGATGGAGTCGGTGTTCGGCGATGGTCGGCAGGACGAGTCCCCGGGGCTCATGGACCGCCTCGTCGGCGCAGGCAAGCGCCTGATCACCGGGGAGAGTCTCTTCATCACGGTGTTCACGCACCGGGGCAGCTCG
>JBCCZQ010000120.1:0-4236 GCA_039187315.1 Planctomycetota bacterium | reverse complement strand
TCCGGCCACACCCGAGCCCCTGTTGGGCGCAGGGTCAACAGATGGCCCGCTGAACCGGAGGGGCTGCGCCTCGACCGCCGGGGCTGTCCGGAGTGACTCGTCCTGTTGCGATGCCGCCCTGATACCGCCGAGGCAGAGCAGCCGGAGCCGATCGGGCATGGGCTCCGCATCGGCTGTGTCGGCGAAGGCGAGTGACGCGGTCGCTGCCGCGAGACGGACCTCATCGAGCTCATGTTCGAGTCTCGGATCGGCCAATACGGGTTCGATACGGCCGAAGTCGTCATCGGAGATACCCGCAGCGACATCTTCGACCAGAAGGTCGAGCACGTCTTCGGGAACGAGATCGAGCGGACGCGGGTGGGAGGTCATCGCGACACCTCCGCTGCGTTGCCCGAAGACGGGGTCGCTCCGCTGTTGCGCTCACGCAGGAGCTCGCGGATCTTCATCAGACCCCGGCGGGCGTGCGTCTTGACGGTGCCGAGCGGCAGCCCGGTCGAACGCGAGATCTTTTCGTGGCTCTGGCCGAAGTAGAACGAGAGCTGGAGCACCCGCTGCTGCTCCTCGCTGAGCGTGGCCAGCAGTTCCCGTGCGAGCTGGGCGTCCTCGCCCATGGTGATCGCACCCTCGCCGATGCCGTCCGGCATGGGATCCGTGACAGTCTCCTCGATAAGCGCGGCCGAGGAGGGGCGGCGACCGGCCTTGCGTCGGCGGTCGATCAGGCGGCGTCGGGCAATCATCGCGACGAAGGTGGCCTCGGACGCGACGTTGGCGTCATAGCGCCCGGCTGCACGCCAGACTTCGATGAAGATCTCTTGGACGGCGTCCTCGGCTTCGTCGCGTGTGGGACACATGCGACGGGCGAGGGACCAAACGAGCGCACCGAATCGATCGAGGCACTCTTCTGTGGCGCCGGGAACGCCCTCGGCCACCCTGGGGAGAACCGGCGTTGCTTGCTCGTCGCTCATCGTGCGGGTCGACCTCGGCGCTGCTGGCGCTACGCGGTGCGTGCTCGCGGTTCGTCTCGGTGCGCGCCGCTCGCCGACACGCGATGCTGGAGCATAGCCGCCCTGCCGGCGCGGGGAGCCGGCGCGGTGAGGCTCGCCGGCACGCTGCTTGGGTTCTTCCATGGTCATCAGGTCGGTCATCTGCTCAGGCATCCATCCAGCCGGGACGCATCCGTGCGTTTCGTGAAAGCCGTCCGCCGCGTTTCCACGGCGTACGGGGGTGATTGTGTCTCAAGGCGGCTTACTCGGGGATGAGCACCGAGTCGATCACGTGGATCACGCCGTTGGTTGTGTCGAGATCGGTAGAGATGATCTCAGCGCTGTTGACCATCGGGGTGCCGTTCTTGACCTCGATCGAGATCGTGCTGCCCTGGACGGTCGTCGCGCTGCCGGCGTCGAGGGCCAGGTCGCTGTAGATGCGGCCCGGGACGACGTGGTAGGTCAGGATCGAACGGAGCTGATCAAGATTCTCGGTCTTCAGGAGCGTCTCGACCGTGCCGGCGGGGAGCTTGGCGAAGGCCTCGTCGGTCGGCGCGAAGACGGTGAAGGGGCCGTCGCCCTGGAGGGTCTCGACGAGGCCCGCGGCCTTGATGGCTGCGGCGAGGGTCGAGAAGGAGCCGGCTTCGACGGCCGTCTCGATGATGTCGCTCGTGCTGGGCATGATCACACGATCGATCACGTGGATCGTGCCGTTGGTCGCGAGCACGTCGGTCGCGGCCACGTTTGCGTTGTCGACCTTCACGCCCGTGCTGCTGGCGTCGATGCTGATGCGCTGGCCGTTGAGGGTGTCGGCGGTGTTCAGCTCGACAACATCTGCGGCCCGGACGTCACCCGAGACCACGTGGTAGAGGAGGATCGAGCGCAGCAGGTCCTTGTTCTCCGGCTTGAGCAGGTCATCGACGGTGCCGGCGGGCAGAGCAGCAAACGCTGCGTCCGTCGGAGCGAAGACCGTGAAGGGGCCACCCTCGGACAGGGTCTCGGCGAGGCCGGCGGCCTGGGCCGCGGCGATGAGCGTGTCGAACGAGCCGGCTTCGACGGCCGTCTCGACGATGTTCTTGGTCGGCTCGGCGGCGACCATCATCGCGGTGGTTTCAGCCGTCATCTTCTCGCCGCCGCAGGCGCTGCTGGTCGAGCTGCACTGGGCGGCTGCGGTGCCGGCGAGGGCGGTCATGCTCAGAGCGAAGGTCGTCAGTTTCATAAGTTCCCTTTCCTGTGATGGCCCCTCCGGGGCCGTGAGTGTCTTCGTTAACTGTCCATCCGTTTCGGCGGGACGCGTGTGCGTGGCCGCGGTGCTTGGGATCGCTTTCGAGTCGGCTCAGGAACAGATTCGGCCCCGGACGCAGAGCGCGCCCGGGGCCGTTCGGTATGACAGGAATGGTTAGTGTCCGGCGTGAATCGCTGCGGACAGGATGATCGTGTATGCGATGCCCGTCAGCACGCGTCTGCGGACGGGGTTTGTGCCCGGGGATCCGCGGCTTGCGGTCAGCCCTGGAGGAGCACGATCTCGACACGGCGGCTTTCGGACTTGCTGCCCTTTTGGTTGGCATCTCCGAAGGCGGCGACATACATTCGATCCGCGTCGATACCGCGAGAGGCCAGGTAGGTCTCGACAGCCATCGCACGCTCGGCGCTGAGCCGCTCGTTGGTCTTCCACTCGCTCTTGACGATTGGGTCGCCGTCGGTGTAACCCTCGATGCGGATGGTCTTGCCGCCGTGCTGGGAGCTGATGACCCCCGCGATGCGGTCGAGTGTGGACTTTGCGTTCCTCTTCAGGGTGACCGACCCAGGGTCGAAGAGGACATCGCCCGCGACGCCGACCACGATGGATTCGCCTCGCCCGGAGAGAGTGGTGCCCGAGATGCCCTCGAAACCGGTGGCGGTCGGCTCGACCGTACCCAAGCGGTCGATCTCGCCCCGGGCCGCGAGGAGTTCCTGCTCGAGATCGGAGTAGCGGGCGCTTGTCGCGGCGTGGCGTTCACGCTCGGATTCGAGTTCGTTTCTGAGCTGGATCGACTCGGCAACGGCGGCGTCGTAGTCCTCACGCGGCACAGTGTTGCATCCGGCAAGCGTGAGGAGGCTGAGGGTGCCGGTCGCCGTGACAGCCGCCCAACGGTTGGTTCGCATCTGTGAGCTCCTTCTCGTCGCGAAAGCCCGTACATCCGACGGGCACCTTGATGTGACCCGAAGCGTATCCGGCTTCGCGCGGCTCTGCCGGGGTCCACAAGCCCTCGTGAACCGACAGCCCATCGGCACCACGTGTCAGGGGCATGCGCGCTATGGCAGATCCATCGTCTCGGGGAGGGAAAACAGTCCAGTCAAGGCGGCTTCGATCGCGGGCTTGGCCAGCAGGACAAGGATCGCCCCGATTGCCAGACAAGGACCAAACGCAAGCACGCGGGCGGATGACGAGTTCCGGATCGCCGACAGGCCTGCCGCGACGAGTCCTACCAGCACCGCCGCAAAAAAAGTCAGGACGGCGTCGACCCAGCCCAAGACCGCTCCGATCGCGGCCAGAAGGTGGACATCACCAAGGCCCATGGCCTCCTTGCCGAAGAGCACCGTGCCGAAGATCCTGACGCCCCAGACGACGGAGGCTCCGATGATGTAGCCCATCGCGACCGAGCTCAGGGCAACCAGCCAGAGCGGTGCTGACTGCTCTGGTGCACTGAGGCGGATTGCCACTGCGCCTCCGAGCCAGCCCAGTGCGATGGGGGCAGCGAGGTAGGCGAGCTCGCGGACCATCTCCCGACGGGCGTATGGATATTGGATCCACATCTCTGGTGTTTCAGATTCGCCGGCGCGCGCCTCGTTGGCTTCGGCTTCCGCAAGGGCCTCGGCTTCCCATTGCTCGTAATCCGCGAAGCTGCGGCCGATCAGGCCTCGGCTGACCAGCAGCCATGACAGCGCCAGGCCGATCGCCGTCCCGAGGGCAGCGCCCGCCCACCAGAACACGCCCTAGCCAGGCGTCGCGATGATCCATCCGCCTAGGTCGGATGCGTGGAACCGCAGGCCGTGCTCGCCGAGCAGCAGCGCGTTGACCGGGTGCAGCACGAGCGCGACGCCGACGGGGACCCACGTGAGGACCAGCGGAATCGTGTAGGTCTTGAAGTCGACGATCGTCATCGCCACAAGGCATCCGATCAGCACGAGCAGCGCGGCGAAGGCTGGCCATGTTTCCCGCGGACCGTTCCGGGCCCACTCTGGCTGGATGGTTCGCAGGCCCAGGTCGAGC
>JBCCZQ010000119.1:0-4442 GCA_039187315.1 Planctomycetota bacterium | reverse complement strand
GCGGACGGCTCGGAGTTCGATGCATCCTCGCTGGAGCGCGCGCTGAACGCTTGGACGGAAGACGCGGCGGTGTGGGCGTCGGTCTCGACGCCCGAGGATCTGACCGGGCTGCGTTGCGTTGTGGGGCTCGGTATTGGTGGCTCGGAGAGCGGTGAGGTTTTGGAGTTGTACCGCTCGGCTTCGGGGCCGGTGGTGCGTGCGGGTGCGCGGTGGCTGCGGTACGAGCCCGCGTCGCTGCCGCTGGACGGGTGGGCGCCGTAGCGGCCGCCGCGTTTGAATGCGTGGTCTTGCCAGAGCTCGTTGTGCGATGAGCTAGGCGTTGATTGCGATGTCGTTGCGGAGTTGGCGGCCGTCGAATCGGATGTGATCGGCGGCTTCGTACGCGCGGGCGCGTGCCTCGGCGAGCGAGGCGCCGGTCGCGGTCACGGCAAGAACGCGGCCGCCGGCGGTGACGAGCTTGTCGCCTTGCCGTTTGACGGCCGCGAGGTGGACCGTGACACCCTGCATGGCAGAGGCTTCATCGATGCCACGGATCTCGACGCCGATGCGTGGCTTGGCGGGGTAGCCCTCCGAGGCGAGGACGACCGAGCAGGCGGCGCCGGGGGCCCAGGGCTCGCTGCCGAGATCGGCTTCTTCGAGTTTGCCGATCGCGGCGGCGTGCAGCAGCGCGACGAGATCGCCCTGGAATCGGGCGAGCAGGGGCTGGCACTCGGGGTCGCCGAACCGCACGTTGAACTCAAGGACCTTGGGCCCGGCGGGCGTGAGCATGAGACCGGCGTAGAGCACGCCTCGGAACTCGATCTCTTCGCGCCTGAGCGCATCGAGCGTGGGGATAAAGATCTCGCGTTCGATGCGACGGAGTAGAGCGTCGTCGACCAGGGCGGACGGACAGAAGGCGCCCATGCCGCCGGTGTTCGGGCCTTTGCCGCCGTCGAGCAGGCGCTTGTGATCCTGGCAGGGGGGGAGAGTGAAGAGCGAGCGGCCGTCGGTGATCGCGAGGACGGAGATTTCTGGTCCGGCAAGGCGTTCTTCGATGAGCACGGTCGTGCCGGCGTCGCCGAAGGCGTGCTGCACGAGCATGCGCTCGACGGTTTCATGCGCTTGCTCCATCGTCTCGGCGACGACAACGCCCTTGCCCTTGGCCAGGCCGGCGGCCTTGATGACCGGGGGCTCGCGGCGCGTTTCGATGTATTCGTGGGCCGGCTCGGCGTGCTGAAAGGTGCGGCTCTCGGCGGTGGGGATGGCGGCGGCGCGGAGGAACTGCTTGGCCCAGGCCTTGTCGGCTTCGAGCCGAGCGCCCTCGCGCCCCGGGCCGAACACGGCGCGGTCCGGCGCGCGGAGTTTGTCGGCCATGCCCTCGGCGAGCGGATCCTCGGGGCCGATGACGACGAGGGAGACGTCGTGACGCTCGCAGAACTGCACGAGTCGGTAGGCCTCTTGTGTCGAGACTGGGACGTCCACGGGCGTGCCGAGTGCGGCGAGGCCGGGGTGCTGGGCGTCGGTGACGAAGAGCGTGCCCATGGAGGGCGACCGCGCGAGTGCGAGTGCGAGCGCGTGCTCCCGGCCGCCGGAGCCGATGAGGAGCACGTTGCGGGGGGCGTCGTTGGTGGATGGTGAGTCGGCCATGCGCGGCGATGGTATACGGTGTGTAGGGCGGGTGGGATGATCGACGGCGAGCCGAATGGCGGCTTGAGCGTGTTGACGGTGGGAAGATGGGGGCCTAGTGTTCTGACCAGATTGCGGGGTAGAGCAGCCTGGTAGCTCGTCGGGCTCATAACCCGGAGGTCGTAGGTTCGAATCCTACCCCCGCTATTCTTTGACTCAAGAGAGTCGGATACAGGCCGATGCGGACAGTTGAGCTGTCTGGATCGGCCTGTATCGTTTTGACGTAGCAGGAGATGAGCGAGCGGCGTTCCTCGACCGAGCCCGAGGCGATCAGCGTCTCCACCGCATCGAATTCCGCGGCGATCTTCTGGCGGAGCTGGCCCAGCGGCGGGAGGCCCGCGGGGTCGGACACAGCCCGGAGCTCGGCTTCGACCTGGGCCCGTTGCTTGGCGAGGTTGTCGGCGTCCCGGTACAGACCCAGCGACTCGGCCGTCTCGGGTTTCATCGCGGCGAGGTGGTCGCGGAGGCGTGCGAGCTTCTGGTCGAGGTCGGCGAGCTGACGGCGGAGCTGGTCGCGGGCGTCGTCGTGGTGCCCGTGCAGCCGGCGTAACTCCGCTTCGACGTATTCGTGGAGCTTGTGGTCGTCGCGCAGGCGGATTAGGTCGTCGCGGATCAGCCCGAGGATGTGCGTCTCCGCCAGGTCGGCGGGGACGGTGTACCGCTTCGGGCATTCGTCCTTGTGGCCCTGCTGGTGCCGCGAGCAGGTGTAGTAGCGGGTCTTGATGCCCTTGCCGCTCGTCGTTGTGTGCCCGGTCAGCTTGCCGCCGCAGACGCCACAGAAGATCCGGCCCGTGAGGAGGTAGGCGGACTTCATCGCGTTCCCCCGATAGTGCGAGGCATGCTTGTCGCGAGAAGCGACGCGGATACGTCCGACCGCCTCGAATGTCTCGGCGTCGACGATGGCGGGCCAAGCGTCCTCGCAGACGATCCAGTCTTCTTCGCCACGGTTCTCGATCGACTCGTCGTGTCGCTCGACGCTCGCGCCGCCCGCGTACTTGTGCCACTTGCTGAGCGTGCGGCGGTTGTAGACGCACCGGCCCAGATACGCAGGGTTCTCCAACATCGGAAGGATGGTCTGCACCGAGAACCGTCCGCCGCGTGAGGTGCGGAAACCCGCGGCGTTCAGATCGTCGCGGAGCTTGCGCGTCGGGGCGCCCTTGGCGTAGTCGCGGAATATCTTCTGCACGGCGCGAACGCGGCCCGGCTCCGACGGGATCAGCGTGGCCACCTCGTGATCCTGCTTCTTGTGCGGCTTGCCCTTGGGCAGTTCGTCGATGATCGTCCCGGCGTTGGCGTCGAGGACAGTCTGTCCGCCGTCGTCGCGGGCACGCACGATCCGCTTAGGTGTGTCGCCGTCGAGGATGAGCCGGTCGTAGCCGAACGGCGTCGGACCGCCCGCCCACAGGCCACGGCTTGCCCGATCGACCGTGCCCCGCATGGTGTCGCGGCTGAGCTTGCGCAGGTAGTCCCCGTTCTGGTAGTGCTCGACGTAGGAGATCAGCCCCGAGGCGAATGACCGATCGGACTCCTGCCCGGTGGCCGCATACATCACCCGCGTCCCTGACGCTTGCAGCTCGCGTTCAAGGAGCAGGCCGTCGAGAGCATCCTTAGGGCGTGCAAGGCGGTTCCGGTCCCAGGCGATGACGACCTGAATCGTCGGGTCCTGCGCCGCACTTCGCAGAAGATCGAGGCCCGGGCGGCTAAGCTCGCTCCCACTGATCGCGTCGTCCTCGTGGATCGCCACCAGCTCCCACCCCTTCGACTTGGCGAAGGCGTGCAGGCGTTGCCGCTGCTGATCCAGCGATTCTTCCTGGCGGTCGGTCGAGCGGCGGACGTAGCCGATGGCACGGGTCATGGATCAGCCCTCCATGCTGGAATCAGCACAGGATATCTGGGCGTCCGTGAGCGCGCCATCCAGATCGGTGTCATATCGCCAGAGCTTGGCCTGTTTCAGCCGAACACGTCGGGAGAATTCGTCTTCGTCCCATTCGACGATCCGTCCCGCCTCGCGCAAGGCGTCTCGGAGCATGACTTTCATCGGGAGGCGGTCGTCCGGTCCCAGCGGGACTTTGATCTCGTGAGCAACGAGCGACGCGAGGCACCCGAGCGCTTGCCGGGCCACCAGCTCGCGGTCCGCATTGACCGCACGCGAGAGCACCAGCGGCTCCGCCCCCTGCGCACCGGGGAACCCGTTCTGTACGACTGGCCACCACGGGCGGAGCTTCTGTTGCGTGTGATGCACACTGGCATCCTCCACGACGCGGAGCCAGTTCTGTGTGCAGTACGCCCAGATGCCTGGGAGTCGATCGTCGAGCTGATTGAGCGTGTCCACGCCGAGCAGTTTGGTCTTTTCGCGGCGCAACTGAAACTCGATACGGATGATTCGATGCTCCTCGGGCGTTGCGTTGATGCCCCAGATGTCGAACATCCAGAACTTGCGAGACTGGCGGGCGATCTCAACTGGTTTGTCGTAGAAGCGTGCCGCGATGACGTTCTTGCCGATGGCGAACCCCGTCAGCTCGCGGTGCTGGGTATACGGGTTGATGTCGCGTGCCCGGGTGACGAGGCCGTCTTCGATGTCACGTCTCCAGTCCGACTCACGGATGAGGATGTCTACGCACGGATCAAGCCGTGACACTGACCTGCCCCCCAGAACCTAGTCCAGCCGTTATGCGACAATGCGGCGGCGAGGACGCATCTGGGAAGGCGGGATTTCATGGCACGGATCAGGCATTCGGCGGAGCAGATCATCAACAAGCTCCGCGAAGCGGAGGTGC
>JBCCZQ010000118.1:0-4488 GCA_039187315.1 Planctomycetota bacterium | reverse complement strand
GCACGCGGAGGCCGCGGGCAAGAGCGAGTTCGTGATGCGGGTCCGGCCGGGCGGCGAGTACCGCTTCAACTTCCTGCAGTACGCGAGCCGGCGGCCCGGCGCCGAGATTGGCCTGGCCGAGAATCTCGCCGATCTCATCGCCACGCTCGGCAGCGTGGACGGCAACGGCGAGTCCAAACGCACGAGCGACGCCTATTGGGATCAGGCTCTCAAGCAGCTGGTCCGCAACGTCGTCTCCGTGCTGCACATCGCCGAAGGTGAGATCACGCTTGATTCGCTCATGGGCGTGATCGCCACGCTCCCCGAAGACCCGGAGCACGCCACAGAGATCGAGTGGCAACAACGCACCAACGCGGGGCGGATGTTCCAGAAGCTGCGCTCACTCGAGCTCGATGCCAGGCAGGAACGCACCGTAAGAGTGGGGGCGGAGTTTCTGTTGCAGGAGTTCCCCGCGCTCGACCCACGCACGCGCTCCAGCATCGTCTCCACGCTCACCACGCTGCTCGACCCGTTCCGCCACGGCGAGGCGCACGAGCTGTTCTGCACCGACTGCACCATCGTGCCCGAGGCCTGCCGCCTGGGCGCCATCGTCATCATGGACCTCGATCTCAAGACCTACGGGGCCTTCGGGCGTCTCGGGCAGGTGCTGTTTAAGTGGTTCGTGCAGCAGTCGGTCGAACGCGACAAGATCGACGCCAAGACGCGGGGGATGTTCATCTATGCCGACGAGGCCCAGGAGTTTCTGACCGCTCAGGACAAACGCTTCCAGGCCACCGCACGCTCGGCCCGGGTCGCCACCGTCTACCTGACCCAGAACCTCCCCGCCCTCCAAGCACGCCTCGGTAGCGAGGCCGAGGTCAACGGTCTGCTCGGGAACCTCCAGACCAAGATCTTCTGCCAGAACGCGGACCCGTCCACCAACAAGTACGCCGAGCAGCTCTTCGGCGATCAGGACCGGTTCAACGTCTCCATCAACTCCAACACCAACCAGGGCGGCGGCCAGCCCAACCAGCCTTCGGGCAACCAGGGCTTCGGGCTCAACCAGGCCCGCGAGCCATTGGTGCGGGCGGAGCTGTTCTCGCAGCTGGCCAAGGGCGGGCCTGAGAACGACTTCGCCGTCGAGGCGTTCGTGTTCCGCGGCGGCAAGCCGTGGAAGGCGAGCCGGTCGCCGCTGATGTTGACCGTGTTCGACCAGCGATTCGGGTGAACGACGCGTGGGGCCAGTCCAGAAAGGATGGGCGCGATGGCATACGACGATGAGATTCGGGAAGCACGCCGCCGAGGGCAAGAGACGGCGCAGATGGTCGGTACCACGGGCAAGGGCGTGTTCGGCGTCGTCTTTATGATGATCATGACGCTCGGGCGTCTCCCGGAGCCCTTGTGCTGCTTTCGGATGGGGCGGAACTCCATGATGATCCATGCCGCAGCCATGGCGTTGGTGGTCGTGATGACGAGGTACGTCACGCTGGACCGTGACGATCTCTCGATCGGCCACATTCCGTACTTGCTGTTCGGAGGGCTGTACCTGCTGCATGTGGCGGCCATGCTGGTTGAGGCCGCCGTGCAGAAGCTGCGGAACCGGCGGCCGCCGATTCACTCATGGAGCTCCGGTCAGCTGTGGCCCTGGTGGGAGGGACTGCGGCGGCTGATGCTCGCGATCCCACTCGTCAAGCGGGTTACGCCGTCGCCACTCATGGTGGCGCTGTTGTGGTTCCCGCTCGGGCTCTTCGTGCTCCTGTTCATGCTCCACGACATCACGGGTATCGAGGGGTGGCTGGTGCTGGCGACCACGATCGGTGGGATGCACCTGGGCTTCCGGGTGCTCCAGCTTTCCGCCGTGACGAAACAACGCCAGCAGCTACGGGACCAGCAGATCGAAGCGGAGGACATGCAGGCCGCCGAGTTACAAATGTAGTACAGCACGAGCGGCTCTGCTCGGAGCGTTGATACGACGCGGCGAGAGGACTGCCGGCTATTGGGGCGTCGCTCGACGTTTGGCAAGCTCGCGGCGAGCCCAGTCTTGCCATTCGGGCCCATCGGCATGTATCGCCACCTCATGGAGCCGTTCAAGCGTCGCCTCGGTGTTCCGCCCGTGCTTGAGTTCGCACGCCGTGAGCGCCTGCATGGCGCCCAGGTGCCCCTGACCTGCTCTGAGTTCCTGAGACCATCGCCGCTGGAGCGCCCTGCGTTCCACTCCAGACTGCCCAGCAACGGCACAGCTGCCTGCAGAGACTCGCATGGACTCTGAACTGAACGAGCTGCAAAGTTCATCGCCGCGATATTGTCGATAACGATCGCATCCGTAGCGAAACGTGAGCGTAATGACAAGCATCAAGCGACGCGTTCGACTGTCGCATATGTCATTCGGACATCGGAGGAAAACTTGATGCGGTCTGTATTTACGTATGCCGTTATCCTTCTTGCTGCTGCGTCGGCTGCCAGAGCGGTGGCATCCCAGCCGATCGCCGTTGAGTTGACGGGCGCCGTCGAGGAAACCTCGGATCAGCTGGGAGTGTTCCCTGCGGTGAACACGGGTGATGTTGTTTCGATCCGCATTGTGATCGACACATCAGTTCCAAGCGCCACGACGGTCTTCGTAGAAGCTGGTCCAACACAAGTCACTGGTCAGGTGCTTGCACCCGTCGTCCTTTCCGATGGCGTCCAGTTCTTTGGCGTCCTTCCTGACATTGAAGGGGTTGACGCAGACGGTGGAGTGACCGTATCACTTGCACTGCCGAGTACGAGCGAGTTAGACGCGAGTGCGTACAACGCGACGATCCTTGATGACTCGTTCGGCCGAATCTCGTACGCCAGCCTCGTGAGCGTTGACCCGCTCGTGATCGACGAGTCGGCATTCCGTGTCCGGTTTGATTCTGTTCAGGCCGAGGCGCTTGATATTCCAACTGCGCTGTGCAGACCGGTTGACTTCGATCAGAACGGAACGGTGGATGTCGAGGACCGCGCCTTCTTGATCGCTGCAATCCAATCTTTTGCCGACGGCGACGATATGCCGGAACGTCTTGACCTGGACGGGGACGGCGAGGTGACGGCCAATGACCTCGGTGAGGCGGTCTTCCTGCTGAACCGATGCTCCAACGAGGGTCCGGTCGGGCAGCCGCTTGTGGATGTACTCGATCTCACGGGCGATGACAGGATCAACATTCTCGACCTCGTATTGTTCATAGAGCTGTTCAATGGCGGTCAAGCCGCCGCTGATGTGGATCAGAACGGATCAGTCGACTTCTTTGACTTCATCACCTTTCTAGATGGCTTTGACGTTGCCGTTCTATTCTAGGTGCGTCAACAAACTAGCCGTGGCGGATCTAGACTCGAACTGATAGCCATGATGTCTTTCAGGAATGATGTAGGTCGTACATCCCGAGTTTCCGTAGACGCGGGATGGACGAATGCCTCGCGGATCCATTACGATCCGCAAAGCAAAGAGAGACTCGGAGTAATCACCATGATCAACCGAATCGCACTCGCCGTCGCGGCCCTCGCCTGCTCGGCCGGGGCCGCGCTTGCCCAGTCCGCAACCGTTTCCATATCCTCCTCCGCCGGGACGATGGTCGCCCCAGGTGACACCGTTACCGTCACTGTCTCCGCCGACTACGACCTCGCCGGCGCCGGATCGGGTGTCTTCGGAGCCGCCGGCTTCTACGGCTTCGGCGGCGACGTCGCGGTCTCCGGGCTCAACGTCGCAGACGCTTCCGCGGCCACCGCCGCCACCAGCGCCAATCTCCTTTCAGGCGCCGTCGCCTCCACCGGGGCCTCGCCCGACCTCGTACGCGCCGCCGCAGGCCGAGGCCTCAACGGCGGCCTCGCCGCCAACCCCGCCGAGCTGTTCTCCTTCAATCTCACCATCGACCCGGCCGCCGCCGACGGCTCGCTCACGCTCGAGTTCACCGGCGCCGTCGTTCTCGTCCGAGGCGACGACCTCGAAACCTTCTCCTCGACACCCGGGCCCAACCAGTCCGGCCTCACTTCCAACGCCCTCACGCTCACCATCATGAGCACCGGCGGCGGATGCGCCCTCGCAGACATCACCGCTACCGGCGCCTGCGATGCCGGCAACGGTGACGGCCTCATCGACCTTTCCGATTTCTCCTGCTACCTCACACAGTGGTCCAGTCAAGCGCCCATCGCAGACATTACCTCCACCGGCGTCTGCGAGCCGGGCAACGGCGACGGTCTCGTCAACCTCTCTGACTTCTCCTGCTACCTGACGGAGTGGTCCGCCGGCTGCCCCTGATCTGGCCCGGACCACCCGACCAAACAACCCGTACTCCCTCGGAGCAGACTTGATCGACCCTCCCTTAGTGCCTGTGCCGCGACCCAGAGTGCATTCGGCCTCAGCGCTTATTCAGTTGATGTGGTGGCGGTTCGACATCCTCCCGGCAGGCACGTCTGGTCGAGTGACCTCGAATCTATAAATCTGCTACTGGCACAGGAGCGGGAACACTCGCAGTCCGACCGAGCCGAACGCTC
>JBCCZQ010000117.1:0-4504 GCA_039187315.1 Planctomycetota bacterium | reverse complement strand
GGGTTCGGCGCCTCAGTGTCCCCGGCCCTGGGGGGGGCGGCGGGCCCGCACCGGGTGGCGGTCTGTTTTGGGGCCCCCCCCGGCGTATACGCGCCCCGCGGCCGGGGGTCGCGCGCGCCCCCGCGGCTTGGGATCCGGGTGGCGCAGGCCACGGACGATACCGTCGATTGTGCCCTGCCGGTCGATGAGCGTGGCGGCGACACGATCGGTGTAACCCGGGCGCTGGTTTGTCGGGAATCCTCGGTACATCGAGCCGCCGTTGGGATCTTCGGAATCAAGAATCCACCACAGCGCGGAATCGAGCTGCTCCGGCGTTGCCTCGGGATCATTGATCGTCGCGATGACGCGCCGGATCAGCAGCCGGCGCACCCACTCGGGCGTCTTTCTGCTGCTCATACGCTCCTTGAACTCGCTACCGAATCGCCCTTCGATCGATGGCGGGCTCTCGTATTCTGGGAATCGCCAGGCCATGTACCACGTCGGCGTGATGACGACGATGCCGTGTTCGCTAAGCAGCGGGATCTTGTTCACGAACCACGCGGAGCCGACGATCGCCAGCCCCGCCGCGGCCCAGCCCCAGCGCCGGCGGGTCATGTACAAGCGGGCCTCGTGTTTTGCCGTTCTGCCGCACTCGGGGCACAGCCGGCCCTGAACCTCAGCCATGTCGTACCAGCACTTCGGGCAGCGGCGTCGGCCGCGGCTGCGGTCGAAGTACAGCGCCCAGAGCAGCAGCGCGGCGCCGGCGGCGACGGTTCCCAACGCGGCCCAGGCGAAGGTGTTCATGCCCGGATAGTAACCCGAGTGTGTCGGAGTTAGAACGGCAGCTGGAAGATCAGCGCCCCACCGTGAGCGTCGTAGTCGTCGCCGAAGTCGCCCTCGTAGCCGAGCACGATCTGGCAGCCGTCGCTGGTGCGGAGGCCGAACCCGGCGAGAGCGGTGGTGTAGTCGTCGACGGCGGCGTCCTCGAGGAAGTCGGTCCAGACGCCGCCGCCGTAGATATAGACGTTGTCGGTCATGGCCCACTGGAGCTTGCCGCCGAGCTTGAGGATCTGCTGCTCGACGCCTGGGTCGAGGCTGACGTCGTTGGCATCGAGCGCGAGCGACTCGTGGACGGTGTACTGCTGGCTGGTGACGAGCGAGACGGGTCCGAGCTCGATGGTCAGCAGGTTGTTGAGACCGAAGCCGTAGAGGATGCCGCCCGCGGCAAGGTCGTAACTAAAGACCGTGTCGATGTTGGCCAGCGGCGTGACCTGCCACTTGACGCCGAAGTCGTCGTCTTCATCGGGGATCAGGATGCGGATGGGCAGGCCGGCGTTGATCCCGGCGTTGAAGACGTCGCCGTCGCCGACCTGGTGGTAGGCGAGCGGGGCGCCGACGATCACCGAAACCCGGTCGCTGAACCGGACCTCGGTGGAGAGGGCGACGTCGAACGACGAGCCGTCGAACCCGCCTGCGTCGATGGTCTGGCCGCGGAAGTCGAGCCGGAAGCGTGTGCCGCCGTAGTCCAGCTCGCTCGTACCGTTCGGCGAGAAGATCGCGGGTGATGTCTCGTCGTCAACGAGCGCATCGGCGTCGTATGTCGCCGGCGCCGGGCCCGGGTTGTCGTCATCGCTGAGGATCGGGTCCGCGAAGACGCGGCGGAGCTCGCGGTCGGTCGGGGTGGCGTCGCTGAAGAGCCCATAGCGGAAGAAGCTGTAGCGTGCGGATCGGGCGGTCGAGGCGAGCGGGTTGCCGTCGGTAACAGCCACGGGCGAGAGCTCGGCGACGGTGGCGAGGAAATTCTCGATGACCTCGTCATCGTTCTGGAGGAAGAAGTCCTCGAGCTGCTCGCCCAGGTCGCCATCGATCTCGTCGAAGGTGAACGAGCCGGTGTTGCCGAGCAGGTTCGTGATGATGACAAGCTCGCCGCCCCCGGTTCCGCCGGTCGGGTCGTAGGTGACCTCGATGGCGTCATCGATGCCGGCATAGGTGATCGTCGCGTCGAACGGAACGCCATCGAAGCTGCTGAAGTCGCCGGTGGTGTCGCCCAGGTCGGTCAGCAGATCGGGAAGGCTGCTGCCACCGACGGTCAGGGTGTTCGATGGGTTCCCCGTGTCGACAAGGTCGAAGACGAACAGGTCGTCAGACTGCGCGGCGGCGTGGCCGGCAATCGCGAGCGAGGCGGTGGCGATCAGCGTGCGAGGCGGGCGGTGCATGGTGTCTCCTCCGTATGAGCCTGCTTCTTGATTGATCGGGCGTGACGCGGCTCGGGCTGGAATCGTGCCACGACTACGATCCGTGATGTCCGAATCTGGGGCACAGGACGACCGTCTCGCCCGCCTGCTCGCCGAAGCGCGGAAGCTCCCGGCCGTGCCCGGCGTCTACCTCATGAAGGACGCTGCGGGCGCCGTTGTCTACATCGGCAAGGCCAAGAAGCTGCCCGACCGCGTCAGCAGCTACTTCGTCCCTTCGGCCGATCTGGGCCCTAAGAAGCAGCCGATGCTCGGCGTCGTCGATCATTTCGACACCATCGAGTGCGAGGGTGAGTGGGAGGCCCTGCTCACCGAGAACCGGCTGATCAAGGACCTCAAGCCGAAGTACAACGTCCGGCTGATCGACGACAAGACCTTTCCGTATCTCGTCGTCACGCAGAAAGAGGACTACCCGCGGGTCTTCGTCACGCGCAACCCGTCGGGCGTGGATCCGAAGACGGGCGACGTGGCCTCAGAGATGAAGGGCGCCAGGGTCTTCGGCCCGTTCGCCAACGCTGGGGCGCTTCGCGAGGCCGTACAGATCCTCCAGCGCGTCTTCAAGTTCCGCACGTGCAAGCTGGACATCGCCGCCGGCGATCCGAAGAACCGGTACTTCCGGCCGTGTTTATTGCACTCGATCGGCCAGTGCACCGCGCCGTGCGCCGACCGGATCATGCCGACGGTCTACCGCCAAGACATCGACCGTTTCGTGCGGTTCCTCGGCTCGAAGCGGTCGGCGATGCTCCGCGAGATGCGGCAGGAGATGGCCGACAAGAGCGCGGCGATGGACTTCGAGGCGGCGGCCGTCCTCCGCGACCAGATCAAGGCCATCGAGCGCCTCGATGATCGGGCCAGCACGCGCGACGGCTGGCAGCCGGAAACGGAGATCGGCTACATCGACCCGGAGCGCGGCGTCAAGAGCCTCCAGAAGACGCTCGGCCTTGCCGAGGCCATCCGCAGCATCGAGGGCTTCGACATCGCACACCTCATGGGCAACGAGACCGTCGGCAGCAAAGTTTCGTTCGTCGACGGCAAGCCCTTCAAGGACGCCTACCGCCGGTACAAGGTCGGCAGCGTCAACAACGATGACTACCGCGCGCTGCAGGAGGTCGTCAGCCGGCGCTACCGCGACGCGGGGAAGGGCCAGGAGCTCTACCCCGACGTCATCCTGATCGACGGCGGGCTGGGCCAGCTGCATGCGGCCGAGGCGGTGTTCGAGACCCTCGACGTCAAGCCGCCGATGGTCATCAGCATCGCAAAGAAGGAGGAGCTGGTGTACGTGCAGCGCGAGCGCGAGCCGATCAAGCTCGGCCGGGAGAACCTAGGCCTGAAGCTGCTCCAACAGGTCCGCGACGAGGCGCACCGCTTCGCGCAAGCGTACCACCACGTGCTGCGGCGGAAGAAGACGCTGGGTGAATAGCCGCCCACTATGCTTGGCTTCCGGGAAGCCCCGGCTTGAGAACGGGAGGTCGCCGATGAATGCAGTACCAAATGCGGAAGACCGGAAGATCCCTGAGCGTACGGGTCTGCCACCGAACACGTTCGGCACGCCGGCCGCTGAGGCGGTCCTGATCCATCAGCCGGGCAAAGTCGGCAGCTCGAGCATGTACCAATCGATGCTGTACTCGGTACCCGTGCCCAGCTTCCAGACGCACGCATTCAACATCAGCCAGCCGTACTTCCGCCACGAGAGCGTATATGCCGAGACTCCCGACCCGAGCTTGCCGGTGCATGTGCGCAAGGCGCAGCACTTTTACCGCTACTGGTACCGCAAGGGCCGGCCCTACGCGGTTGTTACCATCGTGCGGAATCCGATCGCCCGGAACGTCTCGGCGTTCTTCCAGAATATCGACGACTTCCCGGAGCTGGCCGACACGGATAGACCTCCGCCCGTTGAACGCTATCAAGAGGTGTTTCTTGCCGAGTGGGATCACACGTTCGTGGATCGCTGGTTCGACTTTCACTTCCAGGAGCCGTTCGGGCTCGACTGGTTCGCGCAGTCATTCGACGCGGATCGGGGCCACGCCTCGACGCACGATGGACAGCGGACATTCCTGCTGATGCAACTCGAGCTGCCCGACGATACGAAGGAGCAATCCGTGCGCACCTTCTTGAACTTCGACGGCTTTTCTCTGGACGTCATGGCCAACGTTGGCGATGAAAAGAAGTACGCCGAGGTCTACAAGGCTTTTCGCAAGCTCCCGCTCCCGCAGGACTACCTCGACGCGATGTGCGAGTCCAGAGTCGCGAGGCATTTGTACACGCCGAAGCAG
>JBCCZQ010000116.1:0-4552 GCA_039187315.1 Planctomycetota bacterium | reverse complement strand
CTATGCGAGAATGCACGGCATCGGACGCATCTGGGAAGGCGGGATTTCATGGCACGGATCAGGCATTCGGCGGAGCAGATCATCGGCAAACTGCGTGAGGCGGAGGTGCTGCTGGGCCAGGGGCACAAGGTCCCCGAGGTCGGCCGCCGCCTTGCGGCTCCAGAACGTGGCGCTGGACCAGATGGGAGCACGATTGGTTGCGCCACGCCAGCCCAGATAGACGCCCACGACGTGATCCGGGGCGGGCCCTCCCTCAGCCGCGAGCTCCTTGGATAGGTGCACCATTCCAGCCCGGAATCGTGCGAGATCGTTCTTCTCTCGACTGGGATCTGCATTGTTCTGCCATCCGTGCGTGTACGTCACGACGATGATCCCGCGCTCGGACGAGGCGTTTTTCTGTTCGATGAGACTCACCGCATCTTCGAGCTGCTCTGGGAGCCAGAGCATCCCGAAGTCGTCAAACTCGACGATCGAGAGATCGACGCCGACTTGATCACCGGTTGCGGGTTGCACCTCAAGCAGGTACTGCTCTGGACTTGCGTTGTAGAGCTTGTTCGACACGCATCCTTGCTGCACGAGAATCACGACGGATGCGAAGATGGAGAGCAACAGTCGGTTGCTGATTAGCGAGTTCATACTGGATCTCCGGCATCTTCCGCATTCGACCGCCGGATCACGACAGCTGTCAGATCGTCGGGCTGCGGTGTTCCCTGGACAAAGCCTTCGAGGTCCTCGAGCAGACCGCGGATGAGTTCGTCGCCGCTTTTGCGTCCGTGTATCTTCAGCGACGCACTGAGTCTCTTCGTCCCGTACTGCTCACCTGCGGGATTCGCCCACTCGAAGAAGCCGTCCGTCACCAGCAGAAAGACGTCGCCGCTGTCGAGCCTGTGGGTAACTGCCTCGCACTCTTCGCCGGTTTCGGCTACGCCAAGCGGCAGAGCATCTGCGCCAAACCTCTCGATGCTCCTGTCGGATTCACGGAACACGAGGAGCGGACCGTGGCCGGCAGATGTCGACAGAACCACTGGATCATCCTGTGAGAGAATGACCGCGGCGAACGTGACGAACCGCCCATCGCCAAGATCGTGAACAAGCTCGGTGTTGAGGCGGCTCATTGCAGCCGCCACCCTGCCCTCGACCCGGAGCGCGGTGCGCGCATAGGCACGGCAGAAACAAGTAATCATCGCTGGCCCGAGGCCGTGGCCTGTGACATCGGCGATGCACACAGCGAGCCGGCCGTCATCGAGCGGAACCCAATCGAAGTAATCGCCGCCGGTCTCGTCTGCAGGCCGGTTCCACCCGCTGATCTCGAACCCGGCCAGCTCCGGCGAGATGCTCGGCATGAGACTCTGTTGAATCAGAGCTGCGGCTTGCAGGTCTCGCTCCGCCTGCATCCTCCGTTCTGCCTCGGCCGTCGCGGTCTTGAGGTATCGGCGCATCCGCAGAGCAACAAGTGCCGCCGCGGCACCGGTGATCAGGAGGATGACCGCGGAAAATGTCTCCAATGACCGGGGTATCCCGAGCATCTCACTCGCGCCTTCTCCCTCTGTCACGATCGACGCCGCGACAACCGCGGCCAGCCCCAGTGCGGAAGCCACACCTGCGAGAAGGGAAACGAGAACCCGCACATGGAGCACGCTGAGAACGATGAAGATCCCGTATAGGTGTGCCGACGGGCCCATCGCCGCGCCCTGCAGCATCCAGCCGTCTGATAGCCCCACCGAGAATGCGAGAACGGTTGGCGCAGCGGTCTCCAGGAGCGCGTTTCCGTAGATCCAAGCCGTCGGGAGCGGCTTGCGACGATCGCGACCGCGTGTGAGCCAGATGAGTACCACTGCCTCGTAGATGACCAGCAACCCCATAACGATGGGCACGCCCAATGGCACTTCAGATGCTGACTGATCACCCGCTGTGCTGAGTCGGATACCGTTGACCACAGCAGTCGCACCCAAGAGTACGAGCACGGCGCCAGTCCGGAATCGAACGGCGTCGTTCATCGCGGCGACGAGTGATGGTGATTCGGGCGCACTCATGGGATCAGTCGGCGCTGGCGAGGGCTACGTCCGCGAGATCCAAGCCGAGCAGTCGGCATGATCTGCGCCGTTTCCCCGACGCTATGGAGGTGGCTGGAGGTGCTCATTCGCGGATTCCGGCCCCAGGCAGTACTCCAGCCGACGCCTCATTTATCATGCCAAGTAGTGCGGCGATTACCTGCGGCGTATCGGCACCCCCTGGGATTGGTCTTGTCTTGCCGCCCATGACCAAGCTGCCCGATCGTCCACGCCACTCTTCATCGAGAACCGCTGCCAGACGAGCCGCGCCCGCCGATGGCTTCGGGAGTAGCCGCCACATGAGACGGACTGGAAGCGGAGCGCCACTTCCGGTCGTCATGCCCGTACGGTTGATGCCGGGGTCGACAGCGAAGCAGTCGATACCGTCGTTACCCAGCTCTGCCGCCAGATGCACATTGAGTGCAGCAAACGCGAGCTTGGATTGGGCGTATGCCCCGGTGATGCCTCCCTTCGTTCCTCGCCGTAGATTCTCGATGTCAAGACTCTTCTGCGATTTGATGACCGAGCTCGAAGGCGTGACAACGACCGCACGCCCTCTGATCTCGACCGCTTCTTTGAGTGCCACGCTGAGTGAGCGGGTCAGCAGGTACGGCGCAACGGTGTTCACTTCGAACTGCAACTCGTTGTCATTTGGAGATAGCGCGAGGTTGTCGCTGAGGACTCCCGCGTTGTTGAACAGCGCATCGATCGCCCCGAACTGCTCCATGACCTGCTCAGCAACTGCGTGAAGCCGCACGTGATCAGTCAGGTCGATCTCCACGATCTCTACCGACCCATCAGGGTCGATGTCGTGAAGACGTGTCAATAAAGGCTGCGTTCGCTCGGCACTCCGATTCAGTAAGACGAGCCGCCAACCGCGCGCCGCGAGAAGCTCGGCAAGCGCGGCCCCGATCCCGCTGACCGCACCGGTGATGATTGCGAGAGGGCGCTCTCGATTCGGCTCCGGATTACTCATTGCTTTTCCTCGGTGTGACTGGGGCGTGCTCGGGCTGTTCGATGCGCGGTGGATGCCGTTGGGCGATGTGGAGGGATACGAGCCTCCCAAGCAGGACGACGAGAAACACCTGCCCGAAGACCGCCTCAAGTGTCGCCATCGATCTCGCAATGGGCGTCGCCGGGCTGACGTCGCCGTATCCGAGTGTCGTGAGCGTCACGAAGCTGAAGTACGACAGCTCGCCGGCATTGATCGGGGCCGCCCGCCCTGAGACGACGAAGGACTCCGGGTGAAGCGTCTCGAGTGCATGGAACCCGATCGTCCAGATGACACCCGCCAACAGGTACACCGTTACCGCAGCACTGATCAACGCAGGTGTCACGACCGAGGTGTGCAGCATCCGCTGGACTGCCTTGATGAGCACGAGAGTTCCGACCGCAACGAGGGCGACATCAGCCGCGGCCTGAACGATCTGCTCGTCTGGGGCGAAGAAGACCCTGGCAATGGTCGCTGCTCCGATGAGCACTACGCAGGCAGTGAACTCCAGCCGACTGCTCTGCACACCGAACAGAATCGCCGCAAGGATGAGATAGAAAACGGCCTGTGTGACGATCGCGATCAGGGAAGTCGGATCCTCCATCGCGTACGCCGAAATCAGTACGTGCGTGATGACTAAGCCCAGGCACGAGTGCGCGAGCACCGGGGGCAGCGGACGCGGTAGGTCAGTCCTCTTTTTCATCGGAGGACTCTGTTTCTTGCTCCGGCGGCGACCAACCACCGCCCAGAGAGCGCTGCAGCGTGATGTACGTGGTCGTAACCTCGGATTGACTGAGAATCAGGGTGTCTTGGGCTGCGAAGAGCTCGCGTTCACTGTCCAGTACGTTCTGGAAGTCGCTCCGTCCTTCGAGATACAGCTGCCGAGACAAGTCGGCTGATTGGCCTGCGGCGGTCGATGCTCGCTCTAGGGCGGTTGTTCGCTCGATCTGGCGAGCGTGGCGGAACATGGCGCTTTCGACGCTCTCTAGGGCACTCAGCACCGCGGATCGGTACTCGATGGCCGCGATGTCTGCCGCCGCCTCTTGTGCTCGCACCGCGTTCCGCACCCGTCCGCCATCGAAGATGTTCCAGGCGAAGGAAGGCCCAATCCCGAACCCGAGGCTGTCGGCATCCAGGAGGGAGCCCGAATTTGTCGAATTGAACTGCAGCGTCCCGGACAAGCTAAATCGCGGGTAGAGGTCACCAAGCTCAACACCGATCCGAGCAACCTCGGCCGCGAGCTGGCGTTCCGCGCCTCGAACATCTGGCCTGCGCCTGAGAACGTCCGCCGGGATTCCGACCGAGATCGCCTCGGGTGGACTCGGGATGTCCCCTGTCTCAGACAGCTCGTCCAACAGGGCCGTCGGAGTCGCCCCGAGCAGCACGGCGAGTCGCAGCGTGCGGTCGCGTAGATCAGCCTCGATCGATGGCAGTTCAGCGTCGAACAGGGCCTGCCCGTCGCCCGTTCGGCCAACACGGGCGTCTCCGCGGTCATCGCCCCGGACGGACG
>JBCCZQ010000115.1:0-4579 GCA_039187315.1 Planctomycetota bacterium | reverse complement strand
GGACGATCTCGCGGACACGCTCGGTTGATATCGGTTCGGGTGCCATCGCGTCTGTGCTCGCGAAGCTGAGCCAGCGAAAGTGCAGCAAGAGCCAATCGGTGTCTGCCATATCGAGGAGCTGCGCAAGCGCTTCGTGCGCGCCGATCTCGAATTCGGAGCGATCGATGATGCCGAGCCGCCACTTCATGGCCGCCGAGTACAGATCGATGCACAGTGTGTTTGGTGTCAGATGATTGAGATGATGCGACTTGAAGCAAGCGATATCGGCAGCAATCTTGAAGCCCTGTTCACACAAGCTCTCGTAGAGAACTCGCCCGTGGGCCTGTCCGGTCCATTTGAAGACCCTTGTCGTTGCTTCATGAATCAACGCAACAGCATCCTGCTGGTTCAGTCCGCCCTGCACCTCGCATTGCATAATCAGCGTGCGGGCCTGTTCCGTCATGACACTGCGCTCCGCGAGCAGCGTATCGATCTGATGAGCAGTATCTGCGTCGAATAGCTCGGTGCGCAACAACGACGTGAAGACCCGATTCTCAGGTTCGGTGATCGACCGAAAGGCGGTAGATATGACGGGCTGGCTCTTTGTGCCAAGCGCGGTCAGGTCGTAGAACTCGTGCGGGTGCATGCCGAAGCACGCGAAGAATCGACTCACCCAACGGAGCTCTTCGTCCGTCCCGATTCTGATAGCACCGTGCCGTTCGCCTGAGGTCGCTTCGAGCTGAGCATCCGTCGCCGTAAACCCGACAAACCGCGCTTCGAGAAGGTCGACAACAGCCCGGTTGCAGATCAGGTTCAGGGCAAGCGACTTATCGTATAGCGGTACTTCGTCAGCGAACATCCGGCTCAGCTCTGCGAAGAGTGTGCGCTGCATATCGCGGCGATCAACAAACGAACCGTTCATCTCTATCTGCTCCAAAGCATGCAGCTAAAAATCGGTTGTGATGGCTTCGACATCAGGCCGCGGACGATCGCCTCGGTGTTCGGTCGGTGTTCCGATGTGTACGAAGCCGGCAACGCGTTCCTCGTCGGTCAGGCCGAGCGTGTAGAGCACGACCGGGTCGTAGGCGTACCACTCAGTGAGCCAGAGTCCCGCATACCCCAGCGAACGCGCCGCGTGCAGGAGATTGAGGCACACGGCGCCGACAGTTAGGTACTGCTCCCATTCCGGAATCTTCGGATGCTCACGCGGGCAGAAGATCACGACGACCACGGCCGGCGCTTGGGCCATCCTGCCCTGCATCTTCTGCCGACGTTCTAGAGGAGCATCCGGATAGAGTCGGCCGAATCGCGTCGAGATCGCATCGCTCAGAATGTGCCGCCGCTCGCCGCGAATGGTGACAAAGCGCCAGGGCACGAGTCTGCCGTGGTCCGGAACCCTCGCGGCGATGGTGAGCATGGTCCTGAGATCGACTTCCGACGGCACGGGCGCGGCGAGCGCACCGAGGCGAGGGGATCTCCGTGTCGCTAAAAACTCAGCGCTTGCAGACATCATTTCACAGACCACCCCGCTCGGTCGCCCCAGGGGCGACTGGAGGAAAATCTCTAGCTCCAATTGAGACTCAGTCTCAACTGCGGTACTGTACGTCATGATGTCCGAACGATGCCACCACGATCACGAGGATTCTGCTGAACTCTCGCAGCAGCGTGTGAACAGGCAGTTCGCCGCCGCGGACGCACTGTACTTCTCGATCGCGAGGCAGCATTTCTACCAGACCGGAGAGCGGCTTCGGTTGCCCGACATCCTCAGGCCGAAAAGCGTCAGTTGCTGCACATGCCGATTCTCCAAGGATGAGCTCGACCAAGCCAAAAGCCTTCTGATCCGTCTCGGTCTCCTCGCGTGTGGACCTCCAGACGACTCATGCACTCCTTGACTGCGATGAATCGGACGCAGTCCCATGCTCCCACAGGCCGCGAGTTATCCTGAACGCGAGCCGTGTTCCCGATCAACGCCCGAGTTTCCAAGCCACGACGTTATGTGCCTCACACCAAAGGGGAAGTAGAAGCAGATGAGAGCTCAACTCCGGATCGCTGCCTGCATCGCGATAGTTGCCAGCGCCACCGATGCCTCAGCGCAGCACTTCTCCAAGCCTGCGGCGATCGACCCTTCGATAACCGAACGCATCGGCGAGCCAGTGTTCATGCTGCCGCACCCAACAACCAGCTTTGGCTCGGTCTACAGCGATGGCTGGCTGTACGTCATGGGTGGATACGCGGGCCGGCCGCACGATTACTACCACGAGGCTCAATCGAAGGCTTTCTACCGAGTCAACCTGCTTGATACATCTCACATCGAGCATCTTGGCGACACGCAAGGTCTGCAGGCCTGTCCACTTGAATCTTGGAACGGCATGATTATCCGTACGGGTGGGCTTGTCGCTCGGAACATGCAGGGTGAGCCGCAGCAGCTCGAGTCACTCCGCACGGTCGAAGCCTTCGATCTGCGCACGAAGCAGTGGACATCGCTGCCGGATCTCCCGGTCGGCCGATCCTCACACGACACGGCTGTAGTTGGCTCAACGCTCTACGTTGTCGGTGGGTGGACGCTCGACAGCAGCGCCGATGAACGCGTGTGGAGCGAGTCGGTGCTCGCGCTCGATCTGGAAGATCAAAGTGCCGGCTGGCGGCAGATCAATGCGCCCTTTTCCCGAAGGGCACTCGCTTCGGTCGTTGTCGGTGAGTCGATCGTTGTGCTTGGGGGCATGACCAGTGCCGGCCAGCTCACCAACCGGGTCGATGTCTATGACACCGTCTCCGGAGAGTGGACCAGTGGGCCCGAGTTTCCCGGAACCTCGTTCGGCATGGCTGCAGACGTGACCGAGGGCCGCGTTGTGGCATCAGGCTCAGACGGCACGATCTACGGATGGTCACCCGACTCAGACTCGGCGTGGGACAACCTGGGCGTATTGACGTTCCCGCGTTTCTTCCACCAGGTGGCCGCGGATACCGCGGGCGACATCTACTTTTTCGGCGGCATCTCCCGCGGAATGCGTCCAGTGCACGCCGAGCGGATCAACCTCGGCGGACGGCCGGCGCCCGGCGAGGTCGTTGCCCACTGGACGTTGCCGTCGCCTTCCGTTGCCAAAAACCGCCAAGGAATCTTCATGGAGGATGGCTGGCTATACATGTTCGGGGGGAACAACAGCACAGGGCAACACGACTTCCAGCCCGAAAACTTCCTCAGCGAAGGTTACCGCCTCTCACTGAGCGGCCTTCGGTGGCGGAAAATTGAGCCGCTTCCCGAGCACCGCCAGACCATCAAGACCGCGTTGACCGCCGATGGCGAACACGCGCTCGCAATCGGCGGGTTTGGGCACGACGGCGAGGTTGCCCGTACGTTCGCACACGGGTTCATGTATGACTTCGCCGATCGTGCCTGGTCGAAACTCGGCGTTGTCATGCCCACACCCCGCAGCCAATACGGGCTTGTGCGTCACGGTGAGACGTACTGGGCGTTCGGAGGCCTTGATTACGACTCCCGCCGGTCAGAGGGCGATCAGTTTCGTCACCTGACGACGGTGCTTTCCGGCAAGTTGGAGGACGGCAAGCTGGAACTCACCGAGTCGAGCAGCGCGACGCTGCCAGGGCCGCGTCGCGCATTCGGAGGAGCACTGCTGGACGACACCTACTACCTTGTCGGCGGGATGAAAGAGAACTTCCAGACCGTGGGCGACAGCTTCGCGTTCGACTTCAGCACTGAAGCCTTTCGCGAGATCCCGTCTCCATCCCGCCAGCGCCTGTCACCGACACTCGTCGAACTCGGCGGGCTGCTGTATCTCGTCGGCGGCTCGTCTCCAAAGGAAGGCGGTGGGTTCGAGCCGAACGCCTCGATCGAGGTCTTTGATCCATCCACAAACCAATGGTCAATGTTCCTTGACGAGATTCCGGTCTCCCCGAGGCACCTGCGAGCAATGGCTTTCCGGGGCCGGCTGTTGCTCAGCACGACGCATACCGATGAATCGAACCGGATCGAGCTATTGCTCATCGAGACGGGCGAGATGCGTTCGGGGGATTCGAGCGAAACACGGGCAGATGGGAGCGAGACCAAGTACCAATGACCGTGCGCTTTCTTTTTGCAGGCAATCGGTTGATTGATTGCGACGAGCCACGTGAAACCCGTAGCGATGCGAGTCACAGTATCACGCCACGCTGCACGTATCGCCTTTGATTGAGAGCCGGCGACTTAAGCCATGCCTCTCGGCTAAAAGCCACCAGTGCATTCATGCGCCTTCTCTTGCCCACGAACGATACCATCGACTTCAAGGTCTCGCACGTTTCGAACCCCGTGATATCGACTTTGAATGTTCACGGGATCACCAAGGCCCTCCGTAACCCGGTCGGCAACGACTTGTTCATGCCGGCCATCGAACCGTACACGAAGGCGAAGTTGATTCGATCGCCCACTCTGTGTGGGTTAGAAACGCAGCGCGAGGCCGTTGGGCTGACCTGCCCCCCAGAACCTAGTCCAGCCGTTATGCGACAATGCGGCGGCGAGGACGCATCTGGGAAGGCGGGATTTCATGGCACGGATCAGGCATTCGGCGGAGCAGATCATCAACAAGCTCCGCGAAGCGGAGGTGCT
>JBCCZQ010000114.1:0-4662 GCA_039187315.1 Planctomycetota bacterium | reverse complement strand
CTAACTGGTAACTGCCACGTGTCTTTTACATATGAAAAACAAACATTTAAAAGTCAAAAGTTGAAACCACAATAGATAGAGCTAGTATGTGATGGTAGACTGACAGTTGTGATGGCTACGACTGGGAGATCGGTTCGCCTGGTCGATATGGGTTTGGAATCGAGCGATGTCCTCGAGCTCGCCGGTGAAGTGAACCCGGAAACCATCGCTCCGGCGATCCCGCGGTGCCCGGGGCCCTTCGGAGGAACCACGATCCTGGTGCTGCCGGATGACACGCCGCCGGGTGATGTAGAGACGTGGATCGAGATTGAGAGTAACGATCCGCTCAGTAAGAAGAGCCGCTTTCATCGAGTGCGGATCGTGACCAACGCCGAGACGGATGGCGATCGGTCGCTCGGTGCCATGTTGACGACGCTCGAAAGTCAGGGGCGCAAGAACGTCATGATCGTTCCCGCGAGGTTCTACGCGGGCTCGGATGAGATGCAGCGTCTCGAACGCGAAGCACGCTCTTTCGCCGATCGGATGACGCTTCGCTGGATGCCTGGACTCGGTGGTACCGATCTTCCAATCGCGTTGCCGGGAGCTTCCGAGCCATCGGTGCCGGTCGCGCACTCGATCCGTGCCACGATCCGCCCGAGAGATGGGTGGCTTCGAGTACAGAACACAGTGACTCTGCCGCGGCAGGTCCGCGCCGCGGGCAGCGAGTTTCTGCTGAATAGCTCACTGCAGGTTGTCACAAGCTCACCCAAGATCAGACAGGTGGAGACAGTTGCGGGCACTGAGCAGCATCCCGAGCGAGCCAGGTACCAGCTGGTTGAGGCGAGCGACGACGGACTGCTTCGTATCACCTACGAGGGCACTATCCAGGCTGATCTATCTGATTCGGGGGACGAGTACGCCCGCGGCATGCGCAGCACCCACGGCATCATCAGCCAAGACGGCGTGTTCCTCAGTGGTGCATCGACGTGGATCCCGACCTTCGGCGACGAGATGGTCAGATTCGATCTTGAGGTCGAAGGACCGAAGGACTGGCACCTAATCAGCCAAGGAAGCGGCGCATCAGATTTTGATGACGGTGATGCTGCAGCACGCATCGCGCGGTGGGAATCCGAAGCGGTGATGGAGCAGGTGTACCTCGTTGGTGGTCCGATGCAGGTCCGACGCGAGATGGCGGGGTCTGTCGAGGCCCTGGTCTACATGCGGGATCTGGACGAGTCGCTTGTGCGGAAATACCTCGATGCGACGGCGCGCTACATCGAGATGTACCGACGGCTGATCGGCCCGTATCCCTACGACAAATTTGCATTGGTCGAGAACTTCTGGGAGACGGGCTACGGAATGCCGTCGTTCACGCTGCTGGGCGAGCAAGTCATCCGGCTACCGTTCATTCTGCATTCCTCGTATCCGCATGAGATCCTGCACAATTGGTGGGGCAACTCGGTCTTTGTAGACTATGAAACCGGCAACTGGTGCGAGGGTCTAACCACATACATGGCCGATCACCTGGTCCAGCAACAGCGAGGCCGGGGCACCAGCTACCGTCGTGACACGCTCCAACGTTACCGCAACTTTGTATCCGAGAGTCAGGACTTCCCGCTGACCGAGTTTCGAGGTCGTCACAGCGCTTCGACTCAGGCCGTCGGATACGGCAAGTCCCTGATGGTCTTCCACATGCTCCGAAACGAGATCGGTGACGATGCGTTCCGGTCTTTCGTGCAAGACTTCTATCGATCGAATCGCGGCAAGCGGGCGAGCTTTGCAGACGTCCGGCGCAGCGTCGAATCTGTCACAGGTGAGGACTTCGGGGCGTTCTTCGAACAGTGGATTTCGCGAACTGGTGCGCCGGTTCTGGCTCTGGAGCACGTCAAGGTCGATGGTCCGTCAGCGTCAGGTGCGTTCACTGTGACCGGTTCGCTTGCCCAGCGGCAGGATGCAGCGGCATACCAGCTGGCCGTGCCGCTCATGGTCGGGACGGTCGACGGACAAAGTTCCTTCCTCGTTGAGATCAGCTCTGAAGTCACAGACTTTTCTGTCCAGGTTGATGCATCACCTGAGGCGATCGCCGTGGATGCAGGGTTTGATGTTTTCCGCGTACTCGACCCGCTTGAAACCCCGGCCTCGGTCGGGCAGATCTTCGGCGAGAGCAGCGTGCTCGCGATCCTACCGACCGACGAAGACGCGAGCGGGTACGAGCTCGTGCTCGATGTCTGGCGGACTGATCAGCACCGCATCGATGTGGTCCTTGATACCGATATTGACTCACTGCCGGCCGATCGCAGCATCTGGATTCTGGGAGAGACCAACCGGTTTGCTGATGTTGTTCGTCAAAGAAGCGACCGTCCCGACGGTGCGCCACAAGTCATGCTGGACGATGAGGCGGTAGAGCTCTCGGGCCATTCAATCATGATCGTCCGGCGCCATCCAGAGAACGAGGAGAAGGCGGTCGGTTGGATTGCCATCGATCCGCAGACTGCCTTTTCTGGGTTTGCGCGAAAGCTGCGGCACTACGGCAAGTACTCGTATCTCGCGTTCAGCGGGGATGAGCCGACGAACATAGCAAAGGGGCAATGGGATACACCCGAATCGCCGCTGGTGCACGAGTTTGTTCCAGGTGCTTCGAGTCGAATCACCGCTGAAGACCGCCCGGCTCTCGCAGAGCTTCCACCGGTGTTTTCGCAGGCAAGGCTGATGGAGCACGTCGCTTGGCTCTCCAGTGACCAGCGAGAGGGGCGTGGGTTGGGCTCTCAGGGGCTTGATGCATCGGCTGAGTACATCGCAAATGAGTTTGAGTCCGCCGGGCTCATGCCAGGCGGGGACGACGGCTCATGGTTCCAGACCTTCGTGATCGACAGCGGGCCGGATGGGGTACCTGTCGAAGCCAGGAATGTCATTGGTGTACTACTGGGATCGCGAGAGGCGTGGGCAGATCAGTCGATCGTGCTAGGAGCGCACTACGACCACCTGGGAACGGGCTGGCCCGGAGCGCTCGAGGCCAATGTAGGGCAGGTACACCCCGGCGCGGATGACAACGCGAGCGGTGTGTCGGTGCTGCTCGAGCTCGCGAGGAACATGTCATCCGAAGGCGGAGGGTCTCGCAACCTTGTGTTCGTCGCGTTCAGCGGTGAAGAGGCGGGGCTCCATGGCTCATCGCACTATGTTGCGAACCCGAGGTTTCCGGTCGACAGTGTGCGTGGCATGATCAACATGGACGGTGTTGGCCGACTCTTCGACGGTGAGATATCAGTGCACGCAACCGGAACCGCAGACGAATGGCAACACATCTTTCGGGGCGTCGGGTTTGTGACCGGGGTTACGGGTAAGAACATCGCCGAGCGCGTGGGCGGCTCCGATCAAGAGAGCTTCATCGCGGCAGGGGTACCAGCTGTTCAGGTCTTCACTGGGGCGCACGCGGACTACCACCGTCCGTCCGATACGGCCGAGAAAATCGATTCAGCCGGCTTGGTCAAGGTTGCCACATTCGTCAAGGAAGCAGTGGTGTACTTGATCGAGCGCGAGCCACCTATGACCATCCGGATCGATGGGGTAACGGCAAGTCCATCGCCAGCATCTTCATCGCCATCATCACGCCGGGTGTCGTTCGGAACAGTACCCGACTTCGGATTCCCTGGGCCCGGCGTCAGAGTTGACTCGATTGTCCCAGGTTCACCCGCCGAGCGTGCGGGGCTCTCCGCAGGTGATGTGTTAGTGAGCGTCGGCGGAGAGGACATTGCTGATCTCCGAGCATTCTCCCAGTATCTGCGAACACTGGAGCCGGGCGAAGAGGTCATCGCAACGGTGAGGCGGGGCGACGAGATGTTTGAGATGGATGTACGGGTTGAGGCTCGGTAGCTCGGCGATCACGCAACGGATGTGCCTCTAGTAGTAGAGCAGCCTGAGCATCGCGAAACCCAGAAGCCCGGCCAGAACAAGGCCGGCCGTCATCAGCGCCGCGCCTGATCGGCGTGTTGGCTTCATCTGCCACCACATCATGATGCCCGAGAGCGCCCAGAAGATCATCAGCGATGCTGTCACGTCGACAACGATCGCCCAGACCGAGCGGGCAGACATGGAGAGCGGGTAGCCGTGAGAAACATGAAGCCGGAGCAGGAATGTTCGGACATCGAATGGTCTGCGAGGATCCTCAGCCCTTGTTGCGCTGAGCGAACCGGTGTTGAGATCGCATCGAACGATCCATGATTCACCCTCGACGACCGCTTCGAACTCGACATCGGGAGCGGCCCGGATTCTCACTCTCTCTGTACGCGCTTCGCCCTGGACTGCCTGAACGAAGAGCTCCATTTGGTCAGCGAACGGGGGTTCGATTCGCTCCGGTAGCGGAGCTTCGACGCGCTCAGCGACTGGCGACTCGCGACGCAGACCAAGGAGGGCGTCAGCGGTGAATCGGTACCGCACTCGGCTGCTTTCCGTCGTCGCATCGACAACATAGTCACCGACGATCCTGGCGTCGCGATCACCCCTTGCAACGTCGCTGTCCGAGCTCGCGGCGATCGCCTGAAGAACCGCGTCCGCGACCGATTCGCTCTGTGTCAGTTCATCGGCGATGAAAGGTGAAGCCTCAATCTGCGATGACTCGCCGGCACCAAAGAGATCAGGATGATTGAACAGGATCGCGGTGACGCCGTAGAGAAGCACAAAGGGCAT
>JBCCZQ010000113.1:0-4994 GCA_039187315.1 Planctomycetota bacterium | reverse complement strand
GCTCGGCGGCGCGGCTTCGACGGCCTCGCCCGCGATGTGGTTGCCGATGTCTTCGGCCAGGTCGGCCGGGGTGGCGTATCGCCGGCCTCGGTCCTTGTCGAGCGCCTTCATCGCGATCCAGTCGAGCTCGCCTCGGATCGATGTGCTGAGTTTCGGCGGCTCGATGCTCCTGGCAGCCGCGGTCTTCGCGAGTGTGTTGACATCGCGCGTCAGTCGCATGCTCGGGATCGGAGGCTCTTCCTCGCGGATGATGCGTTGCATCTCAACCCATGCTGCGGAACGCAGCCGGGCGGCATCGAACGGGGTGGCTCCAGTCAGCAGTTCGTAGAGCAGCACGCCCAGGGCGTAGACATCGGTGCGGGTGTCGATATCGGGCGAGCCGTCGGCCTGCTCGGGGCTCATGTACTCCGGCGTGCCGATGAGCTGGCGGTGCTCGGTGAACAGCGTCTTGTCGGTCAGCGGCGAGGCGGTGGCCTTGGCGATGCCGAAGTCGATGACCTTGGCGAACGGCTTGCCGTCGACCATGCTCACGAGCACGTTGGCCGGCTTGAGATCGCGGTGGATGACTCCCTTGGTGTGCGCGTGCTGCACGGCCGAGCAAACCTGCGAGAGCAGTTCGAGTCGAGCGGGGATATCGAGCTTGTAGGCATCGGCGAACGTGGTGATCGCGTCACCGACGACGTATTCCATCGCAAAAAATGGGCGGCCGGACTCGGTGGCACCGGCGTCGAAGACGCGCGCGATATGCGGGTGGTCCATGAGTGCGAGCGCCTGTCGCTCGGCCTCGAACCGCGCGATCACCTGCTTGGTATCCATCCCGAGCTTGATGATCTTCAGTGCGACACGCCTGCGCACGGGCGATGCCTGCTGAGCGAGAAACACCGATCCGAAGCCCCCCTCGCCGATGCGCTGGAGGATCTTGTACGGACCGATGACCGAGCCTGCCGATTCCGTGATCGGGGCGGAACCGCTCGCCGATGCCTTACTTGTCATCAGGCCTGCCTCGTCGGCGGCTTGTCGTGCATCGAGCAAGCTGACGACGGCTTCGCGCAGCAGTGTGTCGTCGCCGACGAGTTCATCGATGTACCGGCTGACGTCGGGGTCGACGATGGTCGAGAGCTCAAGGAAGATCTCGCGTGCTCGGCGTTGCAGGTCTTTAGCCATCGTCGTTCTCCGCGCCCGGCTCGGTCAGGAAGCGGTGAAGCCTGGCGCGGGCGAGCGACCAGAGGCGGGCCGCAGTCCGGGGTGATACACCCTTCGCCTCGGCGGCCTGCTCCACGCTGAGGCCCGCGAAGAACCGCAGATTGACGATTGCGGCTGCTTCCGGGTCCTCATCCTCCAAGCGAGACAAGGCATCATCGACTGCCAGGATTTGCTCAGGATCTTGCTCCGCGAGTGTTTCGAAGTCGGAGAAGGCGATTGCGGCGGCCTCGCGGGCCTTCCGGGCTCCCCTGGAACGCGCGTGGTCGATCAAGATCTGACGCATGGCCTGCGCGGCGGCGGCGTAGTAATGACCCCGGTTGGCCCACGGGATCTTGCGTGGCCCCGTGAGTTTCAGGTACGCCTCGTGCACGAGCGCCGTTGGCTGAAGCGTCTGGGCCTTGTCTTCGACCCGGAAGTGGACCTCGGCAGCTCTGCGGAGCTGGTCGTACACCAGCGGCAGCAGCTTCGCGGAGGCATCCGAATCACCTTCGCCGGCTTGTTGCAGCAGCAGCGTTATTTGCTTCTCGGGACTGTCCATACAGACATGCTACACGAGCGTGTTGCATCGGAGTTGGCAGTCATACCGAGGCAGCTCCGCTTGGATGGAGATGGTACCGGTGTTCAAGCAGAAAGGAGCTTGCCATGAAGCGCCGACCAGCATTGAGGTTGGCAGTCGGGAGTGGGTTGGTGGTCGTGACGCTGGTGATCGGGTCCGGGCTGAACGCATGGCTCCGGCCTGATCTGAGCAAGGCGTCGAGTGCCGAGTTGAAGAGTGAGTCGTGCCTTGTTCGAGCGATGCCGGACAGAGCCGTGGTATATCGGCTGGGCCTCTGCGATCCGCCATGACCGGATTCATCACGAGATGCTCCGGCGTGAGGCATTCAGGATCGAGGCTGATTCAGAAGTGGCATATGGGCATCATTTGCTGTGCTATTCATCGAGCCGGGCCCACCGTGGGAGAACGGCTACGGCGAGAGCCTCAATGGCAAGTTGCGGGACTAGCTGCTTGACAGGGAGATCTTCTACACGCTGACCGAGGCCTGGGTCCTGATCGACTGGTGGCGGCATCACTACGACACTGAGCGGCCGCACTCAAGCCTCGGCTACCAGACGCCGGCACCGGAAACGCGATCACCAGAGCCCTGCTCCGCAGGCCTCTGGTGTAGGGAGCAGGACTCACATAGACTCTGGTATCAACTGGTAGGGGCAGGCCAATCACGGTGAAGCCGACTCATCGTTCAGCGGCGTAGCAGACGCCGTTTGGCCAAGCACAACAAACTGCTGGCCCGTTGCTGAGTCGGCGGTGGTTTCAGCATTTGGCTTCGCATGTCCAACGCTTGTACCCTGTACCAAAGAGAGACAGAACACTATCGCCTATCCACCTGCCATTCTGCAGGTCGCAATACAAGAAGATGCAAATCGATACTATCTCAGATCTAGACGGTGGACTGCGTGACGGTTCAGGAGAGAAGCCACAGCGAAAAGTATGGCACGCATACGGTCGTACGTGGCTAGTTTATCCATCGGATGGACTGACTTACCTATGGGTCCTGAGCAAATCTGAATGGCGTAAAAAATTATGCCTCTTCGCATTTCCAGTGCGAGCGGATATCGAAATCATCGGGGATCGTGTTGCGGTATTGGGAGTTCCTGCCAGTATGCGGCCTGTGTCGCTTCGCATTCTGGATTTTGATACTAACGAGAATTCTTACCGCATACTTCCACAGAACGCCAAGGAAATCGCCCTACCCTTCGCATTGCCCCACCCAACCACTGCGACAGTCGCCGCAGATGGAGATGGGCGACTTTTCACGTGCTACACACGAGAGCAGCAGGTATGCACTACTTCCTCCAAATGGCCATACACATCGTGGTCACCAATCAGCGTACTTTACGATGGCGTTCGCGAAGACGATATTTGCGCGCTGCAGTCGATGTCAGATGGATCCGTTGTAGCAGTCTGGAGCGATCAGATTGCAAAGCGGTTCTCGGCTAGAGTGTTCGAGCCTGATACTAATAGTTGGGGACCGATCGAGAGCTATGAGCGGTGTGGGATGGCCGTCGCTGATGATCACATTAGTTGTGTGGCAGATGTAGATGGAAACTTGTATGTGGCTGTAAAAACCAGTCTAGAAAGTCAGTCTCCACTCATTGGCCTGCTAAAGAGGTCGGTATCCGGTGAATGGACCCTGTCGAGAGTCTCAGATTCGGGAACAAGGCCTGTAGTTTCATTGAATCGCACCACTCAGACCATATATATTGCATACAGCTCTAGGCCTGAACATAATATCGTACTACAACAAGGTAATGCTGTAACAGGCGTGTTCGATCCACAAGTAAGAACAATAATTTGGGCTGGAGGAGGCAAACGGTGGAACAATGCCACGGTAGCAGAGGAAGTCGTGGTCGATTCGGAGGGATCGCGCCTGATGCTGGCGGCCTGCTCCAGAGATGAGACCGTGTTGCGTAGCCGGATAGTGAACGTATAACAGCGCGGGGCGTGCCGCGATACATCAAAGAGACAGTGGGCCAGCGGTGGGCGATCCCAGATATGTCGAACAGTCTTTCGGCCGTGGTTGGCTGAGGGCTACGTGATACCCGCGGATCCGCAATCAGCGTGAATCTGGGTCGAGTTTCAGTCGGCTGCCGGTTCCTTGGTCGCCGCCGCCGCGTTCCAGGAGTTTGTTGTGGGTTGCCGGCGGTGTTTCGGGTGTCCAATCCGTCCGGTCGTAAAGCAGTGGCAGAAGGCCTGACGTGCCTTCCCAGATGCGTCCGATGCATGCGATTCTCGCGTAGCAAGTGGACTGCTTCATGGGGGGCAGGTCATCATTGCTTCGATGTTCACGACGGCGACAATCTGGAACTGAGGCCGGGGCTGTTCGTCGATCAGCTCGTAACCCTCGTCCCGTGCGATGCTGAAACGGATGGCATCCTTTTTTAGGATCTTGACGTTTGCGTTGGCGGAGGCAAGGTCACCGTAGGTCGCGGCGATGCGGCCGCTCACGATGCCGCGAACGATGCGGAGGTCGGATTCGGCAATACTCGCGGCCCGCTTCAAACAGTCTACGATCCTCGCCTTGAGCTCCGTATCATCGACGAACTCGGCTGTCATGTCGGAGTACGCGAGGCTCATCGTCTTGCCAAGCTTGAAACCGGCTTCAGCCCGGACGTTTTCGAGCAGGTCGTTGGGTATGGGCAACCCAGCGAAGACGTCGACGTTGTTCTTCCCGACGACCCTGGGTAACGGTTGAAACTGGCATGTTCTGGTTTCGCCGAGATCGCAGAGTGCACCTGGTACATTACCGATGGTCATATCGCCGATCTCTGGGACAACGCCCCGAATTGGCTCAACTCGCCAGCGCTTTCCGTCTTGATCCTTGGCGATCGAAGCGACCGCTGCGTCACGCATGGCGGTCCAACTGTTCAGCTGACGCTCAACAACCGGCTCGGGCGAACTGATACAGCCCGAGGCGATAGCGGTCAAGCAGACTGCTATCCAGGCAATATTCTTGGTCATATTTACAGTCTATCGGATGTCGAGCCACGTGGATAGCAAGGGTTTTCATCACTCAGAAATGTGTCTATTACGATGCATATCACTCATTCTTGAGTAATTGCACTCGTGCCCGTTTCCTGATCTACGCAGAAGGTGAGCGGTTCTGAGACAATCAGGCCTCTGTACGGAGGTCAGGACGATAAAGAAGAGCCGTTTCACCGAGGAGCAGATCGCGTTCGCGCTCAGGCAGGCCGAGGGCGGTATGCCCGTTTGGGACGTCTGCCGAAAGATGGGC
>JBCCZQ010000112.1:0-5046 GCA_039187315.1 Planctomycetota bacterium | reverse complement strand
CGACGTGAGCGGCGATGCCGGCTTCGGAGACTTCCGGATCATCCAGCGTTTCAACCTAGCGACGGGCGGCCAAGGCGACGGGCGATCGCTCGGATTCACCGACGCCGGCGACATCGCACTTGTGATCGGGTTCACCGACGGGACCGAGGGCGTGTTCTTTACGAGCGTCCCCGGGCCCGGCGCCGCCGTAACGACCGCAATCGGTCTGGCCTTGGCAACTCGCCGTCGCCGATAGCCAGCCTTCAATGTACGGGTCGCATCCGGTCTTGTTCGATGAGAGCACTTCGCAGCGACTCTAGTGCTGCAAGTTGCTTGAGACGCAAGAGCGGTTGAACACCTCAACCTCTCGGGGCTGAGAAACCCGATTCCAGAGGATGACGACTGAGAATCCGACGCCCTGGCGGAAATCTGAGGGTTGAACCGCACGGTGATGAGCCGCACCCCGACATGGCAGGAACTGCACAGAGTTACGCTCCGAGTTCCCGAATGGGTTTCCAGCCCGCATACATGAAGACACGAAAGATGGTGGGAGGAATAGGTGCGACGCTACAGCCCCAACTTCGAGGCGAGGCGATCACGTCAACTCGAATCCCACCTCTCTGCTTGCCGCTCAGACGTCAGCCGTCGTCACGCTGCAAGTTGGGCCGATTCAGGCTCCGCATGCTGCTCCCGGATCAGGCACAACTCGCTTTCTACAGCAATGAATGCGTCGACGACTCTAGGATCGAAGTGTGTCCCGGAGGAATCGACGATGATCGCACGCACCTTATCGAGCGGCATCGCAGGCTTGTATACGCGGGGGCTCATCTGGGCGTCGAAAACATCCGCAACAGCGGTGATCCGCGCAGAAAGCGGGATGTCTTCGCCCCCGAGACCAACTGGATAGCCGGTGGCGTCCCATCGTTCGTGGTGGTAAAGAGAGATCTCCGCAGCCATCTGTAACAACGGATCGCCTTCCACCTCTTGATGCACTTTGATCAACGTGTCAGTCCCGAAGCTGGGGTGTGACTTAATGACCGCGAACTCTTCGTCTGTTAGTTTCCCCGGCTTGCGAAGAACAACATCCGGTACGCCTACCTTCCCGATGTCGTGCAGCATGGATGCCAGGCGGATGCGTTCGATCCACTGCTCATCGATCTCATCGCATTGCGATTGCAGAAAGCGAGCAATGACAACCGTGTACTCGCTGATGCGGAGAACATGCTGACCTGTTTCATTGTCGCGATAGTCGGCGAGTGTTGCCAGAGCGGTCACGATCGCACAACGCGACTTCGTGAGCTGCTCGGTTCGCTGAGCCACAGTCTCTTCGAGTTCACAGTTCCACTCGCGAACCGCGCGTGAATGGCTACGAATGAACGCGATTCCGATGGTGGCGGTCAGGAGCAGAATGGGCGTACCGGCGAGACCCATCCGGATCAACAAGCCGGATGTCACCTGGCCAGAAGCCGCGCTCAGTCCGGATACCGGTTGATGGACGAGCAGACGGGTTCCAGACGACGTGAGCGCCCTCGTGGCTACATAGTGCTTACCATTGATATCGAAGTCGGCTAGGCCCACCTCGACCTGGTCTCGGCCGAGCTGCCCGATCGCAGCGTGTTCTTCCGTGCCATCCGGAACGATGAGGTGCTGGGACAGATTGACGCCCCGGAGCGACGGATCATCATGCATGTCAGGGTGACACGCTATATATCCGTTCTCATCAAGTATACATGCAAATCCACCGGATCCAAAGCTCACACTTTCAACCAGCTGCTGGGCACGCTTCCAATCATCGTTGTGGGCATCGAACTCGTTTGGCAGAGTGCCGATAGCATCAACAAGGCTCTGGGCGACCCTTCGATTATTGTCGATAATGACACGACCGACGCTCTCTGCGATGCGTTCATAGGTAGCGTTGTAGATCACGAACCAGCCAATTGCTAACGCGACGGCCTGAGCGCCCACAAAGCAGATGATCGTTGCGGTCGATTTCCGAAGAAGGTGCGGCACCATCCGGGATGAATCGGCAAGATGACAGCAACGCTACATCGAGCCCGATTGCAGACGTAATCATCGCCCTTAGCAGTGTTCACAAATGTACGAGCTGGACACTTGGCAGTTTTATCGGATGCGTTCTTGTTCGCTTGCTCAGTAATTTTGCGTCTCGTTGCTTCGTGCGAGCGTGTGCTATACCGGCGGCGTAGTTCGGCAGCTAGGTCGGCGACGGGAAAAGCCGATAGAGCTCAAGAGCAAGAGACCAACACCCCCAGGTGCGGGGATGATCGTGACGTCGAAAGTAAGCGACGCTGACCCAAGACCGCTTTCCTTATTGTAAAAGCTCGGAAAGATCGGGTCGCCTGCTCCGCCGGCGATCGCGTGCGATGCGGCGTGGAATCCGACTAGCCCAATGTCGAGGCCCTGTTGCAGGTAAAGCACAACATCGGGCGTCAGTTGCAGATCAAAGACCATCTCACCCGGCCCCGACACTGTGTCGCCGGCGGAGAGTCCATCGATCGCGCCAACTGCGAACGGACTGACCTCGATGTTCTCCTGAATATGGCTTGACACATCTCGGAGCGACCCACCGGCGGCATCAGTGGGATACGCGAAACGGACACCGGGGGCGAACGGTGAACCAGCCGGTCCCCACGGAGTGCCGGTCTCCATGGCGGAGCCTTCGACATAGGTAGATGAATCAAATCCGCCGCGAAAGCCAGTGCCAAATAGCTCAATCGGTCGGCCCGCATCGTCAGCGACTGTACCGTTGAGCGCATCGAGCGAGTCAACGGTTGGGTCGTAGGTGTATGTTGTAGATGGATCACGGGCGAGGGTCACCGATGCCGAGTTGATGACGTAGTTACTGACGCCCAGACCGGCCGCCACGGCCGACGAGGAGTCGAAAATCATGAAGTGCGTAACGAAGTAGTCCTCGAAACCCGGCTGCCCGCTCGCGCCGAAGGCCGATGCCGTCGGACGGAACCCCGGGGTGGAACTCGCTGCAGAGTTCCAGCGATCGACAGCGGGACTTGCGATGGTCACCGGCTGCGCGGCTGTCATTGAAGCTGCGGTCGCTGACAGGACAGCGGCCGAACAAACGACGATCCGTCTCTTGAGCATTCTTGTATCCCTCCTCATTCTCACGCGATCGAAACCCGCGTTTCGGCTCTCCTGCGTCGGCTCAGACCGCGGACACTGTCAATGTGTCAAACGATCACGTAGCCGAGCTATAATTGAGACTGAGTCTCAATAAGTCAAGCTTTGTAGATAGGGAAACACCCAATGACACCGTACAGGCCCATCCAACAACTGGCTGCTGCGCTGCCTCTGCTGGCTGTTCTCGTCGGGTGCGTGACCACGGAATCGCAGGATTACCACGGCCGTGGATCGGTCACGATCGCTGCTCCCAAGGCCCCTTCGCGCTGGGAAGCGCCGGCGATCGAGCGGGCATCTGTCGTTGTCGATGCAGTGACGGGCCAACGCATCTCGTTTGCGGAAATGCTGGATGGACTACGGCCCGCTGACGTGGTGTTTGTCGGCGAATCGCACAATGACGAATCGACGCATCATGCCGAGCTCGCCATCTATGAGGGCCTCCTCGAACGGCATCGTGGCCGAGTGGTTCTCGCGTTGGAAATGTTTGAACGCGATGTGCAACCGGTACTCGACATGTATCTCGCCGGTGACATTCCAGAGTCAGAGTTTCTTGACCGTGCACGCGTATGGAGTCAGTACCAAGCCGCGTATCGACCGCTAGTTGAGACAGCGCGTCAGGACGGCCACCCTGTCGTTGCGTCGAACATCCCACGGGAGCTGGCAAGAAAAATTTCGCGAGGCGGGATTGAGATACTGGCCACGCTCGATCCAGAGACGCGATCACATGCGCCCACGGAACTGTTCGCAAACACGGCGGAGTACTGGGAACGTGTAGATAACGCGATTCGTGGACATGTCGGTAGGATGCGGATGAGTGAGTCGGACGACGGCCGACTCACGTCGACGCAGACGCTGTGGGACAACACGATGGGTGAGTCGTGCGCGATGGCGCTCGACTCGTTCCCTCGTCATGCGGTCGTTCACATCAATGGTGCGTTCCACAGCCAGAACTTCGATGGCACCGTCCGGCAGTTTTTGCTGCGAAAGCCTGGAGCGAGTGTCAAGACAGTGGATATCCGGCCAGTGCGGAGTCCCTCATCGGTGCCCCCGGCGTCTTCGTCTACAGCAGACTACATCGTGTATGTCGAAGCGCGGGCCAGTCACGCCTTTAGTGGTGTGTATTCCATCACGCTCGATCGTGATCTTGAATATCGTCTGCATGTCCCAGAATCCGCATCCCTGTCGAACCCCGCACCGCTGCTGGTCTGGTTCGTTGAAGAGGGGCTGACAGCCAAGGATGGCATGGCGTTGTGGCGTGATCGGATCGGGACGGAGGTCGCGATCGCAGTCATCGAGCCGCCGTATCGCGCGACACAGCCCGATCTAAGCGAAGGCGGACAGTGGTTCTGGCCCGATTCGTTCTCGGGTGACGTAGGCTCCATTGTCTCCGCGACAGATCGGATCTGGGCGTATCTCGCCCGCACACACCCGATTGACCCCGATCGAGTGTGCATTGCCGGCGAAGGCAACGGTGCTGTTCTGGCAGCAGCCACAAGTGTGTTCGGAGCGAGGATCCAGCCAACTGCGATCGCGTTTGATCCAGCGCGCTATGCGGCGCTCAAAGACGTCCCGTTACCGCTTGGTGGCGGCACGCTGTCAGACAGACGGCTCACGGTCTTTGGGGATGAAGCAGCAGCTGAGTGGTGGACCAGCGAGCTCGATTCGTATCGAGGTCTCGGCATGGCCGCGGAATTCAGACACAGCGGTTCACTCGTGCAAAGCAGGGATGCGGCGCAAGAGGGGATGCTCCGCGATGCACTGGGGCTCGATCCAGATCGCACAACCGATGCTTCGGATTTAGTTGCAATCTCGATGCCTTCTGACTCGCCCCGGGCTCGGCACTGGTCGCGGCTCTACGCGTTGCGATATGAGGCTACGACTGGGAGATCGGTTCGCCTGGTCGATATGGGTTTG
>JBCCZQ010000111.1:0-5436 GCA_039187315.1 Planctomycetota bacterium | reverse complement strand
CCGCCCTGGTGGTCTCTCAATTTCTTGGTACCGTTCCTCATCGTGGCGCTGGTCCTGCCGATCGCTTGGCTCACTTCGCTTGTGCGAATTCCGCCCTGGACGGCGTGCATTGCGCTCTTCGTAGCACTCGCGGCCAACACGTACACGTCCGCATATCCGCGGGAGTTCTCCAGATACAACGGCGAACGGCAGGCGCCTGCGATCGTTCGTGCCCTGCTGGAAGACGCGTACGACCCGGAGAGAGACCGGATCTACTGTACCGATGGCAGCGATAGCATCCTGAACTTCTACTTCTACCCAGTAAAGGGACAGCGCGAATTCGTCACACGTTTCATCGGCACGCTTCCCGAGGGCGGACGCTTGTACATGTATCGCGATATCCGCGACTCGCTCGGCACGTCGCGGTACAACGTGCTCGCAGATTATGATGTTGTGCGGATACGGCGATTCGACCGCACCGAGTTGCTCACGCTTCGCCCGGATCCTGACCGGTTACCTGGGCCGGACACGGGCGAGCCCGCCGTCGACACCGATGACCTGCCCGGTCAGCCATGACGCATCGGGTGAGAGCACAAACTCGATCGCACGGGCGATGTCCTCGGGCTGCCCGATCCTGCCGAGGGGATGCATCGCCAGCGAGGCCTTCAGCGCAGGTTCGCTTGCGGTAATCTTGGCTGCCATCGGTGTCTCAACCAAGCCAGGGGCGACGGCGTTGAAGCGGATGCCGTTCGACGCATAGGTCGCGGCTGCCGAGCGCACCAGACCCTCGATGCCCGACTTGGCGGCCGATATCGCCTCGTGGTTGGCCAAGCCGACCGAGGCTGCGCAGCTCGACATGAGCACGACACTGCCGCCGCTGGACCGCATCGACTTGCCGGCGGCCCGCACCACATTGAACGCGGTCAGCAGATTCTGGCCGATCGTCTGATCGAAGTCAGCCGGAGTCGTGCTATGCGCAGGCTTGAGCAGGATCGAACCAGCAAGGCATACCGCGGCCGTGAGATCGCCAGCGTCCCGGAAAGCAGCGTCTGTACGGTCCGCTTCCGTTCCATCAAGCTCGATCACCGTACCGCCTGTTTCCGACTGGACGGCCAGCAGCGGTTCCCGCGTTCGTCCCGCAAGCAGGAGGTCCCAGCCTCCTGCGGCAAGCCTGGCACAGAGCGACCGCCCGATGCCGCCGCCTGCGCCGATGACCAGACAGCGACCCGGAGTATGTGTGGTGTTCATGGGCGAGCTTTCGACAAGATTCGATGCACGGATGCTCCATCAAGTAGGTAGCGATTGATCGCAGAAACACGACAGATACCACACGGACTAGCGTCCCCAACAGCAGGCGACGCGCCCCAAAATCCGGCGATACGATAGCGGAACGGCTCGACCGGTTGAGCCCTGCTGTGGGCGGGGACCGGTCCGAAGGGACAGATCACGGCAAACATCACCGCAAGGGGCACGCCGCATTGGATCCACAAACGATCCGTATCGAGAGCCTCGACGGGGGGATCCCGGCGATCCGGCTCGACCCAGACCGCCTGCAGGGCGGCGCGGTCATCGGCAGGCAGCGTGACCTTCCCTACTGCGTGCCACATGGAAGCATCTCCAGGCGCCACTGCATCATCGAGCACAGGCATGACTCCGGCTCCGACCGCTGGACCGTCACGGATCTCGGCAGCAAGAACGGCACTTGGCTCCACGACAAGCGGCTGAGCCCGAACGTACAGACCCTGCTGATGCCTGGCGCACAGCTCAGGCTCGGCACACTGGAATTCGTGATCAGGGCAGGCAACGCCATCCCGAGCGTGCTCTCAACATTCTCCAAGGAGAACGACCGCGTTTCGACCGTCGTACGTCCTCAGGACCAATCGGACCACTTCCTCCAAACCCTTCTGCAGTATGCATCGATGGCGTACGGCGCGAGCAGCGAATCCGAGCTCGCAGAGGCGATGGTGCGGGCCGCAATCGGCGTCGGGCGGTTCTCGCGGGTCGGGGTGATCCGGACTCGCGCGGGTGATGACAGCTTCGAGCAAGTCGATGTCCTGGCCTCGGCCGGTGATGCCTCGGGCAGCGATCTCAGCCGCAGCCTGCTCAGAGCCGCAGTCCAGGAGCAGGTCATGGTCCGCTTGGACTCGACCGACAACCTTGAGCACGCGGTGAGCATCATGGGGCTGAACATCACGTCAGCGCTCTGCGTGCCCGTGATGGTCGGTTCGTCGATCGAGGCACTGCTCTACGCGGATATCCGTGACCAGGCGCCGCAGTCGATCGACCGGGCGGCCCCCGTCTGTGAGGCCATCGCCCGTCTCGGCGGGCTCGGGCTGGCATCGCTGATGCGCGCCGCAGCCGAACGCCAGCAGCTCCGCATGCGGGCGGAGGTCGATGCCGCGCGAACCGTCCAAGAGCGCCTGCTCCCGCCCGAGACAGGGGCTATCGGGCCGATCGAGTACGCGCTCCAGATGCGACCCGGACGCGACGTTGCCGGTGATCTCATCGGGATGTCAAACGTCGAAGGCGGCGGCGTCGCCTTCTTCCTGGGCGACGTATCGGGCAAAGGGCTCGCGGCGGGGCTACTGATGTCCCGTGTGCAAGCACAGCTCGAAGCCCTGCTGGGATCCGGTCAGCCGCTTGCTCAGGCCGTGGGAAATGTCAATCGGCGCCTCGTCCACCACTCGGCGCCGGACCAGTTTGTCACCCTGTGGATCGGTGTGCTCGATCCGGAAAGCCACACGCTGCGCTATGTCGATGCGGGCCACGGCTACGCCGCGATCGATGAAGGCAACGGCGCTATGAAGCTCCTGCGGCCGGAGGGCAATATCCCGCTCGGCATCATCGATTCCGAGTCGTACGACGAATATTCGATTCCGTTTTCCGAGGGCATGCGGGTGGCCATCTTCAGCGATGGCGCTGTCGAGCAGACCAACCGGGATGGCATGCAGTTCGGTACCGCCCCATTGCTCGAACTTCTCAGCGCCGATACGGACCCGATCGACACGATCCGATCAATCGCCCACGAACTCGACCGATGGTCCGGCTCCTCACAGCTCGATGACGATCTCTCGACACTCTTGGTCACACACAGGTTGTCTTCCGAGACCGCGTCGCCCGCAAGGCCGGAATGATCCGGATCTTGCTGCGGCGGGCGGTGCACTCGCTCGGAATCGATCGGGGATGAGCCGGCGCAGAAGGAACCTCGTACCGTGCGTCCACAGGCGCTGGGCGGGAACACGGATCGAATGCCGCCGAGGGGGCTTCCCCCGCTCGACGGCCATAGGTCTTACCTGAATCAACTCAGCCCTGAATCAACTCAGCGGCTGGCAGAGAGGCCCGTTCTGGCCCGAAGTAAAGATCGTCACCCAGGCGAAGAAGTCTGAATCGTTGCACGCGCCGTCGTCATTGACATCGCACGGGATCAGATCGCTCGAGGTAAACGCCGTGACCCAGGCGAAGAAGTCGGAATCATTGATCACGTTGTCGGCGTTGACATCGCCGCAGAAGCGCTGGACAGCAGCTTCACTGAGCACGATATCGAGCGCATACCGCTGGAGAAGATCGCTCGTCTGCTGCACAACAAAGGTGTAATCACCCGCAGGGAGCTCGGCCTGCGAAAGGCTGTTCTGCGTCACAGAAGAATCAACGAATCGATCAAGCAGGTTGTCGCCTACATCGCTTGCTGCGACCAGGATGCCGGCCAAGAACTGGCCGCTGGTTCCCCCGTCCGGTACAAAGCCGGTGGTCCCGTCGTTGAGTGCGACGAACCCCAGGTTGTCGGGATCCCATCGCAGCAGATCAACGCTTGTGATCGCCCTGCCGCTGGGCACGTTGACCGTAAAGAAGTCCCGATCACCCGCGACGACATCGTTCGACAGATTCACCACACCCTCGATGACATTGGAGCCATCGGCAAGCGGGATCGCGCTCGGAGCGTTCGCATCATCCGACAAGTCACCGGCAAGCGCCTCGTTGAGCACCGAGCCCGGCAGCGAGACCGCGTACTCCGCTGGGCTGCCGATAAGGTCGCCCGACAGATCGGTCAGGTCAATCCTGCCCGAGCCGCCCTCGGTCCCGACAAACGCACCAGAGGCGCTCCAGAGCTGCTCACCTACCGCCTGATTGGTCCTGGTCTCAGCGGATCCGACGCCCTGGCCGTCGATGTTCCATTGCACATGATCGGCGATCAGCGAGCTGTTTCCGAAGCTGACGTTGCCGTTTGCAGCGGGGAAGTACAGCTGGAGCGCGTACGCGTCCTGGTCCAGCGGCGCAGCGAAGCTCCCTGCGAGCGAGGATCGGTTGAGCCTATCCGGGTCACCACCCGGGGCATCGTTGTTGAAGTGGATGAACAGCGATGTACCAGCTTCGATCGTTGTGCCGGTGAAGCCGCCCGCACCGGTGTACCGGCGTGCCTGGTCGAAGTCGTGCGTGCAGAACCGCCAGCCGGTCAGATCCTCGTCGGTAGCGCCGAAGTTGAACAGCTCGATGATGCCCGTCGTGAAGTCAATGCTGCGGATCTGGACCGCGCGCTCGCCCGTTGCAGGCGATTCTCCCGGCGCCCCCTGCGACGAGGCACCCGCCGCCACGCCTGCTGCACAAACAAATCCCAAAGCATGCGCTGTGTTCATTCTCTTTTTCTCCAAGAAGAAGATCCGCTCCGTATCAGCGCCCGGCACACACCGGGCGTCACCGATAGATGTCGCGGGGGTCGTTGTTGTGGCAGGAACAGGGCGGAGCGACGCTCTATTCAGTCGCGCGAAAGACGCACCTGGCGGGACACAAAAGGTGTTGCAACAGGAGAGAGCTCGATGATGCGCAGCCCTGCGACCTCGCCTTCGTGCACAAAAAGAGGGTCGCGCGGTGAGACGTCATCGACGATGCGAACCGCGTCGTCCTGTGCAAAGATGGCCACGATCTGTTCGCCGGCCGGTCCTCTTGCGAGCAGCACGGAAGCGGCAGGCCCGCCAGCATCGTCATCGCTTCTGTAGCCGAGCTTGTTCCATCCAAGCATCGCAACCTGTGCGTCTGCAGACGGCACGAGCGGGACACCGAAAACTGTCTCCGTGTACTCCCGGAACTTGTTCGGCGTATCGCAGACCACATCGGGTACAAAATTCTCCGCTGTCGCACTGTAAAGAGCAGCGATGCGGATCGAGGGTCGGTACGGTCTGACCGAGGGTGTTGGCCAGTTGATCACGATCGCCAGCACAGCCGCTGCAGCAGCTACCGTGGAGAGCGCTGCGAGCCGAAGACGGTACGAAAATCGTGCTCCCGATCGATGACCCCGCTCCGAACGAACCAGCGTTCGGGCCGCCGCGTCGAGCGTGGGCGCTGAGGCCCTGATTGCTTCGGCCATCGATGCGGCGATGGCCTGATCGACACGCTGAAGGCCATCGAGCAGGCTTCGGGCCGCCCTATCGGACTCCAGCCGTTCGCGGATGTTCTTCGCTTCGG
>JBCCZQ010000110.1:0-5651 GCA_039187315.1 Planctomycetota bacterium | reverse complement strand
CGGAGCGACGCCTCCAACTCGACCAGCGCCAGCAGCACCATCGCCGAGGCCTCCAGGGGCATCGCATGGTCCCAGACGGCCGCCCGAACGCCCCCCTCGGCCCGCTGCGGATCACGATACAGGTGACCCTCCGCCTCGCCGGCAGAGAGCTGGATCAGGAACCTCGCGGCACGGATGGAATGGGCGACGGCCGCATCACGCTCGGCCTGGTTTGTCAGACGCGGATCCGACAGCATGCTGGCGAGGAACGCCCAGGGCCTGGCGCTCTGCCAAGTCGGCAGCGGGACCGGACCCGAGGTAAAGACCACACCGCCGACGAGGTCGCGGTTTTCCTGCCCCGCATCGGCGGGGGTGAGCTGGAACCCGTGAACGATCTCGCGCATCTGCCGCAGCGCCACACCGCCGGATACCTCTGCCTCGGTACCCAGACGCTGCGATGCCCAGCCCGCCCAGGGCATCACCGACACCAGCTGCCCCGGATGCTCAACCCGCCGGATGCGAGAGAGCACATCCTGAGCCTGAACAGCATGCCCGAGTTCCGCGAACGCCCACGCAACGATCGGAGCAGACCGCGCCGCCTCAGTTCCGCCAGCCTCGAGCAGCGGGGCGAGCAAAGCCGTGCTGCCCGTGCCGTCTCCGGCGCGTTCGGCGATCACCGCAGCAATGGCGCGAGCAGCAGCATCAACCGGCTTGTCGGATGAGATGTTCGTGATCGCACGCCGCACAAACAGCCGGGCCTCTCGCTCCTGTTCGCGATCGAGCAGCCCTTGATCGGCCGCCGACTGCACGGCGAGCGCCGCCAACGCCCGCGCGGCATCGCTCGGCGGCTCGAGCGACCGGTCGTTCATCGGGAGGTACAGACCCGCGTCGTGCCTTGCGAGCATGTGCACAGCCGTCGATTCAATCTGGGAGCGGATCCGATCGATACGCACATCGGCTAGCTCGACGACCCGGCCGCCACGCGCCAACAGCTCCGGCCGTGACCCGGGCGTCAGCTGCGAAACCGCACGCGTCCGGAGCCGGAAGAACCCGGCGCCGGCCCCCTCGATCAGTTCGGCCGGCTGGCGGAGCCCGGTGACCGCATCACCCGCGAGGGAGCCGATCAGCCGCGACGCCGCCCGCCCAGCCTGCTGACGTGTCGCCAGCATCTCCAGCGGGAACACCGCCGCGGTCTGTGCGCCGAGGCGGACCGCCACCGCGTCGATCCCGGGCAGCAGGCCGGCCGTGATCTCGTTGTACGTTCCCGCATCGATCGGCACCGGGGCGCCCGCGAGTTCGACCGAGACCGTCAGGCCCGACGCGATCAGCGCGATCGCCTCCGGCTCGCTAGATGTGACCGGGTTCAGGAGCGCACCGCGTGCATCATCGATCGCCAGCCGAGCCGCCTGTGCAACGGTCTCAGGGCCGAGGCCGATCGCCACGCCGCGGCCGACGACCCGCCCGTCACGGCGGAGCGTGACGCACGCGCCCTCCGCTGACGGGGCCAGCGCTGTCTCAGGAACGGTCAGCACCCGCACCCACCCCGCGACTCGGTCGTACGCCTCGAGCGTCTGCACCATCGTCGGCGATGCAGGCCCCACGCCCGCCTGCGCGAGCACAGCCACCGATCCAAACGCGGCAAGCCACGCGGGAACAAGACGTCCGAGAACGATCCCGACGCGTGCACTCCTCGGAACGCTGTGGTACAACACTGCTCTGCGTCGCGCTGCGTTCTGGCACCATCCGGATCTCGCTTCGCGGCGCTGACGCGGCATGAACCAGCGAACCGCACGCTGGCACGCCGCTTGAAGCAGGTTCTTCGGACGCGGTACCGGCAGGCTCTTCGGGCCTGACGGTGCTGGAACACACAACGCAAAGACACGAGAACACGCCATGCGATCCATTCCCCTGACGCCGCACCAGCAGAAGCTGCTGTCGCTCGCCATGCTCTGCTTCCTCGCGCTCTGCTAAGGCCGCCGAGCGATCTTACTGAGCCATCACGAAACACGCCCCGATCCGAGGACCGGGGCGTGATGGGTTCGTCGCAGAACTGGTCGGACTCAGATCCGGCCCGCCTCGGGCTCAGAACTCGATCTTGTCGGTGCCCATCGCCCCGTGGCTGTCCATGCCGCCGCGGGTTGGGCCGAAGTCCTCGCCGCCGAAGTCGGTGCCCGCGTCGCCGGTGGATGTGTCACCCCACTGCGCCCGCTTGAGCGACAGGCCGATCTTCCGGTCAGATGAGTCGACCCGAAGGATCTTGACGTCGACCTCGTCGTCGGCCTTGACGACCTCCTGCGGGTTCTCGACCTTGTGGTCGGCCAGCTCGGAGATGTGCAGCAGGCCCTCGAGGTCATCCTCAAGCTCCACGAAGACGCCGAAGTTCGTGATCTTCGTGACCTTGCCACGGACGACCATGCCGGGCTTGTAGTGCTCGGGGATGAGGCCGATCCACGGGTCCTCGGTCAGCTGCTTCACGCCCAGGCTGATGCGCTGCTTCTCCTGGTCGACCTCCAGGACGACACACTTGACGCTCTCGCCCTTGTTGACCAGCTCGTTGGGGTGTGTGACCTTCTTGGTCCAGGACATATCCGAGACGTGCAGCAGGCCATCGATCCCCGGCTCGATCTCGACGAACGCGCCGTAGTTGGCCAGGTTCCGAACCTCGCCCTCGATGATTGTGCCGGGCGGGTACTTCTCGGCGACAAGCTCCCACGGGTTCACCTCGACCTGCTTCATGCCGAGGCTGATCTCCTGCTTGTTCTTGTCGATGTCGAGCACGACGACCTCGACCGGCTCGCCCTGGCTGACAACCTCCGACGGGTGGTTGACCCTTCGGGTCCACGACATCTCGGAGATGTGCACCAGTCCCTCGATGCCGTCCTCGAGCTTGATGAACGCGCCGTAGGACATGATCGAGACAACCTCGCCCTGCACGCGGCTGCCGACAGGATACTTGGCCTCGATCGCCTCCCACGGGCTGGATTCCTTCTGCTTCAGGCCCAGCGCGATCTTCTCGCGGTCGTAATCGATGTTCAGGACCTTGACCTCGAGCGTCTCATCGACCCGAACGAGCTCGCTCGGGTGGTTGATCCGGCTCCAGGACATGTCCGTAATGTGCAGAAGCCCGTCGATACCGCCCAGGTCCACGAACGCGCCGAAGTCGGCGATGTTCTTGACCACGCCCTTGACGATGTCGCCCTGGTTGATGTTCTCGAGCAGACGCTTCTTCGCCGCCGAACGCTCCTCCTCGACCAGCTTGCGACGGCTGATCACGATGTTGCGGCGGTCCGTATCGATCTTGAGGATCTGAGCCCGGATCTTGCGCCCGATGTACTCGCCCACGTCGCCCGGACGGCGGATGTCCACCTGCGATGCGGGCAGGAAGACCGGCACGCCGATATCGACGAGCAGGCCGCCCTTGATCTTGCGCATCACCGTGCCCTCAACCACGTCGCCCTCATTGGTCGAATCCGTGATCTTCTGCCAGGCGATCTGCCGGTCGGCCTTGCGCTTGCTCAGCTGGATCAGCCCGCTGTCGTCTTCGAGCGATTCGAGCAGCACATCGACCTTGTCGCCGACGCGCACCTCCATGTCGGCGAACTCTTCCTTGTTGATCAGGCCCTCGCTCTTGAGCCCGACCTCGACGACCACATCGTCGCCGGCAAGCCCGATGATCGTGCCCTGGATCAGCTTGCCGGGCGAGAGGTCCTCGAGCTGGTCCTCAAGGATCGAGTCCATGCCGGCCTCGGACGAGCCGAGTGCGCCCGCGAGCAGGGCTTCGGCCTCGGCATCGTCGACTTGCAGCGAGGCAAGCAGCGTCTGGTCAACCATCAATGTGCAGTGTCCTTCCTTCGACGCGCGTGCCCGATCCGCGGCCCGCAGCGGCGGCACAGACAACTCCGTCGAGCAACCCCAGGCTTCGGACGCCGGGGGCGGTCCCATCGGGACGTTTCGGGTGCCTCTGACTCGTTCACGCCCCGGACCCACACCGGGCTACGCGTCCGGGCCTGCGGGACCCGGACTCAGAGTGTAGGTTCGGCTCAGGACCCGACCAACACCAGCACGAAAACTTCGCCGCGTTCGTATCGATCGTTCACAGGCTCGCAACAGCCTCCGTGCGCGAGCCGATCGGGCACGCAAAACTGTATACATTTGCATACACACCATCTGACCGGGGCTGACACCGGCCTGAAGGCACGCTAGCGTAGAAGACGCTCGCTCCAGAGCATCGGCGGATGGGCCGATAGCAGGGATCTGGGCCGGCGCCGCACGAATCGGGCTCCACGCCGGATCGCCCAAGACAACACGCTCGCAGCACGGGAGTTGTGCGAGATGACCACCTCAGCGACGGATGTATCGACCGCCACGGACACCCCAGCCGAAACCGCCGGCGACGATCAGGCTCTTGTTTGGGATCCCATCTTCGACGAGGTCGGGCTCCCCAAGGACGCCAACAACATCTACACCCAGACCGTCGCCGCGATGCTCCGCGCCGCCGAGATCATCAACCTCAAGCACCGCTGCCGGATCATCCTCAGCCAGCCCAAGAACGAGATCATGGTCCACTTCCCGGTCCGCATGGACGACGGGCACCACCGGCTCTTCAAGGGCTACCGCGTCCAGCACAACAACGCGATCGGGCCCTACAAGGGCGGCCTGCGGTTCCACGAGGACGTCCACCTCGACGACGTCAAGAGCCTCGCGTTCCTGATGACCATGAAGTGCTCGCTCGTCCGCGTGCCGTTCGGCGGGGGCAAGGGCGGCGTCAAATGCAACCCGCGCGACCTGAGCGAGGGTGAGCTCCAGCGCGTCGCCCGGCGCTTCACAGCCGCCGTCGCCAACGACATCGGCCCCGACTACGACATCCCCGCGCCAGACATGGGCACCAACGCCCAGGTCATGGCCTGGATCGCCGACACCTACATGCAGATCGGCGGACGCCACGAGCGCGACCCCTCGGCAGTTGTCACCGGCAAGCCCATCGCCATCGGCGGGTCGCTCGGCCGCGAGAAGGCCACCGGCCAGGGCGTTGTCGATGTCCTCCGCGAGATGCTCCCCGATCTGGATATCCCGATCGACGACATGCGCGTCTCAATCCTCGGTTTCGGCAACGTGGGCTCCTGGGCCGGCCGGATCCTCTACGACATGGGCGCCAACATCGTCTCGGTCATGGACCACACCGGCGCCGTCCGCAACGACGAGGGCCTCGACGCCCACGCGCTCGCTGACCACTGCGCCGAGCACGGCGGGGTCGCCGGCTTCGAGAAGCGCGGCGGCGCCACCGGCTCCGGAAAGCACTCCGGCAAGGGCTGCGACGTCATCACCGAGGACGAATTCTGGTCCACCCCCAACGATGTGTTCATCCCCGCGGCCCTCGAGGGCATGGTCAACGAACAGCGCGCCAAGCAGCTGCACACCCGCGTGGTCGCCGAGGCCGCCAACGCCCCCACCACGCCCGAGGGCGAGAAGGTCCTCGAGCAGCGCGGCATCGAGATCATCCCGGACATGCTCTGCAACGCAGGCGGCGTGACGGTCTCCTACTTCGAATGGGTCCAAAACCGCAGCAACGTCACCTGGGACGTCGAGCAGGTCGACCGCGAGCTCAACCGCATCATGTGCATGGCCGCCCGCCGCACCATCGTCGCGCGGAACAAGTACGACATCGACATGCG
>JBCCZQ010000109.1:0-5855 GCA_039187315.1 Planctomycetota bacterium | reverse complement strand
TGCAGTTGCCGTCATCGTTGACGTCGCACGCGGTAAGCTGTTCTGGTGTGCGCGGGTCGGCGATAAACGCCGTGACCCAGGCGAAGAAGTCCGAGTCGCTGATCGTGCCGTCGTTGTTCACGTCCCCGCAGAGCCTGTCGCCGCCGACGTTCGGCAGCTCGACCCTTGCGAACAGGTCGGATGGGATCGTGCCGGCGTACGGCGTTGTGCCGGCGAGGAAGTAGAGGTGGGTATCGTCGATGTACATCGAGAAGGTCGCGTCCGACTGGTTGAACACGGCAAGCTTACGGGTCTGCACGGTGCCGTCAGGCAGCGTGACATCGAAGTCCTGACCGGTGCGGAGCAGCTCGGTGCGGGTCCCGTCGGGCGCGACGAACATGACGACGCGGTTCACATTGATGTCGGGCTGGTCGTTGCCCTCGAGGTTGCCGCCATCGACGATGCCCGGGTTGTTCGTCACGCCGCCGATGATGTACGCGCCGTCCGGGCGGCGGTCGAGCGCGAAGATCCATGGGCCGTTGCTGTTCGACGCGGCCCCGAACCACTGCTCACCCGCGACCGTGCCGCCTACGGGCAAGCCGACATCGGCGACAACCTCACCGTTGATGATGCCGAAGCCATCGCTGGGCGGGAAGAAGCTCCCGCTGGTGCCGGTGGCGAAGGTGTTGCCGTCTGCGTCGACCCAGGCGTTCAGGCTTGAGCCGATGACACGCGAGTCCACGACATCACCGACGTACAACTGGGATTCGAGGGTGCCGCTCGATGGGTCCCGGGTGATAAGGCCGGCGGTATCGGTCGAAAGCTCATCGGTCAGGCCGTTCTGGTTGCCATCGTTCGGGATCGCCGAACGTCCCTGGAAGGCCACGATCGGATCCTCCCCTTGGTTTTCGAAGTAGAAGATCGTCGAGCGGAACCCGTTTGCACCCGGCGAGATGAGACCCGTGAGCACTTCACCGGGCCGATCCTGGTTTGCAACAGGGTCATCGTCCTCGGCGAGCAGCGTCAGCGTGCCGCTGTCCCACAAGAGGACCTGGTCGATGTCTGTATCGAGGATAGCGATCTTGCCCGTGTTCGAGATATCGCCCACGCCGAGCGCGTTGAACGTCAGGGGGTTGGGGATGCTGGGGCTGACGGGGTACGGCAGCAGCGTCGGGGCGGGCCGCGTGAAGCTGAAGTTGTTCTCCTGCGCGATCACCGTGACACTGGTGCCGGTGTCGACAAAGTAGGCGGTGTCTGTCGTGGCTCGGTTGGCGTCGCTCCCGCCCACAGCGAGATCACCGCTGTCGTTGATCGAGAGTTCGCGCTCGGAGATGTAGAAGATCGGCTGCGAGGTTGCCGGGACCGTGTCCTCGGTCGCAGACGAGTGAACGACCGTGTTGCCCACCAGACCCGAACCCGACACGATGTACTCGTTGTCGCTGGAGCTGGTGTTGTTGACCCGGATCGCCCACAGCGAGCGGTCGGGGCTGTTGGCGATCCGGTACAGGCCGGTCTGCCAGACCGTGGCTGCCGTACCGCCTGGGTCGAACACGCCTGGGATGATGCCGTCGGAGAACAGGATCGGCTCGACCTGAGCCGAGGCTGTGGCCGCGCCGGCGATGATGACAATCGTTGCGGCAGAAACGGGGAAGCGGTGCATACTCGTGTCTCCTCGTGCCCGTCGCGCGCACAGCGAGAGGGCGGTGTGCGTGATATCTGTGGATATCACGTGATGGGGTCAGGCTGCATACGCAGGCTACATGGGGATCAGATCTACTGCAATGGTGTTTTCAAAACAATAGCTCGATCTGCTTCTGCTGATCCAGTAGAATCGTTCTTGTGAAGCTTGAACAACGCGATGCCGTGCAGCGAGACCCGAACACCGAAGGTGTCACGCGTGTCTACCTGACAAAGAACGACCGATCCAAGCCCTCGTGGGCGAACGACGAGCATGAACCCTTCGATCGTGCGGTGGAGCGGCATGCCGGTTCTCTGCGTGCCATGCTCGAACGCTGCGTTGCATTGGCCGGCTCACCGAACAGCGTCCGTGAAACGGATCTCATCCGCTTGCTGCAATTGGATCGCTCGGTGCTCGGCCGTGTCGTGCGTTCGCTGCACGCCTCGACACCTTTCGAGTTCCTGCACGAGATCCCTTCGCCAGATGGTCTCTCGTTGGTCTTGGACGCCGCCGTCGACAAGGGGCACGTATCTGGACGCGAACAGCGCAGCGCGCGTGAATCCATCGCGCGGTATCGGCGCTTCCTTAACGGCTATCCCGGGAAACGTCGGGCGGTGCTGCTGCGTCTTGCTGCCTCGATGCCCAGCCAGCGTGCCGCAGCTGACCTGGTGTCACGGCGTGCCATGACCCGCGCCGCCTCCGACCTGCTCGGCTACCGCGTCCGGTGCACCGTCGCGGCGATGATCGTGTTCGACGGCGGCGATCGCGACCGGTTCGACACCATCCATATGTTCGGCAAATACGGTCTGGAACGCACCAGGCCCGACGGTGCTCCCATCATCGTTGGCTCGCTCCGCACCGGGCCAGAAGGGCCGGTCTGCCCCTACGTGCCCGCGGATCCAGGCGGCGACCCCAACGACGCGACGTCCGCGCTGCTGCTGGATTACTGCCAGGGCGCGGCCCACGTCGAGTTCATCCGATCCTCGCTCGGTCAGACAGAGCTGCAGCTGCCTTCCGATGAGCCGGCCCTGCACGAGCCGATCGATGTCGTGTGCGCTCAGCGCGGCCCGGGCGTGCTGCTGCGGTATCAGCGCGAAGGTTTCACGCACGAGTGGCATCAGGTCATCACACGCATGCCGACCGACCGTGTCGTTATCGACCTCGTGCTCGGACCGGGCGTTTATCCTGGGGTCGTGCCCATGATCTCGCAGCAGATGTACCGCCCCGATCCTCCGAAGCTCCCAACGCCCGGCACACGTTTGGCCGATGAGGTCCGCCCGTATGCGGCGGTGGACGACCTCGGCTTGGGCCTCGGATCGGTGCACATCGAGTCGGTCCCACGCTACGCCGAGTGTCTCCGTTCGTTGGTTGGCCACACAGGGCTGCGGGCCGATCAGTGCCGCGTGATCCGCGTCGCGAAAGACCACCCGGAGCTGAATTCGGGCCTGATCTGCTGGTTCCCGCTCTCGGAACCAGACCGATCATCTTCAGAACAGATCTGAGTCGATCTCTCGCTTTCGCAGCCGCGCTAGGCCCAGTCATGTGGCAGCGATTGTTCTGAAAACATTCTTGCCCTTGTCTTGGAGAGCTTGTAATCTGTGGCCATGGGTCCTGTTTGGATCTTTGGGACACAAGATCGAGATGCTTGTACAGAAGGGACACTGTGATGGATCGTGCTGACACGATAGTGGGTCTCGCAAGGCCTTTCGCATGCTCACTCACGCCTCTCGTGGCCGTTGGCGCAGCCAGTGGGCAGATCACCACGACCGAACTGGGCCCGGTGGACGGGGATATTTCGATCTCGGGCAGTAACGCCACGGCGACGCTCAACATCGACTTCGACGGCGACTCGGTCGCGGAGCTGCGTGTTCGGCGCAACCTGCTCAGCGGGCGGCTGAAGCTCTTCGTCGACGGTGATGCCAGCAACTCGGAGGGGTTCAACGACGAGGATGAGATCGTCACCTCGAGCTTCAGCACCAACCCGCTCGCGCTCAACTCGGGCGATCTGATCGGCCCGACCGCGCCGGCCGGCCGCTGGAGCTTCGCTTCGAACAACGCCGGTGGGCTCGACGAGAGCGAGATCTGGTCGTTCCAGCAGGGCGGCTCGGCTTCGGAGGGCGAGATCCCGGTCGATGGCAACGAGTACTTCATCGGCGTGCGCACGATCATCGACGGGAACACGCACTACGGCTGGATCGGCCTGATCCTTGAGAGCGAGACGTTTGCGCCGCTGACTTCGATGGACGGCTACGTCACCGCGATCGCGTACAACACCGTGCCAGATGAGCCGATCGCTGCTGGCGACCGCGGCTCCGAAGAACCGTGCCCCGCCGACGTCAACGGTGATGGCGAGCTCAACGACAGCGACTTCTTCGCATGGGTGACGGCATTCACCTCCAACCCTCGGACGCCGGAAGACGAACAGGCCTGCGATGTCAACCGCAGCGGCGAGTGCAACGACAGCGACTTCTTCGCCTGGGTCACGATCTTCACGGGCGTCGGCTGCCCGTAGAGGCCGAGACGATCCCGGGGCGGTCGTGCCCCAAGAGCGATAGAGGCCCTTGAGGTCCCCCGGCTTCGCGGCCGGCATTTCGAAATCCGGGATCTCCCGTGTTGAAGCGGGAGATCTTCATTGCTGGACGGCACACGCTTGAGGTGGCTGTCATGGGGCCACGTTGAGGGATGAACTGATGCACAAAGAACGGATTCGGACAGGCGTGGGGCTGCTGGCCGGCACTCCGCTCGCATTCGCCTCTACGGCCCACGCCCAAGTGGCGTACACAGAACTTGGGCCTGTGAGCGGGGACTTTTCCGCCCAGAGCGTCGACGGCTTCACGAGCCTGGCGGTTCCCCTCGACTTCGATGGCGACGGGGTGGAAGACCTCCAGATCCGCACACGCAAGTTCGATAACCTGCTGAAGGTCATCGTCGATGGCGATGAATCGAACAGCCAGGCGAACAACGATGAGGATGAGATCATCGCGTTCACCGGTGGGCTGGACCCGATCGCACTCTCGGCGGGCGATCTCATCGAGCAGTCTCCCGCCCAGGGCGAGTACGTCTTCGCCTCAAACGACGACGGCCTGCTGGGTGACAGCAACATCTGGACCGCTTTCACCGACCCGCCGGCCACCTCGTCCGACGGTGACTTCCCCGCTGACGGTCAAGAGCGGTTCGTCGCGGTGCGGACTCAGATCGATGGCAACACACACTTCGGCTGGATCGGCATCGTGATCGACAGCGAGACGTTCAGCCCGGTCATCGGCGTGAGCGGCTACGTCACCGGCATCGCGTACAACACGGTGCCCAATACGCCGATCGAGGCGGGGGACCGCGGCTCGGTCGATCCGTGCCCGGCCGACGTGAACGGCGACGGCGCGCTCAGCGACAGCGACTTCTTCGCTTGGGTCACGGCGTTTATCGCCGACCCAAGAACGCCGGAGCAGGAAGCGGCCTGCGATGTCAACCGCGACGGCAGCTGCAGCGACAGCGATTTCTTCGCCTGGGTGACGATTTTCATTGGTGATGGTTGCCCGTAGCGACGTGTTCTGATCGGTCGGGATGGAACACCGGCCGCAACGGATTCGGGGTCATGGATGGACGACCGGTTTGACGGCCGGGAAGAGAGCAGAGGAACCGGCCGCGGTGTGCGGTCTGCCTCGATGAGAGACAAGAACCGAGAGAGACAGAAAGGACAGAGAGATGCAGGACGACATCATCCGCGCGAGCGGGAAGCTGCTCGCCGGTGCGCCCTTGGCGTTCGCGGGCGCTGCGAACGGGCAGATCGTGTTTACGCCGCTCGACCCGGTGTCTGGTGACATTTCGTTCCCCGGGGCTGCAACGCTCGGGATCGATTTTGATCAGGACTCCGTGACCGACATGCGGATCCGGAACAACCTGATTTCGGGTCAGGCCAAGGTCTTTATTGACGGTGATGAAGCCAACAGCCAGGCCCTGAACGATGAGGACGAGATCTTCACGGCGCTGGGCGGCCTCAACCCACTCCCGCTCGCTGCGGGCGATCTCATCGATGACACGCCCGATCTTGGCGAAGCGTGGACGCTCGCTTCGGGCACCGGTGGTAACACCACCAGCGACATCTGGCGTTCAACGGGTACGGGCAGCTTCCCCGTTGATGGCCTCGAGCGTTTCATCGGTGTCCGCACGGTACTCAACGGGAACACGCACTACGGCTGGA
>JBCCZQ010000108.1:0-5918 GCA_039187315.1 Planctomycetota bacterium | reverse complement strand
CGGGATCCGCGCGATCAGGCGCTCGAGACGGTTGTAGATCTGCCGCCCGAAGAAGTTGCTGATCAGCACCCCCGCCAGATAGATCAGCAGGATGGCGATCGCGAATCCCGTCAGATTCAGATACCAGTGATCGTTCCAGAAGGCACGCAGATATTCCCGGCGGATCTGACGACGCAGCGTCGCGTCCGCGGTCTTGTCGACCGACACATCGTTCGCGTCGCGATAGGTCAGCAGTTCCTCGTCGGTGACGCTGAACCAGCCGGGCAGGGATTCCTCTTCGAACACCTGCGGCACCACCCACAGCACCGACAGACGCGTCGCGCGGTTGATCGGCTGGGCTACGTTCGTATAGACAAAGCCGATGGCCTGCCACAGGATCCACAGCGTGACCACCGTCGGCAGCAGGATCGCCAGACCCTTGCCGAAGAAACGCTTGAAATCCGACGAGAAAGAATCGGCCATGTCCGCTCGGCTCCCGGGGCTGCCGCCCATGTTCCGGCCCGAAGGCTCGGGCCGCGGCTTCCCGCTCAACACCTTATCGGGCAGGCTCCTTCCCGCCTCGCAGCATTCTATGGGGAGTCGCCATCGTTCCGTCGGCCCCGCCGGGTACTCGCCACGCACGGCACGGACGTCCATGGCGGCATACCCTCGCCGGACCGGACGAACAGCCGCCCGGTACGCGGCGTATCCGATCACGAGGGAGGCAGGCATGCGGGTATTGGTGACGGGCGGCGCAGGCTATATCGGTTCGCACGCCTGCCAGCGGCTGCTCCGGGACGGGCATCACGTCGTCGCCATCGACTCACTCCTCCGCGGGCACCGCGCCCCGATGGACCTGCTCGCGGCGGGGTCATCCGGACAGTTCAGCTTCGTCCACGCAGATGTCGGCGATCAGGATTCGGTCACCCGGACCATCGACGAGCACGATCTCGATACGGTCATGCACTTCGGCGCGCTCGCATACGTCGGCGAATCGGTCGAAGATCCGCTCTGGTACTACCGGAACAACATCTCCTCGGGCATCGCCATGCTCGACGCGATCGATGAGTCAAGGGGCGGTCGCGGCGTGGACCGCCTGATCTTCTCGTCTTCCTGCGCCACCTACGGCGATCCGCCCGAAGGCATGATCCCCGTTCCAGAGACCTGCCCGCAGCACCCCACTTCGCCCTACGGGCGCACCAAGCTGCACTTCGAGCACATCCTTCTCGACTACGCCGAGAAACGCCGCATCGTCGACCAGCCAATCGCGCTGACCATGCTCCGCTACTTCAACGTCGCCGGATGCGACCGATCTGGCACGCTCGGCGAGGACCACAGCCCAGAGACACACCTCGTCCCGGTCGCGATGCAGGCCGCGCAGGGCAAACGGGCCGGGATGTCCATCTTCGGCACGGACTACCCCACCGAGGACGGCACGTGCGTGCGTGACTATGTGCACGTGGAGGATCTCATCGACGCGCACGTCCGGGCCGCGGAACGCGTCGCGCCGGGCGAGCCCCAGGCGTTCAACGTGGGCATCGGTGCCGGCTATTCCGTCCGCCAGATCCTCGACTCGGTCCGGCGTGTGACCGGGCGTGACTTCGAAGTCACCGAAACGGGCCGACGGGCTGGCGACGCGATCGCGCTCTACAACGACCCGACGCGCATCAAGCGCGAGCTCGGCTGGTCACCCGAAGTCACCGACATCGACGAGGTCGTCTCGACCGCATGGAGCTGGTTCCAGGCCCATCCGGACGGCTACGACAAGCACTAAGAATCCGCCCCGCGGCAGTCGATCGCGCTTACCGCTTGTGCTCCGGGCTGTCGAAGTCCGTCCGGCAGCCCGCTTCCCACGCCTCGGGCAGGTTCCCGTGCGCCGGCACCCCGCCCTGGTCTTTGAGCATCCGGGCAAGGTGCATGCAGTTCCAGGCGAGGAAGGTCGTGTTGCGGTTCGTGAAATCGTTCTCAGGCCCGCCGGACCCGGGGTCAGCATACGAAGGGCCCGGCCCGGCCTCGCCCATCCACCCCGCGTCCGCCTGCGGCGGGATCGTGTAGCCGATGTGGCTGAGCGAGAACAGGATGTTCATAGCGCAGTGCTTCACGCCGTCTTCGTTGCCCGTGATCAGGGTCGCGCCGACCTTGCCGTAGTCGCGGTACTGGCCCTTGTCGTTGAACGAATGGGTGTAGCCGTACATGCGCTCGAGCACGCGGTTGCACACGCTGGACTTCTCTCCGAGCCACACCGAGGTGCACAGCACCAGGATATCGCACGCGTCCACCTCGGACTGGATCTTCGGCCAGTCATCGCGGTCCCACTCAGGCGTCTCGGTCATGTCTTTGCCGAGCCCGGCCGCGATCTCGTAGTCGACCGGGCGGATGACTTTGGTCGCCACCTTGTTCGCCTCGAACACACGCTGCGCGACGCCGATGAGCTTCTCGGTGTGCGAGAGCACCGGCGATCGGTTCAGCGTGCAGTTCAGGAACAGCACACTCAGGTCGTCGTACTTCGCGGGCGGGTGTGTGCACTGATGCGAGGTCACCCGGTCGAACTGCTCAGTCATGGCGCACCTTTCTCTGTTCCACGTGGTCGCTCGGGGATGTTATCCCCGTGCACCAACACGGACAGCGTCAGGCAGATTCGGCTATTCGCACACGGCTCAATGTCTGCCCGGGCGGACTGCGGGAAACATCCGGAACCGTGCGACGCAGCATGCCCATCAAAACACTCGGTCGCAGGTCAATCCAAGCGTGCCGATGAGCGACTACGGGCATCCCGCGTTGAACTGGTTGATGTACTCGGCGATATCGAAGAAGTTGATCGCGCCGAACGGGGCCGCGAAGTCCGCGACGGGATCACCCGCGTTAAACAGCGCGATGTACTCGGCGATATCGAAGAAGTTCAGCGTCCCGAGCGGCTCGGCCAGATCCGCCGGACACGCGGCAAGATCAACGGTGATAAACGCACTGCCGATATCGGCTCCCGACGCGTTATCAAGATTGACCAACGCGAAGAGCATCAGGTTGTCGCCAAGACGGGTCTCCTGAAACTCGAAACTGCCGATGAACGCATCATCGGACGTGCCGTCACCGTCCAGATCGACCGCGTCGCCGGAACGCAGCACCACCTCGGCCCCGTTGAGCACGACGACCACATCGCCCTGCGAGGTCAGCCCGCCGAGGACGTAGTCGCCCAGTGAGTTGCCGACCAGCAGCGAGAAGTCCTGGATGCCCGAGGCGGGGTCGTCCCAGGACTCGCCGGCGCCGGGGAAGATCTCGTCGCCCGACCTGGCGATCACCGCGCCGTTGCGGATCGCCCAGTCGGTGTCGTTACCGTCGGCGACCTGACCGAACGCGTACCAGTCACCGTTGCCGGCCATGAACTGCTGGTCGATCCCGCCGGTCAGATTGTCGACGACCGCGGTCAGCGATTCAGCGTTCAGGATACCTATGTCCGAGAGCGTGAAGCCTTCCTGGATCACGGTCATGCCGTCGACGAACAGAGCGTCGTCGTCCGCCGACGAGCCGTCGAAGTCACCCCGGACCAGCCAACTCGAACCGTCGTCGCTGACGTGGAAATCGTCCAGGTCGAAGCCCTGGTAGGTCCGGGCGGTGCCGCCACCCTGGTTGGTGGGGATGTCTGTCGCGGTCCGCAGCAGCACCACGCCGTCCGAACGGATGATCGCCTCGTTGTCGTCCGAGCCGAACGCGGGCCCGTCGAGCGAGTCGGCTTCGTGGTAGATCAAGCCGGACTGATCGATCGCGGTGGTCTGGAGGGTGTCGTAGGTGTTACCGGCGCCGAAGATCGAGTCGGGGATCGCCGAGCCCTCCTGAGCGAGCAGCATGTTGACACCGGACAGATCACCCGAGACCACGAAGTCGTCGTCCGATGTCGCGCCGCTGAAGTCGCCGGCGACGACCCAGGCGCCGCTGTTGTTGATTCGGCCGGAGGAGTCGATGCCTTCGACGATGCGGCCGTTCAACTGGTTGAGCCCTTCCTGGAGGACCACGCTGCCCGTGGTGCCGCTGCCCGCGACAAGCACCTCGGGGAACCCCCCGGACGCCTGATGGTTGAAGAGCCAGTGCTCGCCCGACGTGCTGATGTTGAGCGTGAAGAAGCTGAAGTCCGCGTCCCAGGTGCCGACCCCGCCCGGGATCTGGGACGAGGGCTCGCCGGCGATGTTCGAGAAGATCACCGTCTGCTGGGCCGAGGACGCGTAGGTGGCGGATGTGAGGAGGGCAGCCAAAAGGCAGGCCGGTGCGTTGATCGCTTTCATGGTCTCTCTCTCGAAGTGGTCAGGCAGAATCGAACCAAGGAATTCTTCTATAACCTCTCGGGAGTCTCAATACAAGCCGTGTTTTCGAGGTGCGTGAAATGGCGTGCTTGGACCGATTGTGAGTGTCGCGGGCTGCTACACGACGTTTGTGGGCGGTGTCTCGCCGGGCAGCGTCGGCTGGACCAATGACGCCGAGCGGTCGCAGCCGCAGGCGGATCTGGTGAGCTGCTTGCCGATCAGGTGATGCCTCGAATCCGCGCAGCGGTCGGATTCACCGTCATCGTGCGTAACTAGGATGGTCGGGATCGACCACTCTCGGAGTGTTGCTAATACGTCGGAGCGGACGCGGTCTCGGGTTTCGTTGTCGAGGCCCGCGAAGGGCTCGTCGAGCAGCATTGCCCGAGGTTCGGCCGCGAGTGAGCGGGCGATCGCGACGCGCTGCTGTTGACCGCCGCTGAGTTCCGAGGGGTAGCGGTCGTGCCCGTCGCGGAGCCCCATGCGCTCGAGCAGTGTGCGTGCCCTGTGTTCGCGCTCGCGGCGGCGGATACCTCTCATACCGAACGCGACGTTCCGGGCCGCGGTCAGGTGTGGGAACAGCGCGAAGTCCTGGAAGACCAGGCCGATCCGTCGGCGTTCGGGTGTGACGTGGCGGGAACCGTCGGCGAGCGTGCGCCCCGCCAGCCGGACCGACCCGCTCTGGGCGTGCTCGAGCCCGGCGATGATGCGGAGGAGCGTGGACTTGCCGCCGCCCGATTCGCCCTGGATGCAACAAATCTCGCCCGGCTCGACGCGGAAGGACACGCAGCGGAGCAGCGGCACCGACTCGGTGTAGGAGAAACAAAGGTCCGTTACTACCAGTCCATCCACGCTCACGCTTCCGCTCCCTCGCTTGTTCGTGGGCTACGCCCTGTGAGCAAAGCCGACCTCAGCATGGTGTGGATAAACCAGACGGGGACAGTTCCGATGAGCACGATGACCAGCGACGGCCCGGCGGCTTCGGCGAGGCGTTCGTCGCTGGCGAGCCGGTACGCGCGGGCGGCGAGGGTATCGAAGTTGGCCGGACGCATCCCGAGCGTAACCGGGAGTTCCTTGATGACGTCGACAAAAACCAAGACGCCGGCCGAGAGCGCCGCGAACCTGAGCGCGGGGAGGTGGAGACGCACCAGCACGGGGAGCGGGCGCGAGCCCAGTGTCCGCGCGGCGCGGTCGGTGTTCTTGGGCAGTTTGTCGTACCCGCCCTGGATCACGCCGAGCGGCAGCGCGAGGAAACGCGTCTGGTACCCGAGCAATAACGCGAACAGGGACCCCGAGAGCAGCAAGCCGGGGGCCCAGCCAGCGTTCGGACGCAGGCTGTTCCAAGCCGCGTTGAGCCCGTGATCAAGATCAGCGAGCAGCCCCATGAGAGCGACGGCGACGACGGTCCCTGGAATCGTGTATCCGAGCCGGGTCACTGCGGTCAGTCCGCGAGTCAAGCGCCCGGGCCAGGTGCGGGCGGCGAACAGCAGCAGCAACGTCAGCAGCACCGCGATACACGCCGCGACTGCGCCGATGCCGGCCGAGTTCAAGCCCGCGAGCATCAGCCGCGCATCGAACGGGGTGGCTCCCGAGCTCGTACGCAGGCGGACGAGTTGTCCGAGCGGGATGACAAAGCCGATCAGAACCGGG
>JBCCZQ010000107.1:0-6096 GCA_039187315.1 Planctomycetota bacterium | reverse complement strand
CTCGGCGGCGGCGCGGGCGGGTTCATCGCCGGCGCGAAGCGCGGCTCGGAACTCACCGTCCAGCGCGGCCGGCCGACGCTGTTCTCGAACGCCCTGCCGGTGACCGTGGCCGCGAGCGCGAACACCGCCATCGAGATCCTGATGCGCGAGCCGGAACGTGTACAGAAGCTGCGCGACAACACGGCCTACGCCCGCGATCAGATCACGGCCGCGGGCTTCGATGTCATCGAATCACCCACCGCCATCTGCCCGATCATCGTCGGCGACACGGCCAAGGCGATCAGCATGAGCCAGCGGCTGATGGAGCTGGGCGTCTTCGTGATCGGCTTCGGCTACCCGGTGGTGCCGGAGGGGACGGCGAGGCTGCGGATCCAGATGTCGGCCGCCCATGAGCGCGAGCACATCGACGAGTTGGTTGGGGCGCTCAAGAAGCTGTGAAAGAGGGCGTCGACGACTCCAAGTAAGCGTCCACTATGAACCTGACGCTTGCGAACGCCGGAATTCCGATGCTGATGGTCTACGGGCCGCTGATGCTTGCGGCCCTGCTGCCCGTGGTGTTGGTCGAAGCAGGCATCGTCAAGGCGCTTACCGGCGGCAGCTACGGGCAATGGTCGCTGCGCGTCGGACTCGCGAATGCTGCGTCAACGGTTGTTGGTGTGCCGCTGACCTGGATCGCGCTGGTCGTGATCCAATTATCTATCGGTGGCGGTAGTGCTCACGGGCTCGAGACGTTCTGGCAGCGCGTGTACGCGGCGACCGTTCAGGCACCGTGGCTCATCCCGTACGAAGATGATCTCGGCTGGATGATCGGCGGCGCGGGTCTCACGCTCTCGCTGCCATTCTTTCTGGTTTCAATGCTCATCGAGTACTGGGTCCTCTCACGCCTGACTCGGCGGAACGTGCCGGAAGAACGTATCGGGTTCGCTGCTGTTCTCATCTGCAATGGTGTGACGTACGGATTCATCGCTGCCTTCTGGGCACTGATGCTTGGTCTTGGACTGATGAGCTAGCCCGTTGGATTCGACCCGGTTGCGCAGTTCTGACTGGCTCCCTGTCCTCGCTACCGCGCATCATCGAGCGGAAACGCCGGCCTCGCCAGGGGTCGGAGCGCCAGCCCCAGCAGGGCTCGTTCCGAGTCATCGCCGGCGATGCGGTTGGTGGCGAGTTTGCCGCAGCCAACACAGCGGTGGATGATCGCCCACTCGCCGCCCGGCCTCACCTCGATGCCGATCGGTTCCATCTTGGCTTTGCAGTGGCTGGCGCGGTCGCCGGGGCGGTCGTCGACGTGGCGTGACCAGAGACAGGCGGGGCAGTGGTTGCGGTGCTTCGTGCCCCAGGCCTGGCCCGGGACTTTGAGGCCGCAGTTGATGCAGGTGAAGCCGTCGGACTGGTTCCGTCGGCCGTTTCGGCGGGGCTCCCCGCGCTCGGGCAGGGGGTTGTCGTTGCGTGGCATGCGTTAGTACACCCGTGGCCGCGGGATGCATCCGCAATAGATGCCGACCCGTCGGCGGACAATGAAGCTCTCTGAGGGGGTGCCTTGGAGTCATCGCTCGGCGGGCGCAGGCATCGCGCGGAACTCTGAGGGAGTCGAGCTGCCGAGGGGGATTGACCGGGTTAGACCAGTTCAGTTGCCAAGGCGCCGAGCCGCGGGTGAGCGGCACGGCGTGCGGAGTCGGTTAGCGTCGCCTGCGTGCCGTGGCAAGACCGGCGAGGCCCAGCAGGGCGGCCGAACTCGGGGCGGGCACCACGAAGTTGTCGTAGGCGGATGAGCCGCCGATGTTGATCACCACGCGTTCGAACGCGGAGGCGCCGAAATCGGACGCGCTGATCGGGCTCATGCGGTTCGCGGTGTTGTCGCCGAAGGTGATGGACGGATCGAAGTAGACCGAGTTGGAGTCGGTCAGGTCGCTGAGTGCCACGGTGCCGACGATCCCTCCGCCGGCGTAAAAATCGATGGTGGTCGTGGTTTCGATCGCGCCCTGGATATCGATGATGTCCAAGCCGAACACACCGATCGGTGTATCGAAGGCGAGGTCGAGGGAGCCGGCGGGCCGAGCGGCCTCGTCGTCAGGATCATCGAGCACCCCATCGCCGTCGCCGTCGTTGTTCTCGGCCAGAATCAGCACGCGGCCGAGCGCGACCTCGGTAGCGGATATAGCCAAGTTGCCGCCAGCCCACGGGGGGCCGAGCAGGTCCGGGTCCGAGGTCGAGCCCATGAAGGCGGTATCGAAGCCGGCGACGATGTCGAACGGACGATTCGGGTTCGAGGCGGTAATTGTCAGCGCAGGCTCGAACTGATTGGTCACGATCTCGCCGTGAACGAGTGTATCGAAATTGAAGACCTGAGCAGTGGCCGTGCCGCTGGCGAATGCAGCGGCAGCAATGAGAATGGAACGCATCCTGGACTCTCCTCCGGCGGGGCTTTCACCCCGAGACACTCTTGTCTGCAAGTCATGTTACCGGGCGACGTATACAGAACAAAAGGGGTTTCCAGCAGGATTCGTCGGATTTATGGGGTCCATGGAATGCTCGTGTATATATTCAGTTTTTGTTTGGTTATTTGGCCTCAAGAACGTGCGGGATCGTCTCGGTCATGTTGACTGGACCTGACTCGGTAACGTGTATGTTGTCCTCGATCCGCACGCCTCCGAGCCCGATCCAGGCCTCTGCTGCTTCGAAGTCGATCGCATTGGCGTGTCGCTCCCGAAGGGCGAGGTCGCGGAGCAGGCGTGGGATGAAGTAGAGCCCTGGTTCGACGGTCGTGACCATGCCGGCCTCGAGGGGCAGATCCATGCGAAGGCTGGCCAAGCCGAAACGCTCGGAGCGCGCCCGGCCGGGCAGGTAGCCCGAAGCGTCTCGCACCCCGAGCCCGACGAGATGGCCGAGCCCGTGCGGGAAGAAGACCGCGTGGGCGTCCTGCTCGACGAGGCCCGCGGGTTCGCCCTTGAGGATGCCGAGATGGACGAGCCCCGCGGCGAGGCGTTCGGCGACGAGCAGGTGCAGCTCGCGCCACTCCTGGCCGGGCACACACCTGGAGACTCCGAAGCGTTCGGCATCCAAGACGATGGCGTGGATCTGGGCGAGGCGTGGACTGAGCGGCGCGCGGCCGAAGGTGCGCGTGACATCGGCGGTATAGCCCCCGATCGAGCAGCCGGCATCGATCAGAATCGCGTCGCCGGGCGCGACAGGTCGGTCGCCGGGCGCAAAGTGGAGCACGGCCGCGTTCCCGCCCACGCCCACGATCGTGTCGTAGCCCATCGAGTCGCCGCCGGCGCGGAAGCAGGCGGCCTCGAGCTCGATCTGGATGAGGCGCTCGGTCGCGTGCGGCCGCGCGATCGTCTCGCGCGCCGCCTCGAAGCCCATCGCCGTGGCTCGGACAGCAGCCTGGATCGTGGACAGCTCCGCATCGTCCTTGATCCGGCGTGCGGCCAGGATCGCGAAATCTGCGCTCTCGGTCAGGTCGGCCTGCGGTAGCACAGCTTCGATGAGCGCAGAGGGCGTGCCGAGCAGCGCAGCACGACGGTCTGCCCGCTCGCGCAGCCACGACGTCAGCAGGTCGAGTGGCGTGCCCGGTGCATCGCCTGCACCCTCCCAGATGCGCTCGGCATCGGACGTCGGCGGGACGAAGTCGGTCCAGCGGTTCTCGGCCGCGTCATAGGCGAGCACGCCCCCGCCGCGGGTGTGCCCCGTCAGCCAGAGATAATGCGGGTGCGGCGTGAAGGGATGGACGCGGTCGAGACCCCCGGGAACGGGTATCGGGCTGCCGGCGCCGATCAGCAGGATCTCATCGTGAAAGCCGAGCATCTCGGCCGTACGTCGTCGGCGCCGCTCGAGCTGCTGTTCGTTTGGACGGCTGGCGATCCCGATTGATTCCATCGCGCATGCTACGCGAGGCGTTGCATCTTCTCGGCTCGCGAGTGCGGCTTAGTCGCCCGGCTGGATGACGTAATAGTAGCGACCGTCGCCGAACTCGCGGAAGGCGCCGCTGGTCAGGTCACCATCGTCGAAGATCGCATCGAGCTCGGTCATGTAGACATCGTCACGGGTCTCACCGGTGCCGTTGAAATGGACACCGACGCCGTAGCCGAGGTCAGCCGGATCGCTCTCGGAGTCCCAGACACCCCCGATAGGCGTGGTGCGCTCCCAGGTTGAGACATCGATGTATGCCTCGAGGCCATTTGGGATCTGGCCCGATGTGCCATCAGGCGGGAAATCACCTTCTCGGACGCGGTAGAGCTCGACACTCTGCGCGAAGCCGCGGATGTTGGTTGCGAATGCGGCCTGCTGCGAGGGCTCAACGGCGTTGGCGAAGCTGGGCACGACCATCGCGGCAAGGATGCCGAGGATGACCACGACGATGAGGATCTCGACCAGCGTGAAGGCCCGTGCGATAGTGCTGTTGTGTCGCCGCATGGTGCTGCTCCCTGCCGAGGGGACCGGATCGTCCCGCGTTCTGACATGCACCATCGGAATCGGGAACGGCCGCGTCCACCAGCACGCACGATGCGGCGCGAACCTGCTCTCACCTAATCCGGTCTGATCTCCGCATCTCGCCGATCGCGACAGAACGCAGAGCCGGCACAACCGGCGCGACATCGGCCTACCGGCGTGGGTTGCGTCGGGCGGCAGCCCGAGAACCAGTCCGAGGGCCCTTGGCCGGGCGCGTTGCCGACGGGATCACGGGTGTCGGCTCAGCATCCGGCTGCGCGTTCTCGGGCGTCTCGCCAGCATCTTGTGGCTGGACGGCTGGTGTTGGCTGATCCGGATCGGTGCCGGGTGGCCCATGAGATGCCGCAGTCAGTTCCGAGTCTTCGCCGGGATCAGCGAAGATCAGCCGGCCTGCTGCGGTCGGGATCGTCGAGGATGCCACGACATCGATCGTTCGGCCGATGGCGCCGGCCGCACCGTTGACGACGACCATCGTGCCGTCGTCGAGGTAGCCGACCCCCTGGCCCGGCTGCTCGCCCTCTCGGAGGATGCGGATGGCGAACGCCTCGCCCTGCGCCGTGATCGGTCGGCAGGCCCGCGCGATGTCGTGCATATTCAGCACGGGCACGCCGCGTATCGAGGCAACCGAGGCGAGGGCGGCATCGGTCGTCACAACGATGGCGTCGCTGTGCTCGGCGAGGTCGACAAGCGCCCGGTCAACCGACGCTGCCGGCACGCGCGTGGCGTCCAGGCCGAAGTCCAGCGAGGGGTCCTTTTGCAGAAGGCTGACGGTTTCCAGCCCGCGTCGACCCTTGGCGCGCTTGATGGTGTCCGGCTGGTCCGCGAGGGTCTGGAGCTCGTCGAGCACTACCTGCGGCACGACGATCGGAGCCTGGAACAGGCCAGTGCCGGCGAGATCGGTGATCCGAGCATCGATGAGTGTCGACGAATCAAGAAGCAGCGCCCGTGGGCCACGCAGCTGCTTGGCGAACTCGACATAGGGGATCACCAGGCGGAAGTCGTCCTGCGTCTGAAGCACCGTCGAGATGCAAAGGTACCCCAGCCCGATGCCGATCAGCAGCTTGCCCGTCAGGACGAAGTCGGGCGGGCGGCTGTCGGGGCCCTGGATCTCATAGAGCTCGACAAGCAGGTCGATCACAAAGCCCACGGCGGCGGCGAGCAGCATCGCGGTCAGCAGGCCGACGAACACACCCGCGAGCGTGGAGATCTTTTTCTGCGGCGTCAACAGGTCGATCAACACGGTCAGCGCGCCGAAGAACAGCGCGAGGATCATCGTCTCGCGCCATGTCGTGCGCAGGGCAAGGGGCCCGATCGCGACGCGCTCGCCGACCAGCTCTGTCGCCAGGATCGCCAACGCCGCGACGGTCACGAAGACAATAACGAACGCCGCGCGAACGATCTTGAGCAGCATCCGACGTTGACGCTCGCCCTGCTCGAAAGCGTGGCGATCGATAACGGGGCGCGGCTCGGCCATGGTGACAGTGTACGGAGAGGTCGTGGCGGTGGTTCGAACGGCTGGGGGTGAGCCTGGTCTAGGATGGCCCCTGTCGGCGCGGGTGGGGGCCGGGCCCCGGGCACGGGGGGCCCGGGAACCAGGTCAGGGCGTGACCGCCGCACCCAAAAGCGGCGGCGTCCGGGGCGTCGGGG
>JBCCZQ010000106.1:0-6129 GCA_039187315.1 Planctomycetota bacterium | reverse complement strand
CGTAGGGATCGCCAGTGTCACCGAGAGAGCACTTGGCTGGAACCCACCGAGAGAGACCTGTTGCTGGAAGGCATAGGTCGTGCCTGGTTCAAGAATGAACTCCAGCGATCCGGTGAAATCGATACCGGAGGTAGTGTCGAATAGCGTGGTTGATGAGCTCTGGTCGCTCAGGATGAAGAAAGCCGAGAACGCTGACGTGCCCAGGTCCCACGTAAGCACGGCAGAGGTTTCCGAAGCGACGGTAAACCGAAAGCTTGTGTCAGCGCTAGACGATGCCCCGCTCGCGCCAATGAGGTTCGAGCCCATATTGAGGCTGTTGAAGAAGATCGTTGAGCTGGCACCGCCTTGTGTTGATGTCACGCTGCCGGGACCCGTGAGCTGACTGAGGTCAGCTCCCGGGCCGCCGTATGCGTACGCCACTGCATAGCCGTTCACTGAAACAGGATCGAACGTCTGCGACTCGGCAGACGACACAATCCCGGCGCTCAGGATCGCGCCTCCGAACAGAAGCCTTTTCATCTTCGATATCTCCTCTCTCTCTCCGATACTCCCGCCGTGATCGGTGACGATCGGCGGCTTTTCACTGCGATGGCGTTCACGCTGCTTGTTTGCTGATCCAGAACCTGACTTCTAACTCAAGCCGCGCTCGGTGTGGAGGGTGTACTGTCGAAGCCGTGGAAGAAGTCAGACCCGCATACAACGTCAGCAACGCTGTTGCGCATCCGGGTGAACCCCCTCATAGCCGCGGGAAACCGGAACATATGACCTTCCTTTCGCTTCGTTTCCCGCGTCATCTATCCCTGTGGGTGATCGCAGCGCCCCTCTCCTCGGCATCTTGGTTATACATGCAATCGCAGACGATTTGCTCAGCAACGCATCCACTGAACAGTGGAGCGAGCCAGAAATTCATGGAGCCTCAGCAGTGACAACCGAACCAGAACCAACCGTGGATGACATCCGCGGCGTTTTCCGCCTGCTCAACGAATGCCTCGAACTCTGGGCCGATCCCGAGGCGTGGCAGCAGCACCTCCTGGCTGGGGCGAGCAGCATCGTGGGCGATTCGCCGGCAAGCCAGCTCCAGCTCTTTCAGCCGACAGATCAGCCCGATCGTCCGCAGCTGATCCCGCTCGCGTCGGTCTGGCCATCCGAAGAAGCGCGAGAGCTCTATCTCGAATCGTGCGACCCGGCCAGCGGCGTCGAACTGCCCAACTTTGCGTCCGCCATCGGGCCCGCCATGCAGGGGGGCGCGATCGGGATCACTCGCCCCATGGTCGTGCCCGATGAAGCGTGGTACCCGAGCCCGTTCTTTCAGAGGTACGTCAAGCCGACAGGTTCTGACGAGTTTGTGATCGGTATCACACCAGCCCCGCAGCTGCGTGGCCTGCTCAATATCTCGACGATGCGGGCCATCGATGCGGAGCCGGCCGATCACCGTTTCGCGGCCGTACTCGCGATCCTTGCCCAGGAACTCGTCCCGCTGATCGGTACCCGGCTCGCGCTGGCCGATCAGAAGAGCATGGCCGGACTCACCCCACGGCAGCGGCAGGCGCTCGAGCTGCTGCTCGAAGGGTTCAGCGAGAAGCAGGTCGCGGCGGAAATGGGCGTCAAGCTCTCGACAGCGCACACCTACATCGTGCAGCTGCACAAGCACTTCGATGTCCAGAGCCGCGGCGAGCTCATGAGCTACTTCGTCAAACGCACGCCCCAGCCCTCGGACTGAAACCCCCGGCAGGACATCCCGTGCACTTCCGCGGCCGACGGGACGTCTTCGATGCCCGTCTCAGCATCCGCCGGACGTGAAATCGGTCACCCAGGCGAAGAAATCGCTGTCGTCGCACGCCCCGTCGAGGTTGACGTCGCACTGCTGCTCCTGCTCGGGCGTGCGCGGGTCGGCGGTGAAGGCGGTGACCCAGGCGAAGAAATCCGAGTCGGTGAGCACGCCGTCGCGGTTGACATCCGCCGGGCACTGGCAGGCATCAAGGACGCCGTCTAGGTCTGCATCGATGCTGAGAGGATCGAACGAACCTGCTGGGCGGCGGACGAACAGCTGGAGACGAGCGGTGATCGACCGGCCGCACTGGTTGACCTGCGGCAAAGTGGGCGTCACAGAGACCGAGATGGTCGACAGGCCGAGTTCCGCGTCGGCAGCAAACTCGCTGTACGCGTCGCCGCCGAACGCCAAGTAGAAGTCGCTAGTCGGGTCCGACTCGCACGTGCCGAGGCCGAAGAACGGCGTGGTGAACGCCGGTCCGCTGCTCAGCGAGACGGTCGCGCTGCGATCAAAGCTCGAACTAAACAAATCCGCGTCGAAGTTCACCCGGAGCGTTGCGACGTCGAGAAACTCGGCCGGCAGCCCCGCGGGAACCGTGACCTCGACAGTCTCACCCGAAACAAGCGGAATATCGCCGAGATCGAGATAAAACAGCCCCAGCCGCTCCGCTTCGTCGAGCGCGCCGTTCTGGTCGCAGTCCAGCGAGGGATTATCCCGCACCTGGCAGAAATCGAGGAATCCGTCGAAGTTCATGTCGAGCGCAGGGTTGGAAGCCACGGCGAACCGATCGAGCCCGCCGTTGCCATCGCACTGAGGATCGATCACCGTCGGCCGCTCGCGGTAGCGCGTGGCGAGGGGAACCGTCGTCTCGAAGGCGTTGACCACGTCGGATACGCCCTCGACGCCGATGTTCACGCCATTGACGATGTTGTCGGGATCAGAATAAAAGGGAATCCGGTTGAAGCTGCCTATGCCCATGATCGTGACAAAGGGGATCTGAGCCACAGGATCGACGCCGAGGAAGCCCCTGGCTTCGGGCAAGAAGACCGCGCCGCCTTGGCCGGGCTCGTGGTTGGCGCCCAGGTTGTGTCCGAGTTCGTGTGCGAACGTGTTGAACGTAAACAGGCCGCTCGGCGCCGTCACCGAGAATGCTGCGTTCGCATTGTCGCCGCCAATCTGTGCTATACCGCCCGCGCTAAAGATGGGGCTGATCAGTGCGACAAAGTCCGCGCAAACATCGTCGCGCTTGTCTTGGGAGGCCTGACCTTCCGGCCCGCGGAGCGCATTGATCGCAGCCTGCGCACTCGTGATCGTCTGCACGGTCTGACCGGGCAAGTTGGTATCGAGGAAGATATCGGCCAGCCTCGCCTCCGCATCCAAGCCCGAATTCATGATCGCTGTGTTGAACGTTTCGACGACGGACTCGGCGTAGACCCTGATCTCCGCGTCCGTGGCGTCCGGACCGATCGCTGTATCGATCGCCCGCTGCACAAACACGACCAGGATCGTGACGACCCTGTTGTCACCCGAAAAGCATGGTGCGCCCGAGTTGAATGGGAGTGTGGAAGTGTTCGCAGCGCGGCCAGCAAACGCATGCTGTCCAGCGAAATCGCCGTCCTCAGCTGCGAACCGCCAATCATGCGCCTCTTGCGGACCTTCGAACTCGCAGCCGCAGCGGAAACCACCCTCAGTCTGGAACGGCTTGGCGATCAGCCCGTCGCCGCGGCTCTGCAACTCATAGCCCGTTCCATCGGGCAGCCAGACCGCGCCGTACGCATAGAGCCCATCGGTCGTGAGCTGCACCATCGAACCGGGTACCGCGGCACCTGACTCATCGACCGCCATCCCGTGCGCGGTTGTCATCATCGACCCCGCACGCCGCACGGACCGATCAAGCCGCACGGCCTGGCGAGCGCCCAGAAACCCCGCGATCGGTGCCGAAAGGTCAACGGGCTCAAGCGATGGATCGATCCGTACCGCGAGCGAGGGCTCGGCTATCGCGACCAGCACTTGCTGCGAAGAGCGGGGGTCGGCGGATGCCGTCGAGGCCATGCACAGAACCGTGGCGACCGCGGCCGCCGGGGAGCCCATCACACGCATCGTGGTTCTCCAACGGGCCGAGCGGCCCACCCCCGCTCCGCAGCATGCCGAGCCGTGATCCATCGGCGCGAAAAAAAAGCCGCGGATGACCGCGGCTGGAACTCGCACTCCGTGCTGTCCTCATCGAGCCCACGCTGGATGAAAGACCAGAGGCGGGCTCGATCTCTTTAGCTGGGGGTTTGGGGCATCAGTCGCACCCGCCGGATGTGAATTCGGTCACCCAGGCGAAGAAATCGCTGTCCGAGCAGCCTCCGTCGCCGTTCACATCGCACTGCTCGGTCTGCTCGGGCGTCCGCGGGTCAGCGATAAAGACCGTGACCCAGGCGAAGAAGTCCGAATCGTTGAGCACACCGTCCCGGTTGACGTCGGCGGGGCAGTCCGAGGTATCGGCGCAGCCGGGCTCGCGGACGTTCAGGCCGCCGGGCGCATTCTGACCACCCTCGGTCGCACCCCAGATGACAAGACTGCCGTCGGCCAGCAGTGCCGTACTGAGCGTCTGGTTCGCGTCGATGGCGACAACGCCGGAAAGGCCCGCCGGCGGGGTCGCCTGCCCATCGGTGTCCAGTCCCCAGCCGACAACGGTCCCGTCGCTTCGCAGCGCGAGGCTGTGCTGCGAGCCGGCGCTGATCGCGACCACGCCGTTGAGACCAAACGGCACATCGGCCTGCCCAAAGTCTGCGCCGCAGCCCGGACCGACCCCCCACGAGGTCACAGTGCCATCGTCAAGCAGGGCAAGCCCGTGCACCGTGCCGGATGCAACCGCAACGATGCCCTGGAGATTCTCAGGCGGGTTGTCCTGGCCGCAGGCGACAATACCGAAACCGAAGTTGGGTGGCTGCTGACCGCCCCACCCGACGAGCCCGCCGTCGTCGAGCAACGCAACGCCTGCGATCGATTCCGATTCGATCTGCACCACCCCGGACAGCCCAGCCGGGACGTTCAGCGTACCGAAATCGAACGGGCAGTTCTCGCAGCCCCACCCCACAACCGAGCCCCCATCGAGCACCGCAAAGTTCGAGTCCTGCGCAACCGAGAGCCCGCGCACCGGCGGCAGGCTCGGCGGGGTCGCCGTCGCGCCGAAGGTTGTCCGCCCCCAGCCGGTCAGCGAACCATCGTTGAGCACGGCATAGCTGTGCCATTGGCCGACGTGCAGCGAACGGACACTGCCCAGCCCGGGCGGCTGCGTCTGGCCGAAATCGTTGCGCCCCCACGTCACCAGCAGGCCGCTCGGGGTGATCGCAAGCCCGTGGTCGTCGACCGCGAACGTCGCCAACGGCGAGACGCACCCGGGAAGCCCCACCGTGCTCCGCGAGCCGGCAACCGGCCGCGTCACGAAAGCAGGACCAAGAGGCGGCACGGCCGGCCTTGCGATCAGGCTCTCGTCCGGCTGCCCGCTGCTGAATTGCAGCGTCCCAAGCCCGGGAAACCGAACGCGATCCTGTGACGCGGACGACTGGGCCTGCACCGACACGCTCGCAACCATGCCCGCCGCGGCCAACACTGGAACTACGACCCGCCGCATGCCCGTGCGGCTACAGAAGAACGAATCTGCCATCGCGTTTCCCCTTCTTGCAACCCCACGAATATCGAGAGAACAACGCACGCTCAGCGCCGCAACTCAGACGAACAAGCCACAGGCACGAGAGCCCTGCTGTCTTATATATAGCATCATGCCCGAACGGTCGTGTCGAGCTTAACACGAATACGGCGTCGTTCCCAAGCGTTGCGCGAACGATTCATGCAAATCCGTGGACACGACAGCCCGCGAAGCATGATCATCCCACGTGATGTGTCACTTGTGACAGAACGCAGCGCTGCACGAAGTATTGAACTGGCACGAAGAGTTTCTGAGAAACTCCATGCCCTCACCGATGACACACGCCACGCGTCCGGGCGCTCCGTGCTGGAAAGCAGGCCGATGATCAACCCGCGTAACAGGCTGCGGGCTGCCGCAGCTGGAACTCGCACTCCGTGCTGTGCTCATCGAGCCCACGCTGGATGAAAGACCGGACGCAGGCTCGATCTCTTCAGCCGGGGCTTTGGGGTATCAGTCGCACCCGCCGGATATAAATTCGGTCACCCAGGCGAAGAAATCGCTGTCGTCGCACGCCCCGTCGAGGTTCACGTCGCACTGCTCGGTCTGCTCGGGCGTCCGCGGGTCAGCGATAAAGACGGTGACCCAGGCGAAGAAGTCCGAATCGTTGAGCACACCGTCCCGGTTGACGTCGGCGGGGCAGTCGTCCGGGATACGGATCGTG
>JBCCZQ010000105.1:0-6426 GCA_039187315.1 Planctomycetota bacterium | reverse complement strand
GCGGGCGTCTGTGTTATTGACCATGTCGTTGGCGGTGATTCGACCGTACGACTCGAGGAGCTTCTTGGCGTTGTCCCATGCTCCGCCCGCGTTGGCCATAAAGACCGCGACGGCAAAGCCGGAGGTCAGCCCGCCCGCCAGCAGGCCCATCACGCCCGGCACGCTCAGGAACAGGCCCACGATGATCGGCACCACGATCGCCAGGATCGCCGGGAAGATCATCTCTTTCTGCGCGCCCGCGGTCGAGATCGAGACGCAGTTGGCGTAGTCCGGGTAGGTCTTGCCGTCGACCTCGGTCTGCTTGGGCCAGCTCTCGGGGTTGGCGATGTCCTCCTCGGACATGCCGCTCTTGCGGAAGCCGTCACGCATGATCTTGAACTGCCGGCGGCACTCTCCCATCATCGCGTACGCGGCACGGCCGACGGCGTTCATCGTCAGGGCGCAGAACAGGAACGCCAGCAGCACGCCGATGAAGATCCCGCCCAGAAGCTGCGGATTCGTGATCGTGACGTCGTAGAACGCCAGCACGTCGCGGACCGAGCCGTTGCGGCTGGAGACGATCTCGAAGTTGAGCGGATCGAAATGATCGCCGTGCTCGATCAGAGTTGACACGGTGAAGACACGGTCGCCGATGTGGTGCGAGGCGTGGGAGTGATCGTGCCCGTCCGCATCGCCGTGATCGTGGTCGCCCTCGCCCTCGCCGTGATCATGATCGTCTTCGTGGTGGTGATCATGGTCGTGATCCCAGCTGATCGCGATGGAGTCACCGACCTGGAACGCCACCTCGCCGTGCACCTTCATGGTGCTCTGGTCGAGAACCATGCCGCCGTCAACCCAGTCTGATCCGTCTTCGCCCTCGCCCGGGAAGACCACGGCGAACTTGCCGTGACCCTCGTAGACGGCGTGTGGCTTCGTCGGGTCCTCGGGCGCGGCGTACTCGGTCTTCTCGATGAACGTGACGCTCTGCGTCGTGATCTGGGTCTGGACGACCTGCACATACGCCGCAAAGAGTGCCAGTGCTGTCAGCGCGGCCGATCCGATGGCGAAGCCCTTGCCGGTCGCCGCGGTGGTGTTGCCGAGCGAGTCGAGCATGTCGGTACGCTCGCGGACGTGGGGGGGCTGGCCGGTCATCTCGGCATTGCCGCCCGCGTTGTCGGCGATCGGGCCGTAGGCGTCGGTCGCGAGCGTGATGCCAAGGGTCGAGAGCATGCCGACGGCAGCGATGCCTACGCCGTACAGGCCCATCAGGAAGCTCTCGCCCCCGCCCGCGAGAGTGAACGCGGAGATGATCGCGATGACGACGACCAACAGCGAGGCCCAGGTCGACTTCATCCCCTCGGCGATGCCTGAGATGATCACGGTCGCCGGGCCAGTCAGCGCCTGCTCAGCGATCCGCTGCGTCGGCTTATGCTCGTAGCTGGTGTAGTACTCGGTCGCGTAAGCGATGACGTTGCCGGCGAGAAGCCCCACGACGATCGCGAGGCCGAGCTTCCACCAGCTGGTGCCGACGGCCTCGAGCGCGGGCGTTGCGATCCCGTTATTCAGCAGCAAGTAGAGGACGCCGAAGGCAGCGAGCGCGACGAGGACGGAGGCAACGTACACGCCCTTGTGAAGACCCTTGAGCAGCTGGGCGAAGCTGGCGTTCTCTTTCGCTTTGACCGTGAAGATGCCGATCACCGAACAGAAGATGCCGATGCCCGCCAGCGAGAGCGGGGCTGCGGCAAGCATGAAGGCAAACTTCGTGAGCTGCTCGTCGGTGTTCAGGGACATCGTGAATGCCGCCGCGGCGCCCAGCGCGATCGTGGCCAGGATCGAGCCGTAGTACGACTCGTACAGGTCGGCACCCATGCCGGCGACATCACCCACGTTATCGCCCACGTTGTCGGCGATGGTCGCCGGATTGCGTGCGTCGTCCTCGGGGATGCCCGCCTCGACCTTGCCGACGAGGTCGGCACCGACATCCGCCGCCTTGGTGTAGATGCCGCCGCCGACGCGTGCGAACAGGGCCTGCGTTGAGGCGCCCATGCCGAAGGTCAGCATGATCGTCGAGATATCGGCGATGCCGAAGTCCGTAAAGCTGTTGAGGACGGCGAACCAGACGCTGACGTCCAGCAGCGCGAAGCCCACGACCACCAGACCCATGACCGCGCCCGAGCGGAAGGCCACGGTCAGCCCGTCATTGAGAGACTGCTTGGCGGCGAAAGCCGTCCTGGCGCTGGCGTTGGTAGCCATCTTCATACCGAACCAGCCGCACAGGCCGGAAAGGAAGCCGGCGACCGGTACGCCTAGCAGCGAGAGCGGGGTCTGGAGTTCGAGCGCAACCATGCCGGCTAGGAAGGCGATCAGCAGCACGAAAACGAGCGCGACGACCTTGTACTGCCGAACCAGATAGGCCATCGCCCCCTTGCGGACGGCCTCGGCGATGCGGACCATCTCGTCGTCGCCCTCGGACTTGGTCATTACCGACCCGCTGAAGACCTTGGCCATGATGAGAGCCACGATGCCGCCGATCGGCGCGAGGTAGTAGGCGGTAGGAATGTCGGCAAAGCTGCCGAGTGTCAGAAGCGGCTCGATGAGTGTCATGCGGTAGTCTCCATGCCACGGGCCGGCACGATGCCGGGGGTCTTCGCAGGCTCGATCTGTTCGTCGGCGAGCGCGAACAGCGCCGCGTCCCGGGGGCCCGCCCCCTCAGGCGGACGATGGGCGGCGATCAGGAAACAACAACGCTCGGCCTCTCAGCCGAGCGCATCGGGTCTCAGGGACTGCGTCAGCCCTCTCGGGCCCGGCGCGACTGCGCCTTGCGTGCGGCGCGGCGGCGACGCTCTGAGGGCTTCTCGTAGAACTCTTTGCGCTTGATCTCTTTGGTCAGACCCTCTTTTTCGATCAGCTTCTTGAAACGACGAAGCATCTGCTCGGGAGATTCGTTGTTTCGTGCCTTGATCCGGATCGCCATGAAGACCTCGCTCTATCGTCCCGTGTTCGGTCCCGCGTGGGCCACGATGGCCTGAGTCGTATACAGCTGCGCGTTTGCGGGGCGAAGTAAAGGCGGACAGCGGCCCGCTTTCTACCCGTGGGGGCCGATTCTGACGCTCTCAGTCGGCTTTTTCATGCACGATCCGGCCCAGACGGCGAGGCACATCGGTGATCCTGATCGACGGCTACAACGTGCTGCACGCCGAAGGCGCCGGCACCCTGCTCCCGCTTGACGCCGCCATCGAGGACCTCGCCGAGTTGATCGCGCTCAGCCGCTATCGCCGCCGTCGCCCGACCATCGTGTGCGACGGCGCGCCGCCAGCGGCCAGGCCGGGCTCTGCCTGGGACCGCCTAGCCCCGGATCGCCTCCGGATCGGTCCTACCGCGGTCGTCTACGCCGGTCCGGGCGCGGACGCCGACTCGCTGATCGAGGCGATGATCGATCGCTGCCACGCAAAGAAGCGGCTGACGGTGGTATCGAGTGACCGCCGGCTGATCGCTGCGGTTCGGCGCGTCGGCGGGCGCTCTCTCAGCAGCGCGGGCTTCCTCCGGCAGTTGGGGTCGGACGCCGACGCTTCGAAGCGTGTCTGGCGTCCGCCGAGCTTCGCGAGCCAGGTGCCGCTGGCGCGTGACCAGACCCGGATGTGGATGCGGCTGTTCGGATTTGAACCGGGTGATCTGCCCCGGCCAACGGAACGCTCGAACCACACGACGCCGCCCATTGCTGAGCAGCACGCCTCGCCCATCCCAGAGCCGGCTGTGCCCGCCCAAGCCCCGGAGCCGGATGAGCTGCCCGAGGCGCCGGTGCAGATCGATCCGCTGCTGGTTGAAGCCCTGGAAGAATGGCGAGGTCGGCTTTCGCTGGACGATCTGTCCATGGAGCCATGGATCGACCGGTATCCACCCCCCGACCCGGACCAGGCCCGGGACGCCGATCTCGACGCGGACGCGGAAGCGACCGGCGAGGCGGAGCGCGGTGGCTGATCCCCGTGCTCGCCGGTGCCATCGCGGCCGGGTCCGCGGGCTGCCAGCGGACCATCGCCCGACAGGGTGTCCACGGGGTCCGCGCCGATTGGGAAGCGCCCACGCTCACGGCCAGGCTCGAGGACCCGATCCGCGCCACGGACGTAGCCGCGGCCGGCGAGGTGGCGCTCCGGCGGATGGGCTACGCGATCTCCGAGCGGGTCGCGAGCGAGGACCGCTCGATCGTCGTCGGCCTCGCTCCGGGCGGCTCGCGGTTCGATCGGATTGTCATCCGGGCCGAGCCCGTCGTTCGGGACACGCGCGTCGAGATCACCACACGGATCCGGCCGGACGAGGACCGGGCACGCATCGTTTTCGACGAGATGCTGGTGCTGCTGGGCCGGTGAGGACAGGGCTCGGTGCGTCAGCGCTTCTCGATGGCTGTGTATGGCTGATCGTGCGGGCCGATGTATTTTGCGGCCGGCCGGTAGAGCCTGTTGTCGCTGAGCTGCTCGATGATGTGCCCGGACCAGCCGCCGATGCGGCTGAGCGCGAACATGGGCGTGAACAGGTCCAGCTTCAATCCGATGCAGTGGTACGTCGTGGCGCTGTAGAAATCGACGTTGGGATAGATCCCCTTGGCGGCGACCTCGCGCTCCATGACCTGCTCGATCGCGTGCGATTTCTCGTAGAGATCGGCGTTGCCGGTATCCTCGGCGAGCTGCTTGGCGAGCGTCATGAGATAGGTGGCCCGCGGGTCTTTCGCCTTGTAGACCCTGTGCCCGAAGCCCATGATCTTTTCCTTCCGCTCGAGCTTGCCCATGATGTAGGCCTCGGCATCGGCGACGGAAGGGATCTCGTTGAGCATGTGCATGACGCCCTCGTTCGCGCCGCCGTGCAGCGGGCCGCGAAGCGAGCCGACGGCCGCGGTAATCGCGGAGTAGACATCACTGAGCGTAGAGATGACACATCGGGCGGAGAACGTCGAGTTGTTCAGGCCGTGATCCGCGTGGGTGATCATGCAGATGTCGAACGCGCGGGCCATCGTGGGCGTTGGCTTCTCGCTGTTGAGCATGTAGAGGAAGTTCTCGCTGAACGAGAGCGAGGTATCGGGCCGGACGACGGGCAGCCCACGCCGGCTGCGGTCGAACATGGCCACGATCGTCGGGGCCTGTCCCAGGATGTTCAGCGCCTTGCGGCGTGCCTGCTCGGGATCGTTGTCGTTCGGGTGGGTGTCGTAGAGAGACATCTCCGAGATCATGGTCCGCAGGACGTGCATCGGGTGGGCGGTCGTCGGGATCTGGGCGATCCGCTGCTCGAGTCCGGCCGGCAGCTCGTATCGCTTGCGGAGCTCGGCCTTGAACGCGTCCAGCTCGGATTGGGTCGGAAGCCGGTTGTTCCAGAGCAGGAAGACGGTCTCCTCGAAGCTCGAGTGCTCGGCGAGGTCGTGGATGCTGATCCCGACGTACTCGAGGATGCCCTTCTCGCCGTCGATAAAGGACATCTTGGTTTCGTCAGCGATGACGCCGGCGAGGCCTTTGGAGAAGTCGCTCATCGGGAGGAATCCTTTCGGAAGGGCGTGCGTTGGGCGGATGCCCCGGTCGCGCATCCGCGGTGCGTGGGTTGCGCTGCGGGCGGCTGATCGCCCTTGGCAGCGGAAATGGATAAGGCCGCGGCCGCGCCACCTGTCGCGGCCGTGCAAATATAGGACGTCGGGCGTTGTTCGTCCCGCCGCACCACGCCCGGCCGTTTCTGGAGCCCAGTGTGCTGATCCCGCTCGGAACCGATCGACACCGCCGCCGCTCCGCGGTCGTGACCTACACGCTGGTCGCGGTCTGCGTGGTGGTCTTCCCGATCACGCACGCGATGCCGCGACAAGAGACGCTCCCGTACGCAGTCTGGCGCAACGGCTTCGAGTGGTGGCAGCTGTTCACGAGCGCGTTCCTGCACGGCGGCTGGCTGCACCTGATCTTCAACATGCTCGTGCTCGCAGCGCTCGGGCCCAATGTTGAGGACAAGCTCGGGCACCTGCGGTTCATCCTGGTCTACGCGCTCGGGGCGGCGGCGGCGGGCGGGGCGCACGTCGCGTTCAGCATGAATCCGGCGATCGGAGCTTCGGGGGCCATCGCGGCGATCACCGGGGCGTATCTGGTGCTCTTCCCGAAGACGCGCATCATCTGCTTCGCGTTCTGGATCACCGTCGTCGGGCGGATCCATGTGCCGGCGTGGTGGTTCATCGGGCTGAACATCGCGATCGACCTGCTCGCGGGCGGCTTCGGTGGTAACACGGGCATCGCACACGCGGCGCACCTGGGAGGCTACGGGTTCGGCATCATCGCCATGATGGCCGCGCTCGGCGTGGGATGGCTCAGCCGCGAACCGAACGACCTGGCGACGATCCTCCGCCAGCGACGCCGAAGAGCGGCGATCCAGCAGGCCGTCCGCGAGCAGCGCGAGGGGGTGCAGCGTCGGCTCGATCCAGAACGCCGG
>JBCCZQ010000104.1:0-6558 GCA_039187315.1 Planctomycetota bacterium | reverse complement strand
GGCGGCAGGGCCGCCCGGGCTGCGAAGACCGCAAGTCGAGGCAGGTAGGCAAACATGTGGTGCGGGCTACCGGTCACGCCCCGTGTAGGGGAGCGTCGGGTGCGTCCCGCGATGGTCGAGCGAGTCACGGATGGTTTTCAGGTGCACCGGCTCGAAGTGCAGATCACGCTCGATCTTCAGGCCGCCCGGACCGCGGATCGCTTCGAGCTCTTTGAGGCTGAAGTAGCCCAGCTCGGTCTCGAAGCCCTGCACGAGGCCGAAACAGATGTCTTCGCCGTCGAACTCCGCGATCCACCACGTCCAATTCGTCCAGGGCGTGAAGAGCTTGACCCGCAGCAGCGGGTCGCTCTCGTGCTCCGTCGCGTACAGCTTTGGCAGCGTGCCGCGGACGGAGCCTGGCAGCAGCCCCGTCATCGGGACTGCTCCTTGAGCCTCGCGGCGGCCTCCTCGGCAGCGTCCTTGAGCAGGCTCAGCGATTCAACGAACGCGGACAGATCCTCCGGTTGGATCTCGAGGAACGACGCATACGAGAGCGTGTCGGTGTCGAGCTTCTCGACCTCGATCACCAGACCGGGGGCGTCGAACGACGCCCGCCGGATGCTGGATCGGAACGGGCCCGCCCCGCGGATGGCAAGCACGCCGGGTTTGATCTTCCGGGTGCCGGCAGAGCCGCTCAGCCGCGGCATCATCGCGACCTCGCAGGCTTGGCGGCTGCTTTGGTCTGGCTCGATGGCGGTTCCGCCGCCTGGCGGTCCTGCTCGCGGTCAGAAGCCTGCAGCTCGTGGATCCGCGTGAACGCACGCTCGAGCAGCTTGCTCATCGGCAGCAGGTCGTCGCGTCCGTACGAGTGGGTCGATTTCCACTCCCGGGCCGCCTCGTCGTAGTACCGGCGTTCGAGCGTGGCGTTGTACCACACGCCGTCCTTGGCCGTATTCCTCCAGATCGCGAGGCTGAGCCCCCCGAGCCGGAGCGTTTCGATCGGTTTGGTCACATCCATGGTGTCTCCTTTCTGATGTGGTTGTGGTGGACCCGTGCGGCCCCGTGCCGCAGCCGGGGTCACGGCAAGGCGCCTCTGCTGAGCAGAGGTCCGCCGCCTGCAGCGAGCACGCTGGCGAAGGCGGACGCCGCCTTGACCCCGGCGAGCACCGGGGCAGGGTCGCACCATCACTTCAACCACAGGCGAAGAGACAACGCCAGGGGATGTTGTCAAGAGGAATGGTGAGTGAGACGAGGCCGGGCTTGAAGGTCGCCGGAACTCTGTCGAGTGCCTGCGACGCGGGTTGGCTAGGACTTCGTGGATGTCGCGGGTTTTGGATCGACTTTTGGAGTACCAGACTTGGTCTTGGGCTTGGTCTGCTTCGGTACGGGGTGGTTTCCATTCGTCATGGTTGAGATCTCCTCAGTAAGCAACACAGAGCTCCGTCGGAAATACACACGCAGTGCATCCCGGGAGCCAAGAAACAGGATCGTTTCGATAATGAGTAAGCCTGCCTCGATCGGTCCGATGGCAAGAGTTGAGCCGGGCTCTGACAGGCGAAAGGCAAGCCAAGCCAGTGGAAGGCCCACTGTCAGATTCCCGTAAAACTCGTAGTAGCGGAAATGGTTCTCGACCAGCAACTCGAACGCGGCCAGACGTTCGGGGAGAAGCCGCTCGTCCCAAGTTGGCCGGGTGATGCCGGTCGCAGTATGGAATCGATCGAGCGTTGCCCATCGGGTGACGCCCAGCAAGAGCCCGAGGAGGACCGATGCCGCCGTCACGTAGAGCACGCCCCCGACCGCAGGTGACGCACTCGCAGGGCCAAGAAGCCAGATCGAAATCGATGGGATGAGCAGGGACAACGACGCGAGGAGCGTGAATCCTGGGAGGATGTACGCGATCAGAATTCCGAATCCATAGCCCTGTCTTCTTGTCATGCCCTCGGTGTGCGATCAGTAGTGTTCCGAGACAGTCATGGCACAGTTGGCGTGGGATGTCAATGCCCTTATGGGCGGGTGAGGCAGAGAAGAGAGACATTGTCCCACTATAGGACATTTTGGGCTCGGATCTAGCTTCCCATGATGGGAAAGAAACCCCGTCGGCCGAGCCCCTTGCACGATCCGGTCTACGAGCAGCTCCGCAAGCGGCTTAAAGTGATGCGTCTGAAGGCAGAAGTTACCCAAGAAAAGCTCGGTGCAGACGCGTTCAAGCGGCCTCACACTTTCGTCCACAAGGTGGAAGCAGGTGACCGCCGTGTGGATCCCGTGGAGTTTTGCAGATGGTGTGCTGCGTGTGGTGTAGACCCTGCCGACGAGATATTGCGGATCGCGAGATCTATCCACCGACATCCTCCGCTCTAAACCGGCAGCTGCAGCTGTCTGGCTTTCTCTGCCACAGCAACCGTGAGAAGCTGTTGTCTTTCTTAGTGAAGAATGCGGCTGCTATATCGCGTCAGCAGCTCTACTCTCGCGTGGCTGTGTAGAGACAACCATCTCAAGTTCGGCGGGAAGGCAACGGGGCCAGGCGTTCGGGCGACTGCTGCGCCGCTGTCTCGAAGCACGATGCAGCCTCACGTTGCTGTGTTACCTGCTCGCTTCGGCTACATCGCGCCTCGGGGATCGCCAACGGTACGACCTGTCGGCATCCAGTGTCGGTTCGATGGACAAATGTATTCTCAGAGGACTTGGCTTCTTCCTCGGTCAGGCAGCACAGAAAAAGAGTAGCGATGCCATCGCGGGTAGCCGGCATTATCGAAGCGCAGCGGTGATCACGCCATATCATAAAAAGTAAGAAAAATACATATAATATATTGCATTAAATGTGCAGTGCTATATCATAATATGTCTGGAGACCGCCATGCTGCATCAAACACTCTTCTCGCTCGTTCTTGGGGCCGAGCCCGCACCCGCGCATTCCGGATCTACCCCGGCTCGCCCAGGCACCGTACCCGAGACTTCCGGTAAGGCGGGGGATATACGCCCCAAGCACCTGGGGCGGGATGCGGATGACCCCGCCAACGCTCCCGCGGATCGGCTGCTGACCGAGCGAGAAGCGGCGGCTCGGCTCGCGATCAGCCCGCGCAAGCTCTGGGATATCCGCAACCGGGGCCTGATCCCGCACGTCCGCATCGGCCAGTGCGTCCGCTACGACCCTGATGATCTCGCGGCCTGGATCGAGGCCCGAAAATCCGGATCGGCTCGCAACCACCGTCCGTAAGCGCCGGAGAGAAACCCATGGCCACCATCATCAAGCGACCGGGAAGAGCCAGCTGGATCATCCAGTACTTCGATGCTTCGGGGCGACGCCGCGAGAAATCCGCCCGCACGACCGATCGGCGGGCGGCGGAGCGTCTTGCCGCGCGCCTCGAAGACACCGCCCAGCGGGTCACGAGCGGCCTCCTGAGCCCCCGTGAGGCCGCTCGTCTGGACGCCGCCGAACGCCCGCTCGCTGAGCATGTACAGATGTATCTCGATCACTGCCGCCACGCCCGTCAGGCCCCCAAGAACATCACCGAGAAGTCCCGGCACCTCGCCCGGTTCAGCCAGGAGACAGGCGCAAGGCGTCTCGGGGACATCACACAGGAATCGCTCCAGGCCAATATGGCATCAATGATGGTGACCAAGCGGGACGGTGTCGATCCTGTCACAAAGGAGCCGCGATGGCGCCGCACCGAAGCCTCCGCGCGGTCCAGGAACTTTCGGCGGCAGGCGCTGTTCGCGTTCGCGTCGTGGTGCGTCAAGACCGGCCGTCTCGCCGAGAACCCGCTGGTCGGCGTCGCTAGGCTCGACGAGCGGAACGACCGGCGTCGCATCCGACGCCCGCTGACCGATGCCGAGTTCGAGAAACTCATCGCCGTGGCCAGATCGCAGGACCGCTACTCGGCCGAGCGATCGCACTCAGGAACGCGCGGCCATCGAGCCGCGTGGTACACGGCTGCTGCGCTCGCGGGTCTGCGTCGAGGGGATCTGCTGCGTCTACTCTGGGAGGATGTCGATTTCGGGGCGAGCACGCTGACCGTCCGTGAGGGCAAGGCCAAGCGGACGGATGTGCTCCCGCTGCATCCGCGGCTCGCCGACGAGCTCAAGGCCATCCGGCCTCATGGGAGCGGTGCCGGCCGGGTCTTCCCCGCCGAAGTGGCAACCAGGACCCGCCAGCGTGACTTCGAGCAAGCCGGGACCGGACGCCCAGGGGCGTGTCGCGGACCTTCACGCCTTGCGGATGACGCTCGGGACGATGCTGGCGCGTGAGGGGGTCGCCCCGCAGGTCGCGCAGAAGATCATGCGGCACAGCGACTACAGGACCACGCTGGCGCACTACACCTCGCTCGATGTCGCCGATGCGGCGGACGCTCTCGCGAGGCTGCCGATCGCGGGGCGTCGCGAGGCCGGCGACCACCAGCAGAAACACCAGCAGTCGGCGCGCGATGGGGTGCTTGGGCGTACCGACGAGGGTCGGGCACGCGATGACACACCCGGCTCGACCAGGGATGCTAGTGCGTGTGTTGATAGAGGCTTATGCGATGATTCGCGTGATTCTGCGAGTCATTGCGAAAAGCGGGCGAACGGACTCGAACCGTCAACATTCAGCTTGGAAGGCTGACGCTCTACCATTGAGCTACGCCCGCTGCGAAACGCATCATACGCGATCGGCCGACGCCCCGTCGCCTGGCACCAGCCCTGCGAGCCAGCGGCACCAGATCGACAGAACCAGCAGCATGTACAGCCGCTGCGAATGGTCACGGCCTCTCCACGGATTCAGCGAACTCGGGCCCGCGGCATCGTGCTCACGGAGCATCTGCTTCACAAAGGCCATATTCAGCTCGACGTCCGCTTCGGCAAGCCCGGGGAACGGCTCGGCCGATTCCAGATGGTCGTAGAGCAGCGACCGCATGCCGCCGAAGTCGGTCCGGAACCAGTCGCCGATCGGGATCGCGAAGCCGCGTTTGGGGCGGTTGATGATGTGCTCTGGAAGATACTCTCGCGCAACCCGCTTGAGCAGGCCCTTGCGTTCGCCGCCCGGCATCAGCACGTCCAGCGGCGTGCGTAGCGCCGCCTCGACGAGTTCCTTCGCCAGAAACGGCGCACGGACTTCCAGAGCTACGGCCATCGAGGCCGTATCGGTCTTGCGGAGTAGGTCGTCGGGGAGGTAGTGCTCGAAGTCGTACCGGAGCGGGTCGTCGATCGGCCGGAACGTGTCGTCGCCCACCGGCTCGCCGTCGAGCGACGGGATCAGCCGGCGGAGGTCCGGCGTCTGGAAGATCGCGAGCAGCTCGGTGTACCCGCCAAACCGTGCCGCGGTCGCGAGGCGGGCGAGGTACTCGCTGCGCGTGCCGGGCGTTCTGCGGTCGAGCAGCCGCGTCGGGATCAGCCGCAGCAGGCGCCGGTAGCGGTTGAGCGTCGGGTTGATGGTGTGCCGCCGGTACCCGCCGAAGAGCTCGTCGCCGCCGTCGCCGGAGAGTGCGACTTTGACGTGCTCCCGCGCGGCCTTGCTGACCCAGTATGTCGGAAGCAGCGAGCTGTCGCCGAATGGCAAACCAAGCTGCTCGATGAGCATGACGAGGTCGTCGGCGGGGCCGGTGGGGGACGAGATATCGCAGTTGAGCGTGTGATGATCGGTGCCGATGTGCGCGGCCGTCTCCGCGGCGTCCTCAGACTCGTCATACGCGGATTCGAGCATGCGGACCGTGAACGTCTTGATGTCCGGCCGATGCTGCTTGGCGATCGCGGCGATGAGGGCGGAGTCGATGCCGCCGGAGAGAAAGACGCCGAGGGGGACGTCGGCTTCGAGGCGAGAGATGATCGCGGTTTGGACCATGCGATCCGCGCGGCCACGCGATGTCAGTCTTGGGCGTGTGCCTCGCTTCGGTCGGTGCCATTCAAGGTGTGCGCTGCTACGAGCATGAACACGATCCGGTAGTCGGGGTGCGCGCGCATTCCGATGGGGCGCAGCCGGTTTAGTCTCCCATCGACCAGCCCAGCTTTCAAAGGTGTTCATGAGGTACGAGTCTGCCCATCCTGGAATCCGAAGAACAGATTTAAGATGGGAAGCCGATGGCGATTGATGGTTGCAATCGGCAAAGGCTTTCTCGGGTTTCAATTGAGTGATGCTGGCATGGCTTGAAGAAAAGACTCGGATAACCGAGTCTGACGGCAACCATCCTTCGACCAAGGGCTTTTCGCCGCTGATGTCGCGTCCGGAGCCGAGCTGTCCATGCTCGCGATCCCATGCCAGCACGCTGTACATGGCGTCAAGCCGTGTTTGAAGCGAGGCATCCCACGCCCGCCACCCGTGCACCAGCACCTCGGTGTCCGAGTGATCCGTCTCGAATCGATGCCCGAGCGATTCCAGCTCCGCCCGCAGCTCGCGGTGGTTGTAGATACAGCCGTTGAACACCACCGCGACCAGCGGCTTGTACGGCTCGATCTCGCTGGCGACCTTCGGCGTCTCGCTTGGCTGGTAGGTCAGGTCGGGCCGAAGCCGCTCGCCGTCGTGGACCCTCGGCTGGTGGCCGCCGGCGTGGTCGATGATGCTCAGCCGCCGGTGAACGAGCGCGACATCGACGATCAGCCCGTCCGCGCGCG
>JBCCZQ010000103.1:0-6857 GCA_039187315.1 Planctomycetota bacterium | reverse complement strand
TTGATGTCGCTCTTCGCCGGCGGCAACGTGCTGCTCGAGGGCGTGCCGGGGCTCGGCAAGACGCTCCTGGTCCGCACCCTCGCCGAGACGCTGCATCTGCCGTTCAGCCGCATCCAGTTCACGCCCGACCTGATGCCCGCCGATGTCATCGGGACGAACATCGTGATGGAGGACCAGGCGACGGGCCGGCGGACGTTCGAGTTCCAGCGCGGCCCGATCTTCGCGCAGGTCGTCCTCGCCGACGAGATCAACCGCGCGACGCCCAAGACGCAGTCGGCCCTGCTCGAGGCGATGCAGGAGCGCAGCGTCACCGTCGCCGGCACGCGGTACGACCTGGAAAAACCCTTCATCGTGCTCGCCACGCAGAACCCGATTGAGCAGGAGGGCACTTACCCGCTGCCCGAAGCCCAGCTCGACCGGTTCATGTTCAAGATCAACGTCGGCTACAGCAAGCTCGACGACCTGATGACGATCCTCGATCGCACGACCGGGGCCGATGCGCCGGAGGTGTCGCGCGTGATGGACGCCGAGACGATCCTGTCGGCGCAGGGGCTGATCCGTTCCGCTGTGGTTGCGCCGCACGTCAAGCAGTACGCGGCGAGGCTGGTGCTCGCCTCGCACCCTGAGGGCGAGCACGCCGGCGGCGAAGCGAGCGCGACGAACCGGTACGTCCGCTGCGGCGCCAGTCCGCGTGCCGCGCAAGCACTTATTTTGGGAGCAAATGTCCGGGCCGTCACGGATGGCCGGTACCACGTGGGCTACGAGGACATCAAGTCGATCGCGCACCTGGCCCTGCGGCACCGGCTGATCCTGAACTTCGAGGCCGAGGCGGACCGTGTTGACCCGGACGATGTGGTGGACGAGATCCTGAAGCTTGTGCCGACGGAGCCGGTGGGGGTGGGGGTGTGAGCGAGTCGAGGCGAGATGATCCGAATTCGAGCGCGAACGATGTACTTGAGGCGCTATGGAATCTTGTACTTAATGTCCAAATGCGACTCGAATTTTGGCACGGACTCTTTGGGGACCGAGCAAGAGTCGATCGCCTGAATGAGATTGCGGGCGGCGCTATCGGTTTGATCCAACGATCTATGTGGGACGACATCCTGATCGGGTTGGCGCGTCTTTTTGATCCCCCATCGATGGGCAAGCACTCGAATCTATCGCTGCGGACTCTTGTAAACGAGTACGGACTGCCTCAGGATAAAGCTCGTCGAGTGCGAGTTGAGGAACTCTTGGACGCAGCGCCAGTGAATGAACTCAAAGTTGTACGCGATAAACTGATCAGTCACAACGCTCGTGAATGGAAGCTCGGGCAAGCGCCGAAGACAGGATTCTACTACGGGATGGAGAAGCGGCTCCTTGAAGCTGCGCAGAATGTGCTTCACGAGATCAATCTCGATTTAAATGACGCTGGCTATATCTGGGAATGGAGTGATTCAAGCAATGCCGCAGACAGACTTTTCAAAGTGCTAGACAACGGCAGGCGCCATGAGGAAGAACTGGCGTGGCTTGAGCGACATCTACTTGCAGAAGTCAAGGCTGGGTGTCCCGTTTCTCTCAACGAGTTCAAGAATCTTGGAGGTTTTTGGATGAAGGCTTTGTAGTCATGCTCCGCACCCCCTCCCAACCCAGGCCGGCATGGCTCGAGGACCTGCTCCCAGGCGATCTGCTTGCGCGGCTCGACCGGGTGGACGTGGCGTCGCGGCGGATGCTCCTCGGGCGGCTCAAGGGAGAGCGGCGGAGCAAGCGGCGGGGGGAGTCGGTCGAGTTCGCCGACCACCGGCCGTATGTCGCCGGCGACGACCTGCGGCACATCGACTGGAACATCGTCGGCCGGCTCGATCGGCTCTTCATGAAGCTGTTTCTCGAAGAAGAAGACCTGTCGCTGCACCTGGTGATCGATTGCTCCGCGTCGAGCGATACCGGCGAGCCAGGCAAGCTGCTGCTGATGCAGCAGGTGGCGATGGCGCTCGGCTACGTCGGGCTGAGCCACTACCACCGTGTGGCGGTCTCGGCGATCGGCGCATCCGGCGAATTACTGACACGCATCATGGATCTGCGAGGCAAACGCCGCACGCACGATCTCGCGAGGTTCCTGTGTTCGCTCGAACCATCGGCAGGCATCGGCGAGGGCGACGCACCTGATGTCCCCGCGTTCGGCGAGGCCTGCAAGCGCATCGCGCTGAGCCGTCGGGGCAAGGGCGTCATGGTCCTGCTCAGCGACATGCTGATCAAGGAGGGCTACGAGACGGGCCTGCGGCTGCTCGTCGGGCGGGGATACGACCTGTTCGTGATGCAGGTGCTCTCGCCGCAGGAACTGGAGCCTGAGCTCGCAGGCGACCTGCGGCTGCGCGATGTCGAGGACGGCGACCGGGCCGAGATCACGGTCTCCGCGCCGCTGCTCAAGCGGTACAAGCAGACGCTCGCTGCATACACGGAGCAGCTCCGGACGTTCTGCGCACGCCGCGATATTGCCTGCATGACCGTCCGCAGCGATACGCCGATCGACACGCTGGTGCTTGACACGCTCCGGCGGAAGGGGCTGCTGCGGTGAGGTGGGCGCTGACGATTCCGGTGCTCGCGTTGTGCACCGGCTGCGTGTGCAGCAGCCGGACGTTGCATTCCGAGTTGGAAGTGACAGAGCTGCGCCGGGTCGTGATCGACCGCTACCGCCTCGGCATGACGGCGGAGCAGGTTCAGCACGTGCACGATGCGTTGGGTGTGCGGTCGGCGGCCGATGTCTACGACGAAGCGGGTCCGGGCCAGGATGTATGGCTCTATCCGAAGGGGTGCACGCTCCAATTCTCGATAAAATCAGCAGCCGCGATGCCGGATAGCACGCTCACGATGCTGTACGAGGATGGCGGGCTCATCGGTACCGAGCATGTCAAGCGGCACGGCGCTGAGTTTCGTACGTATCCGATCGAACTCAAGTCGATGGAGGCATTGCCGTGAAGCTCATGCTTCTGCTCATTGCATGCCTGCTCACCGGATGCACGTACAACGCCTCGCCGATGCACCTGCATATGCGAACGAGTGAGTTCCGCAACGCTGCGGGGGCATCTTTCTGCTTGGGCATGTCTCCAACCGAAGCGGCGGAAGCTGCGAACACAGCGGCGCTTTCCTACGACATTGTGCCGACGGATTCGCGTGCTGAGCGGCCGGGCGTCGCGATGGTCGAGGTCGAGCTGTGGAAGGCTGGCGTGCGGCTGTGGGGGGCGTGCTGCCCGGGGTTCCTGCGGCTGCGGTTCGAGGACGACCGCCTCGTGTCCGCTGAGTTGCTGCATCCACTGCCCGATGAGCCGACGATCCTCGCCGAGGCGCAGCCGGTGATGCTCGGAGCATGTGAGTCAGCAGACGAGGAGGCCGGCGGATGACGTTCGCGACGCCGGCCATCGCGGCGCTCGCGGCGGCGGTGGCCGTCCCAACGCTGCTGATCCTGTACTTCCTCAAGCTGCGTCGGCGGGACGTCGAGGTCTCGTCGACGCTGCTCTGGACGCGGGCGGTGCAGGACATGCAGGCCAACGCGCCGTTCCAGCGGCTGCGGAAGAACCTGCTGCTATTCCTGCAATTGCTCGCGCTGCTGCTCGGGCTGGCCGCGCTCGCGCAGCCGGAGATCGCCTCCGAAGCGCTCGTGGGCGATCGGCACACGATACTGATCGACCGATCTGCGTCGATGGCCGCGATGGACGGCGAAGTGGACGGCGAGCAGGTCTCGCGGCTCGACCAGGCCAAGGCCGAGGCGATCGAATTGGTCGAGTCGCTCGATCGGCCGGACTGGTGGGAACGCGCCATCGGCGGGTCGCGCGCGGTCGCGGACCGCGCGACGGTCATCGCGTTCGGGGCGTCGGGTGAGATCGTGCAGGCGATGACCGACGACGCCTCGCTGCTTCGCGCGGCGATCGAGTCGATCGAGACCGAGGACACGCCGACGCGTGCCGCGCAGGCCTATCGCTTGGCCGCCGCGCAGGCACCCAAGCAGACGCGCATCGACCGCGACGGCCGGTCCATCGACCTGCCGCCCGTTGTTGGCCGCGTCCACCTCTGGTCCGATGGCCGGCTCGCCGACGCTGCGGACGTCGCGCCGGGGCCCGAGGACTCCGTCCGCTACCGTGTCGTCGGGTCGGAGGATGCAGCCAATGTCGGCATCACCGGCCTGCGGGTGGAGCGTGACTACGACGAGCCCGCCTCGCTCTCCGTTTTCGTGGGGCTTTCTTCGACGCACACACTCCCTGTGACCGTTGGAGTCGAGTTCCTGATCAACGGCGACCTGGTCGGCGTCCGCGATGTGGAACTCACGCCCGCCGAGGGCGAGGCGCTCGGTGCCGGCGGCGTTGTCTTTGATCTCGAGCGCCGCGATGGCGCCGTCGCCTCGATCCGGCTGGTGCATCAAACTACAACCTCGGACTTGCTCACGGTCGATGACCGCGGCTGGCTTGTGATCCCGCCGACACGGCGTCAGCGGGTCGCGCTGGTTTCCGAAGACGATTTTTTCACGCGGCTCGCACTCGAGGGCCTGCCGTTGGCGTCGCTGACACCGCTGACGCCAGCGTCGTACACGGCCGCGCGCGCGGCGGGCGGCGACGCGCTGTACGACATCGTCGTCTTCGACGGCTGGCTCCCGGGTGAGGACGCCCTTCCTCCGGGCAGCATCCTCGTACTCGGAGCTACTCCTTCTGCGTTCGGGCTCAGCGTCGAGCCTTCGTCCGCTTCCGATGAACTGATCGACTGGTCGCCGACGCACCCCGTGACGCGCGACTTAGAACTGACTGGGCGAGTAACGCTCGCTGATGCCCCCCGCGTGACCGTCGGTGACGGCTCGGCAGTCGAGGTGCTCGCCGAGGCGGGCGTCGGGCCGATGATCTTCGACGCTGCGGCGGGCGCCACACGCGCGATCGTGGTCGCGTTCGATCCGGATCGCTCCAGCTGGCCTTTCGATGTCAGCTACGTGGTGTTCCTCGCATCGGCTCTGGAGGTGCTCGGAGACGGCGGATCCGAGGCGGCCGGGCGAACCGTTCAGCCGGGCTCGACGTACACCGACCGTCTCCCGATCGGGGCAAGGAGCGTGCGGATGATCATCGACAACACGCCCGATGTCGACCTCACCCCCGCTGACGACGGTCGAGTCTCATTCGGACCGATCCGTCGGAGCGGTGTCTACCGGCTCGAGTGGTCAGGGCCCTCTGCGGCCGGAGATCTTGAGGAGGGCGGCCGCGTCAGACGGCCCATCGTTGCCAACCTGGTTGACGCCAACGAGACCGACCTGCGGGTTGTCCGCACGCTGTCGTTCGCCTCGGGTGTGGTTGAGGGCGATGCTGGCGGGGCGGTCGATGCGCCGTTGCGGCTCTGGCGGTGGCTCTTGCTGGCCGTGTTGGCGATCCTTCTGATCGAGTGGTGGGTCTACAACCGCCGGGTCGTGCTGTGAGGTGCTGGGCAGGGTTCGCGCTCGCCTGCCTCGCCGCCTCCGTGCAAGCCGCACTGCCGCACACGCAGCAGGCCGCCGAAGCCGCCGACGACGAGGTGCTGGTCGACGCGACCTTCGGCTACCCGCGTGTTGCGCCCGGTGGGGGCTGGATGCCTGTGACGGTTTTTGTGACCTCGGCCGACGAGCCGATCGCGGGCACCGTCAGCATCGAGTACTCGAGCGCAGCCGAGGGAACGCTCCAGGTCGCACCGTTTGCAGCAGCAGCGGGTACCACGATCCGCGTTCCGATGGTCGCTTCGGTGGCCTGGTACGAGCAAGAGCTCGAGATCCTGGCGCGCAACGAGCGCGGCGCGGTGCTCGCGCGCCGGCAGTACGTGCCCTTCCCCGATGTCGATCAGGGCAAGCTGCCATCGTTATGGTCGGGATCCAAGATCGTTCTGAATGCAGCGCCGGGGTTTCCAGCCCAAGCGGTCGCCGATGCGCTGCCGGAAGATTCCCAGTCTCACGATCGTGACCGTGCTCTGGCGGATATCCAGCCCAGGGATCTGCCGACGCATGAAGCCGCCTACGACCGGGTCGAGTTGGTGATCGTGGATCGCCAAGCGGCTGAGCGCACCGATCCGCGGACGGTCGCGGCGCTGCGGCGATGGGTTCACTCGGGCGGCCGGCTCCTTGTCGTGGCGGATCCGATTGGTGATGTCTGGACGACCTGGCTCGAGGGCTCCTCCGTGAAGGGTGATGTCGCCTTCGGTGAACGGACGACCCGGAGTCCTCCTGACAGCAGCCCGGTGCGTGCGCCTCGCTTGGGACAGGTAGCGCGAGCGGCGGGCTGGCGCGTCGGTTGGCCTGATAGTGACGGTCTGCCAAGGCTTGCTGAGGGGCCTGTCGGGCTCGGCTGGCTGACCGTCATGGGAGCTACCCCGTCGGTCAGCCAGCTTGAGCCTGCGAGCATCCAGGATGGCGATGCGTCATCGCAGCCAAGCCCGTTCGAACCGATCGTGGCGTCTTGGCAGCTCGAGTGGCCCAGCCTGTCGGTCGATCCATGGATTGCCGACCTGGCCTCGAATCGCCGCCGCTGGCTTCGGCTCGATGGCGAGAGCGGTATCGCCGCGCATCTCGATTCGATCGGTGGTGACAGCTCGGCCGGCACGGGCCCGATGCTGCTGCTAGCGCTGCTGCCGCTCTCGCTGGCGGCGCTGCTCGGTCCCATCGACTTCTTTCTGCTCGGAAGGCTCAGGCGCCGACACCTCGCATGGCTGACCGCCGCGGTATGGATTCTGGTTCTAGGCGTCTGTGCTGCGGCCATGCCTGGACTGATGCTCGGCTCCGACTCGCGAATCGCGACCTTCGCCGCAGTGGATGCGATCCTGATCAACAGTGCGCTGCCAGCGACAGATCCGCGGAACCGTGCGGCTGACCTGACCGAGGCACC
>JBCCZQ010000102.1:0-7131 GCA_039187315.1 Planctomycetota bacterium | reverse complement strand
GCTGACCGAGCACCCCGAGACCGGCAAGCCCTGCCGCCGGGCGGTCGTCGCGCCGAACATCGCGGGCAAGTGGTCTCCGATCAAAGAGAAGTCGATGCTCAGCAACAAGAACCTCGAGCGCCTGGGCTTCACGAAGTACGAGAAGAAAGGCAAGGGCGTGATGGAGCGCGTCGCCGGCAAGGAAGGCCCGCGCGTGATCTCCGATGAGTAGACGTGTACGGGTGTCGCTGCTGGTGCTGGCAGCGGGGACGCTCGTTGGCTGCGGCGACACACTCGAGGGCGATCGACCGACCGAGGTCCGTGTCCAGCGGATCATCACGCTCGACGGCACGCGCACGGTCAGCTACACCGCGATGTTCGACGACGGCATCGAGACCTACATCGACCGCGCACCACTGGGCGATGTCGACCTGATCACGATCGAGCGCGACGGCGCGGGCGGCCTGCGCAAGCTCGTTGCGGATGCCCAGAACGCGGCCATGCCCGCCGATGGTCCCGAGCCCGAGCCGATCGACGACGCCTGGCGCGCGCGTTTCCGGGCGATCGATGCGCTCGTGGACGAAGGCCGCGTCCCCTGGTCGGACGCGCACGGCCTGGCGAGCCCGAACGAGCTCAACGCGGGCGGCTAGGGGCCCGCGCGCGCGGGAAGCCGCAGCGTAATGAGCACCGCCAGCATCGCCGATGTCTGTGCATTGATGTGCACGCTGTCGAACACACCAGCGAGCAGCAGCCCGAGCAGCCCGAGGCCGAGTCCGCAGCCGTAGGTCCCAGCCCCGTCGAAGCGGGTCCGGAACGCGGCTGCGATTACCACGACCGCCAGCGCGAGCCCGATGACCCCTTGGACGGCAGCGATGTGGATCAGCGTGCCGTGCGCATGCGCGAGCACACGCTGGGTCTTCGGGTCGATGCCACGCTGGGCCTGTTGCCCGTTCACCCACGCCTGGTAGCCGCCAGTGCCGATACCCGTGATCGGGCGCGCCGCGACGGCCTCGCCGGCCCACTTCCACATGATGATCCGCCCGCCTGTGCTGGTGTGGTAATTCGCATCGGTCAGGACCGCGTTGATTTCGCGCGAGGCCTCATCAACGCGCGAGCGGATGCCATCGCCCACGACAAACCAGCCGCCGATCAGCACCGGCAGCGCGAGCACACCGAGGACCGCGAACGTGCGCACGCCGGCACGGCTGCGCCTCCGGACCGCGACAAGCACGGCTAGGCCGATGAGCGCCGCCGCAGCGATCCACGCCCCGCGTGTACCCGTGGCGATCAACGCGACGAGCGTGATCCCTGCGGCACCGCGCGCGACCCAGGCCAAACCGCCGCGGAGCAGGAGCGCCGGCCCGAGGTGGACGCCCAGCATCGCCGTGAGAAGCGAGCCGCACACGACCGGCGCGTTCCACCCGCTGATGCGGTCGGGGTAGTGGTCGAAGTCCAGGGACTCCCAGCCGAACCTGTTGGCGAGCCACTGCGTCGCTTGGGAGGCGTGCAGCCCGACCATGCCCAGGCAGAGCGCCACGACGAACAGCAGCCTGCGGTCGAGCACGGGCCAGAGCGCAATCGGGACCCAGAGCCAGCGGACGCTGCCGAACTCGTCTAGCGCGTGCGCACGGTCGGGCGACCACGCAAAGGCGAGCAGCGCCCAGCCAAGCCATGCGAGCACGGCCAGCATCACCGGTTGCCGGAACAGGCCGCCCTCGGGGTAGGCGTAGAGCCGCCACGTATGCGGCAGGCGCAGGGCGGTCACGAGCATCAGCGGGGCGCCGGCGAGTTCGAGGGGCGTGATCGGCCCCCCGAGGCTGAGCAGAAAAGCAAACCCGCTGATGATGTGTGCCGCGTGCCACCCCGGGTGGTCCCGGGCGAGGCGGGCCCGCGATTGATCGATATCGGGCAGGCTGGCGGTGCCGGGCGGCTGCATCCGACGAGCCTAGCCGGGCGTCTCCGCCACCATCCGGAGGTTGGTTTGTAGAATGTCAGGCGGAGGGTGGATCGGCCGCGCGAACCGGAACGAACCGGTATGCGTCTGCATGTTCGAGGCGGTACACCCGCCTGAGGCAAGAGGAGCGACCGGGATGGACACCGTGCACGGCCTGCTGCGACGCGTCTGGCGCCGAGCTGCGCTGAATCGAGCTCTTGCTATAGCCGCGATCGGGCTGACCGTCGCGCTCGGGCTGGTCGCGTTGTGGCGCATCGTCTCGTCGCTTGTCTGGTCGCCCGCGGACGCCTCGGGCTGGTGGTGGGCGTTGGGCGCCGCCGCGTTTTTCGGCATCGCGGTTGGACTGGTGTGGGCCGCCGCGCGGACGGAGCGGGGGGTGGCACTCGGCCGGATGATCGATGAACGCGCCGGGATGCGCGAGGCGGTGTCGACGGCGTTGTGCGTGGAAGCGTCGGATGATGCGTGGTCGCGCGCGACGGTGGCCCAGGCGCAACGCGTGGCCGCCGGGGTTGACCTGCGCCGGACGATGCCGATCGAAGCGCCGCGCTCGTGGCCCGCGCCCGCTGTCGCAGTGGTCGTGGCTGTGGGGGCGGTGCTGCTGCCCGCGCCCGACATCCGCGGCTGGTTTGAGGGCGAGGATCCCGCTGAACGCGAACAGGCCGAGGCGCGGCAGGCCCAGGCCGAGGTTGAGGCGACGACCGCCGCGCTCGCCGAGCAGGCCGAGCGGCTGGGTATCGACGTCGCGTTCAGCGAGAATGACACGGCCGACGCGCTGGGCACCCCCGAGCAGATGACGCCCGAGGCGATCCGTTCCGCGGCCGTGAAGGAGCTGACGAACCTGGCCGATCAGGTCGCCGAGCAGATCGACACGCCCGAGCAGCGGGCCCGCGACGCACTCGAGCAATCTCTCCGGCGTCTGCGTCAGCCGGGTCCGGGACCGGCGGAGGAGCTGTCCCGCTCGCTCGCACGAGGTGAGTTCGACGACGCCAAGCGCGCGCTGGAATCCCTGGCCGAGCAGCTGCGCTCCGGCGAGCTGGGCGGCGAGGAGCGCGAGCGGCTCGCGCAGCAGCTCGAGTCGCTCAGCGGTCAGCTTGCACGGATGGCCCAGGAGCAGTCGGCCCTCGAGCGTTCGCTCCAGCAGGCGGGCATGAGCCGGTCCCAGGCAGCGCAGGCCGCAGCGCAGGCCGCCTCGGATCCGCAGGCACTCGAGCGCGCCCTGGAGCAGCTCGAGGGGCTCTCGCCCGAGCAGCGGCAGGCGCTGATGGAGCAGGCGCAGGCGGCTGCGGAAAGCGCCGCCCAGTGCAACGCGCTCGGCGACGGGCTCGGGCAGATGGCACAGGCGATGATGAGCGAGAGCGGCTCGTCCTTGTCGCAGATGCAGTCCGCGGCGGATGCACTCGCTGGGCAGCTCTCCGACCTGGAGATGCTCAGCCAGGACATGCAGTCGCTCCAATCGATGCTCGCCAGCGCGCAGCAGGGCGCGTTCCAGCTCGGCCGGGGCGTGGGCGCTGGCAGCGGTACGCCCGGCGTGGGCGAGTGGTCGGCCGGCGACCCTTCTCAGCAGAGCCAGGGCTCGGGCGGAGCGGGACAGGGCTTCGGCCCCAGCCCGGAGGCACGCGAGACCAGCACCCGCACGACCGCGGCCCGGTCGCCGGTTAGGACGACCGACGGCCCGATCATCGGCTCGCGGCTCGTGTACGAGGGCCAGGTGCGCGGCGAATCGCGGGCCGACTTCGCCGTCGCAGCCAAGGCTGCCTCGAGCGACGCGGCGGATGCCGTCGAATCCATGCGCGTTCCCAGGGCCTATGAGAACGCGGTGATGCGCTATTTCGGGGCTCTCGAGCGTCGTGCGGACGATGAACAAGAACCGTCAGCGCCGGAGGCGTCGGCGGACGGCGACGGCTGACCTCGGCCCGCCGAGTTGATGGACCGACCCTTGGCGGAGCCAGCCCAGTGACCACGATCGATCTCGCTCTCGTGACCCGTCTGCTTCTCGTCTGCCCGCTGCTCTGGCTCGTGGGCTGCGGCGATTCGGCCGAGCCAAGCCGGCCGGCGTCGGATCAGGCGTCCGATGGCCCGGCCCGACAGGTCGTGGTTTACACCAGTGCCGACGATTACCTGGCTCGCGCGGTGTTCGATGCCTTCGAGCTGCGCAGCGGCATCGAGGTGATCGATGTCGGCGATACCGAGGCGACCAAGACCGTCGGGCTGTACCAGCGCCTGCTCGACGAGCACACCGAGAACCGCCCGGCGGCGGACGTCTGGTGGTCGAGTGAGCCGTTCTACACCGTTCGGCTCGCCGAGGCGGGGGTGCTTGAGCCGTGGACCGCTCGCGAGGCCGAGTCGGAGTTCGGCGGGGCGTGGCCGACGATGTCACGCGCGGCGGACTCGACGTGGTACGGCTTCGGGCGCCGCGCACGGGTCATCGCCTACGACACGCGCAAGATCGAAGATGCCGACGTCCCGCGCACGCTCCGCGATCTGGCCGAGCCGGCCTGGGAGGGCAGGGTCGGCATGGCCCGTCCGCTGTTCGGGACGACCGTCGGGCACATGGCGACGCTGGTGCATCTCTGGGGGCCGGGTCCGACGCACTCGTGGCTCTCGGCGATGGAGGCCAACGGGCTCAGGCTCTACGACTCAAACTCGGCCGTCGTCCGCGCCATCGCGGACGGGGAGATCGAGCTCGGTCTGACCGACACCGACGATGTCTGGGTCGCGCAGGAACGCGGCTGGCCGATCGGAGCCGTGTACGAATCTGATGAGACTGGCAGCGCCGCGGGCGCGACGCCCGAGACGGTTGCGCCGCTGATGGGCTTCGGCGCGCTGTCGATCCCGAACACGGTGGCGCGGGTTGCCGGGGGTCCAAATGCACCGGAGGCGGGCGCATTCATCGAATTCCTGCTCAGCCCGGAGGGGGAGCGGCTGCTGATGGGCAGCGACTCTCGGAACGTGCCGGTGCGTCTGGATCTGGCCGGCGAGCTCGCCGCCTCCCATCCTGGGACGGTCAACCCGAGCCCCGCCGAGCCGGAGCTGGAAGCGGTCGCGGCGTCGATCGAGGAGGCCCGGCGGGTCGCGCGCGAGGTGCTTGGCCTGTAAGCGACCTGTGCGTCGGGTTCACGGCTCCCCGAAAGGACCCGTCACCAACGCCCAACTACGATCCACGATGCCGACCGATGCGATGACCGCTCCTATCCCCACGCTGATCGACGATGCACTCCCCGAGCTGGTGGCGATCCGGCGTGATCTGCACCGACGTCCGGAGCTGAGTTTCCAGGAACACGATACGAGCGGTCGGATCGCCGATGAGCTGACGAAGCTGGGCATCGCGTTCAAGGCGGGGCTCGCAGGCGGGACGGGGATCGTCGCGCACCTGCCCGCGACCGACGGCGCCCAGACTGACAACGCTCGGCTTGATTGCATCGCGCTGCGCGCGGACATCGACGCGTTGCCCATCACCGAGGTCACCGGGCTGCCCTACGCCAGCGAGCGGCCGGGGGTGATGCATGCCTGTGGGCACGACGGGCATACGGCGATGCTGCTCGGCGCAGCGCGCGTGCTCAGCCGCGTGGCCGACCGTCCAAGGCCCGTGACATTCGTCTTTCAGCCCGGCGAGGAGAACGGCGGCGGCGGCGAGAAGATGTGTGCCGACGGCGCGCTGCTCGGTGATCCTGGCGGCGGCATCGGGGCTCCCGTCGAGCGGATCTACGGGCTGCACGGCTGGCCGTCGCAGGCGCTTGGCACGATCAGGACACGCCCGGGGCCGCTGATGGCCTCGACCGACGAGTTCCTGATCACGGTCCGAGGCAAAGGCGGGCACGCGGCCTGGCCGCACAACTGCAAGGACCCGGTCGTGGCGGCGAGCGCGATCGTCGTGGGCCTGCAAACCGCAGTAAGCCGTGGCATAGGCCCGCTCGACGCGGGCGTATGCACGATCGGTCGCATCGAGGGCGGCACGGTCGACAACATCATCCCGGACGCGGTCGAGCTCGAGGGCACGACCCGTGCGCTGCTGCCCGAGGTCCGTGCCACGCTCGAAGAGCGTGTCCGCGTGATCGCGCAGGGCACGGCACGCGCACACGGATGCGAGGCGGATATCGACTGGACCCACGGCTACCCGGTCACGCGCAACGACGAGGCCACGACCGATCGAGCGATCGCTACGCTGCGCAGCGTCTTCGGCGGCGAACGCATCGGCATCGTCGACCGGCCCGTCATGGGTGGCGAGGACTTCAGCTACTACGGCAAGCATGTGCCGGCCTGCTTCTTCTTCCTGGGCACGAAGCCCCAGGACGCTGGCGAGCCGCTTGCGCTGCACACGGCGACGTTCGACTTCAACGACGATGCGATCGCGATGGGCGTCGAGGCGTTCTGCACGCTTGCGCTGGGCAGGGCTGACTAGCCGTTCTCGTCGAGCAGTTCTCGTCGGACACGATCGATCTGTTCGGGAGTAAGCCGGCCGTCCTTGAGCCACGACGATCCCCACGACCGCTGCATGCTCAGCGTGGTGGTGCCGGGCTCCCGATTCGCGAATGCTTCGAGGATGGCATCGAGTAGGACCGGAGGCATGGTGTCGGTGTGCTCAGTGAGGGTCAGCATACGGCCGAGCGATTCGGGTAGAACGCGCTGCTCGATCGCGGCGGTGATTAACGTGTCCAGCGGGATCGAGCCCGGCTCGCGCTGGAGCATCGCGATCGCGTTGTTCCATGCTTGCTCATGGAGCGGGCTGTCCGCGTTCTCGATCAGCGGGATGAGCCGCTGTGCCGCGCGGTCGGTGTGCGGCGCACCGAGCGAGGCCGATGCGTAGAGCGCGAGCAGCGCAAGCCGCGGATCCTCGTGATCGATATCGCTGAGCACACGTTCGGCGAACGCGTCGGGACGGCCGTAGAGATCGTCGTACTCGCCGATCTCTGGCGGCAGGGGCTCGTCGAGGGCATCCCGATAGGCCATGTCGTAGAACAAGCTCGAACGCTGCGCAAGCGAGAGGCCCTGAATCGTGATGGCGATCTGCTTGCGCTCCTCGGGGTCTTCGTCGCTCAGTGCACCGAGCAGGACGGGCAGGCCTGGCAGGAACCCGTGTCCGTCAGGTTTTAGGGCACCGAAGGACGAGTACAGGCTCGCGGCCGCGGCGATTGCGCGGCCCCGCGGCGTGGGCACCGGGGGGCGCAGGCCCCGGACCCTACCGGCGAGTGTTCCCGGGC
>JBCCZQ010000101.1:0-7235 GCA_039187315.1 Planctomycetota bacterium | reverse complement strand
GTGTGCACGCAGGTCCCGTCCGGTCGCTCCTGCACCTCATCGATCGGGACGAGGCTCTTGTCCCGGCGCTGGAAGGCGTGGCTTGTGATCAGTCCCTGGTGGAACAGCTTGCGGTAGGGCTCGGGCGAGCGGAGGTGGCCCAGGTCATGGAGGGCCATGTGCCAGAACCGGGCATAGAGCAGGTGAAGGACCGCGTGCTCCGCGCCGCCGATGTACAGGTCGACGCCGTTGGCCCCGAGCCAGTAGGCGTCGGCTTCGTCTCCAATGAGCCGCGCTTCGTTGCCTGGGTCGCAGTAGCGCAGGTGGTACCAGCAGCTGCCGGCCCAGCCCGGCATGGTGTTTGTCTCGCGCGTGACGGGTTCATCTGGGTTGAGGCCCACGGCCCCGGCCTCACCCGCTGTCGTCACGAGCCACTCCGTCGCTTTGCCCAGCAGCGGCTGCGGGTCGGGGCTCTCGGCGGGCTGGTAGTCGTCGAGGTTGGGCAGCACGACGGGCAGGGCGTCGTCGCTGAGCCCGAAGTGCCGGCCGCGCCGGTCGAAGACGATCGGGAAGGGCTCGCCCCAGTACCGCTGGCGGCTGAAGAGCCAGTCGCGGAGCTTGTAGTTCACCTTGCCGCGGCCGATGCCGGCGCCCTCCAGCCAGCGGATGGCGTGCGTGATGGCGTCGGCCTTGACGAGCCCGTCGAGTGTGATCGTCGCGTTGGAAGAGTTGGTGATCTCCCCCGCGCCTGAGAACGCGGCGCCCGTGTGCGCGAAGTAGCCTGCCTCGGCAAAGATCGCGCGGAGCTCCTCGAAGCCCGAGACGCCGAGGTCGTCGATCGAGGCCTCGTACTCGCTGCGGATCGAGCCGCGTGCTCCCGCGAATCCCTGCTTGGCGAGCTCGGGCGCGTCGGGGCCGTCGGATGTGTTGTCCTCGCGGCGTGCACGTACGGCGCGGAGCGCATCGGGGAAAACGCTGGTCTGCATGCCCGTCGTGGTGATCAGCCCGAGCAGGTCAGCGAGCACGCGGCGCCACCGGCCGGAGCCGATCTCCTCGTCCGTGGCCTCCCGCGAGTAGTACGCCATCGCTGCGATCGTCTTCGGGTAGACCACATCGCGGATGGGCAGATCGAACGCGTTCGCGAAGGCGTAGTCGCGCTCGTCGTGGGCCGGGACGGCCATGATCGCCCCGAAGCCGTAGCCCGCGAGCACGTAGTCCGCTGTCCACACCGGGATGCGCTCGCCCGTTGCCGGGTTCGTGGCGTAGAGGCCCGTGAAGCAGCCGGTCTTGTCTTTGGACTCCTGCCGCTCGACATCGGAGCGGTTGACCGCCTCGTCGACATACGCGCCGAGCCGGTCGGTCGGCGTCTCGGGCCGAGGGTTGTCCAGGACCGCCCGCACGAGCCCGTGCTCAGGTGCGAGGACCATGTACGTCGCGCCGAAGACCGTGTCAGGTCGCGTGGTGAACACACGGATCGCGGGCAGCAGGTCGCTGTCGACGCTCGGGTCGTCGAGCTCGGCAACGAGCTCGAAGTCGATCTCTGCGCCCTCGCTCCGGCCGATCCACTCGCGTTGCTGGGTCTTGGTCGACTCGGGCCAGTCCAGATCGTCCAGGCCCTTGAGCAGCCGCTCGGCGTAGGACGTGATCCGGAAGAGCCACTGCTTCAGCGGCTTCCTGTAGACAGGAAACCCGCCGCGCTCGCTCCGGCCGTCGATGACCTCTTCGTTGGCCAGCACGGTCCCGAGCTTCGGGCACCAGTTGACGATCTGCTCGCCGACGTACGCGAGCCGGCAGCCGTCGATGAACGCCCGCTGGGCATCGGCGTCCAGCTCGTGCCACTGCCGAGTCAGCCCGGGCTCACCTCCGAGCGATTCCGTCGCCCGCTGGTTCGGCCCGATACGAACCAGCTCGCCGTCGGGCCCGATCCGCCCCGTGCCGGATTCCATCAGCTCGACCAGCGATTCGATCGGCCGGGCACGGTTCTGTTCCTTGTCGAACCAGCTGTTGTAGATCCGCAGGAAGATCCACTGCGTCCACTTGTAGTAGCCCTCGTCGATGGTCGCAACCTCGCGCGACCAGTCGTAGCCGAAGCCGAACCGCTTGAGCTGCCGGCGGAAGTTGTCGATCGTCTTCCGCGTGAAGCCCGCCGGGTGCTCGCCGGTATTGATCGCGTGCTGCTCGGCCGGCAACCCGAACGCGTCAAACCCCATCGGGTGCAGCACGTTGAAGCCGTTCATCCGCTTGAACCGGCCGACGATGTCCGTCGCGGTGTAGCCCTCGGGGTGGCCGACGTGCAGCCCGGCTCCGCTTGGGTACGGGAACATGTCGAGGGCGTAGAACTTGGGCTTGGACGCGTCGAACCCGTCCTCGCCCGGGTTCGGCACCCTGTAATCGCCGCGGCCGTCCCAGAGCTTCTGCCGCTCGGTCTCGATGCGGCCGGCCAGCTCGGCGGTGTAGCGGTGGGCGGGGGTGTCGGCCATGGCTTGAGTGTAGTGGGGCGGGGTTAGCCCGGGGCCCACGGGTCGAGGCGGACGTCGAAGCCCGTGCCGTCGCGCAGCATGGTCTCGCTCGGGGGCAGGGCGGCGTCTGGCCCAGCCTTGTGTCGGCCGTCGTTGTCTTCGCCGTCCCAGCCGACGCTGTAGAGAACGTAGCCGTCGCCAGCATCGGGCCGTTCGTAGCGAAGCGGTTTGGCGTCGTACGGATCTATCGGCACGCCCGACAGAAGATCGGGCACGAGATCGTCGAGCGATTCGGGCCACTGCTCATGCTCCTCTCGGTAGATGATCGCGGCGAGATTGATCATCATGCCGCGGTGTTCGGCGCGGGACTGGTTTTCGGCGCCCACGAGCCGGTTGTGCCCGCTGTGCGATTCGTCATCGCGGAGGTGCGGAGGGTCGTGCTGCATCGAGTACCCCTCGAACCAGAGGTCGCCGAGCGTTTCAAACTCCGCGAGGCGGAACTCGGCGGGTGCGTCGATTGATCTGGTCAGAGCTGCGCCGAGTTGGTCCGCGATCTGGCGGTAGCGGTCGAAGTCGCCGGGCGGTTCGTACGGCTTCCCTAACAGCTGGAAGTACTCAGCCAATCGATGGTCATACAGACGGTTGGAGACCAAGAAATTCGCGGTCCAGCGCTGCCCTGACTGCGTCGGCGTGAGCTCGATTCTTGAGCTGAGTATGTCGAGCAGTTCGCGTGCAGCATCGGGTCCGACGCTCGCCGAAGCGAGCTGCTCCTTCAGCCATTGCTCGTGCTGGTTCTCGAGAGTAGTAAACGGCACAAGCGTGCCCGTCGCAAACGCAGCGTCACGGTGCGATTCGAACAACGCGAACGCACGAATCGAGCCATCCTCGGCGGGCGCACCGAAGGCGGCCGCCAGCTCCTGCATATGAAACCGCGCACGCGATACCAGGCTGTGTACATCGCCCGGCCAGCGATCGGGACGCACAGGAAGTTCCGCGATGCGCTCGGTGCTCTCTAGATCTGACGTGTTCAGTTCGAGCAACGCATCGAGATACCACGGGCCTTCATCCGCGTCACGGTGCGCGTACGCCTCTCGCACCGCGAGCCGCAGGACCTGTGACTCGCTGACCAATTCCCAGTACCGTTCCTCGGCGGTCGGCTCCTGCGCACGCACGCCACCCGACGCAACCACCGCGGTGAGCCAAGCTGCAAAGAGCACCATCCACCTCACATCGCCACCTCCGCGCCCCGCTCGATCGCCTGCGGCAGGTCCTTCCCTTTCAGATCCGCCGGCTCGAGGGCCGTCAGCGGGCTGATCTCGATCACGCAGTCTGGCGTGCCGTCGTCTTCTGTTGGGATTTCGACGCCGTGCGCAGCGAGCCAGTTCGCGGCCCGCAGGGTCTGGAGTTCGGCGCTCGATTGCGGGCTATCGATGCCCTCGGCATTCTTGATCGGCGCGAACTCCTCCACCCGGCTTGTCTCAAGGATCACGGAGCGCTCAGCCAGCGGCAGCGCGTCGAACACAAAGAGCTCAAGCTTCACGGCGTTGGGTGTTTCGGGCTTGACGAGCGCGCCGGTGGCGAGGTCGATGTGTTGGACTTTCTTCTCGGCCCGGTGGTAGGGCAGGCCGAAGGCGTCGTCGGTCGTGACCTTCTCGACGAACTGCACGCCGAACGCGTGGATCGCCGGGCTGCCCGCCAGGAACCGCAGCCTGCCGTCGGGCAGGGTCTCCCGTTGCAGTTCGAGCGGCATATCGGAGTACTCGATGACATGGGTGCGCCCGCCTGCGGTGGCGAACAGGCCGACCTTCTCCTCGGCGTAGGCCTTGGGCAGCATCTTGCTCGACATCTCCGCCGAGGAATCGGGAGCGACCGCGTGGATGCCCAAGAAGAGCGGGTCGGCGACGCGGACGGTCGCGTTGTCGACCTGGAAGTAGCTGATGTGCTCGATGCCCCGCCGCCGCATGTCCGCGAGCGCGCCCGACGCGTGCAGTGCCGTCAGCGACCCGCCGTGGCCGTCGGGGTTGGTCGCGAGTACGTGCTTGTCTGCGAGCAGGACCCGCCCGCTGGCCATGTCGAAGCTCGGCAGCGTGCCCTGCGGGAAGAACACGACGTCGGCCGGATCCAGCCCGAAGTGGCTGTGGGCATCAAAGAACGAGACGGTCGCCTCGTGGTTCAGCGGGCTGGTCATGATGTACCAGGGGACGGTCGAGCCGTATTTCTTCGCTGTGGCGAGCACACCCTCGGCGAAGATCTGAAACAGCGGCTTCTTCGTCACCGCGCCGGCGGGGTAGCAGCCCTTGGGCCCGTCGTAGCCCAGCCGCGAACCCTGCCCGCCCGCGACGGTGAAGCACGCGACCTTGCCGTCACGCAGCAGCGCCTCGCCCGCGGCCTTGAAAGTGGGTGCGTCGTAGGGGCACTCCGCTCCAGCGGAATCGGCCGGGTAGTACGGCGCCGGCTCGACGCCCTTGGGAAGCTCGAACGCTGGTTTGTTGGTGACGTAGCCCTCGATCAGCGCCGGGAGTCTGGCGAGGTCGATCGCTCCGATCTGGGCCACGAGCCCTTCTTGCTGCGCGTCGCTCAACTCGCCGGCGAACGTCAAGAGATGCGTCTGGCCGGCATCGGCGAGCCTTTTCTTGAGGGCATCGAGATCGGGCACGTTCGGTCTCCTCGGGTTGCTCGTTTGAGGCATGCTGCGCGGCTCGAGAGGCCGCCGATCGATCCTAACGCCTGTCGCCGTCCCGCTCGCCCCCGCCGGGCGATAGAGTCTGGCGATGGCCGAGACGATCCCCAGCCGCCAACGGCTTCGGCAGCGTCCCGCGGGTGGCGGGGAGGTGCTGGTGGCGCCCTCGATCTTGGCCGCCGACTTCGCGCACTTGGCCGATGCGTGCAGGGCCGCGATCGATGCCGGGGCCGACCTGCTGCACATCGATGTGATGGACGGCCACTTCGTGCCCAACCTCACCTTCGGGCCGGCATTGGTCGCTTCGCTCCGCGAGGCGCTGCCCGATGCGTGCCTGGATGTGCACCTGATGGTCATGGACCCTGGGATGTTCATCGGGCCGTTCGCCGAGGCCGGTGCCGACCATATCTCCTTCCACGCGGAGGTGCTCGAGGAAGCCGATGCCCGCCGGCTCGCCGACCGGACGCGCGAGCTGGGCTGCACCGCGGGGCTGGCGATCAACCCTGACAAGCCGTTCGAGGCCGTCGCCGGGTGGCTCGATGCCTTCGAGATGCTGCTTGTGATGTCAGTTTTCCCCGGTTTTGGTGGTCAGCCGTTCATCGCCGACGTGCTCGATTCCGTGCGAGCGGGTCGGGCAGGGTCCGCTTCTGGTCAGTGGATTGAGCTCGACGGCGGGATCGGGCCGGCCAATGCGGCCCAGGCTCGCGGGGCGGGCTGCGATCTGCTCGTCGCCGGATCGTCATTCTTTCGACAGGATCGGTCGGCCTGGCCTGAGTTATTGCGGCAGCTTCGGGGACCATAAGTAGAATTTTGTTTGGGTATGTTCCCGGACCGCACGGTGGTCGGTGTGTGACTGCTAGACTCTTTGCCTGATCCGGAAACGCAGCGCGTGAGCCGGGTTGACCGGCTGCCTTGGTCGGGGCGGGTCGTCGAGCCGAGCCCCAGTGAGCACACGACGGCCGGCGGAGCCGGTTGCTGGGACGAGCCGGGAGACCGGCCGACAGGACACATGCCGAAATCGACGCATATCCACGCGGTGCTGATCCGCTCGGGCATGAGCGAGTGGGACGAGTCCGGCCGCCTGGTCGGCCGAGCCGATCTGCCGCTGGCACCCGAGGGGCTTGAAGCGGTTGGTGAGGCCTCCCGAGGGCTCGACGGCGTGACGCTCAGCTCGATCCTGCACGGGCCGGATCAGTGCTCGGTCGCAACGGCCGAGGCATATGCCCGGGTGACCGCCGGCAAGCTCCGCGAAGTCGCCGATCTGGCGGACGTCGATCTCGGGCTGTGGGAGGGCCTGCTGCGGGGCGAGGTCGAGGAGAAGTTCCAGAAGGCCTATCGCCGCTGGATCGAGGATCCGGGCGAAGTGGTGGTGCCCGAGGGCGAGCCGATCGCCGATGCGCAGGCGCGGATTGTCGGCGGGCTCTCGAGGACGCTGGAAAAGCTGCGGCAGCCCGATCCTGGTGTGGGTATCGTGCTCCGACCGATAGCGTATGGTCTCGTCCGGTGCTGGCTGCTCGGCCGCCCGGTCTCGGAACTGTGGGCGTTGACGGCATCACCGGCGACGGAGTGGCACGAGGTCGCGCGGTCCAGGCTCAAGGAAGCACGGGTCAGCGTCGGGACGGGCCACTGAGGGGCAGGACACGCATGACGCGCACCGCCACACGCGAGTGGACGAACGTGAAAACCAACGAGCGGCGCTCGGCGATCCCCGAGGGCCTCTGGCTGCGCTGCCCGAGCTGCGGGGGCATGATCTACAGAAAGCAGATGGAGGCCAACGGCTCGGTCTGCCCGGAGTGCGGGCACCACTTCCGCATCAGCGCCGCGACCCGTATCGAGCAGCTGACCGACGCCGGCACGTTCGAGCGCATGCACGCCTCGCTCAGCTCCCCCGACCCGCTGAAGTTCGAGGACCTCAAGACCTACCGGGATCGGCTGCTGGCCGAGCAGATCAAGACCGGCCAGCACGACGCCATTCTTGCGGGCGTGGGCTTTATCCGCGGCCGGCAGGTTGCTCTGGCCTGCCTCGACCTGACATTCATGATGGGCTCGATGGGCTCGGTCGTCGGCGAGGTGCTGACCCGCACGATCGAGACCGCGACCGAACGTTCCCTGCCTCT
>JBCCZQ010000100.1:0-7280 GCA_039187315.1 Planctomycetota bacterium | reverse complement strand
GTCTGGAATGGCGGCATGGCCGAGTTTCTCAACGCCAGCATCGGCCGCTTGTCTTTCTCGGCCACCGGGCTGCACTACCAGGGCCAAGCCGGGGCGGCGCTTGTCGCTGGGCAGGGCCTAGCGGTTCTGGTGGGCCTCGCGCTGACCCTCTCCTCGGGCACCTGGCAGCGGCGTTTTGGCTCTCTGCCGCTGATGGCCTGGGCGGGGCTGTGGCTGGCAGGGGGCGTCAGCTTGGCCATGGAGGTTCAGCAGCCCGAGCAGTACGCGATCGCCGGCGGCACAGCGGTGGTCATGCTCGCCATGATGCACCGCACGGCCCGTATCTGGGCTCCCCGCAAAAAGAAGGGCGGGAAGAAGGGCAAGGACGGCAATTAACCCCTGATCAGGGGTTTGATGAGATCGTTCCAGGCCCCTGCCAGATCGGCAGCATCCCGGTGCATGGTGCCGTGCTCGGCGGGACAGATCGTCTCGGATGGTCCGCCGAGGACTCAGCAAGCCCACCATACCCCTTGGCACATGCTTTGCCCTCTCGCTTGCGGCCGATGAGTCGGCAACAGATATTCGGAGGCGCAGCACCATGTCCAAGATCATCGGCATCGACCTCGGAACGACCAACTCGGTGGTCGCCGTCATGGAGGGCGGCCAGCCCAAGGTTCTCATCAACAGCTCTGGCAACCGGACCACGCCCTCCGTCGTCGCGTTCACCGACAAGGGCGAGCGGCTGATCGGCCAGCCCGCCAAGCACCAGCAGGTGACCAACCCCAAGAACACCGTCTACTCGATGAAACGGTTCATGGGCCGCCGCGCGAGCGAGGTTGCCGCGGAAGAGAAGAATGTCCCGTACGAGGTCATCCACGGCGCTGACGGCGAGTTCGTGACCATCAAGGTCAAGGACAAGGAGTACACGCCGCAGCAGCTCTCCGCGTTCGTCCTGCAGGAGCTCAAGAAGGTCGCCGAAGACTACCTCGGCGAGACCGTCGACCGGGCTGTTATCACGGTTCCGGCCTACTTCAATGACAGCCAGCGCCAGGCGACCAAAGACGCCGGTGAGATCGCCGGCCTGAAGGTCGAGCGGATCATCAACGAGCCGACCGCGGCCGCCCTCGCATACGGCCTTGAGAAGAAGACCAACGAGAAGATCGCGGTCTTCGACCTCGGTGGCGGCACGTTCGACATCTCGATCCTCGACGTCGGTGACGGCGTGTTCGAGGTGCTCTCGACCAACGGCGACACGCACCTGGGCGGCGATGACTGGGATCAGCGCCTGATCGATCACCTGGTCGGTGAGTTCAAGAAGCAGGAGGGCATCGATCTCTCCAGCGACGCCATGGCCATGCAGCGGCTCAAGGAGTCGGCCGAGAAGGCCAAGGTCGAACTCTCGACCATGCAGGAGACGGCGATCAACCTGCCGTTCATCACCGCCGACCAGAACGGGCCGAAGCACCTCCAGCTCACGATCACGCGCAGCCGCTTCGAAGAACTCTGCGCCGACCTATTCGACCGGCTCGCTGGCCCGTGCCGCGAGGCGATCAAGGACGCGAAGCTCGACCCGAGCAAGATCGATGAGGTCGTGCTCGTCGGCGGGTCGACCCGCATCCCGCGCGTGCAGGAGGTTGCCAAGGAGATCTTCGGCAAGGAGCCGAACAAGAGCGTGAACCCAGATGAGGTTGTTGCCATCGGCGCCGCGATCCAAGGTGGCGTGCTCCAGGGCGATGTCAAGGATGTGCTGCTGCTGGATGTCACGCCACTCTCGCTCGGCGTCGAGACACTCGGCAACGTAACGACCAAGCTCATCGAGAAGAACACGACCATCCCGACGTCGAAGAAGGAGACCTTCTCAACCGCCGCGGACAACCAGACCAGCGTGCAGATCCACGTCCTCCAGGGCGAGCGCGAGTTCGCCAAGGACAACCGCACACTCGGTGAGTTCGAGCTGACCGACATCCCGCCATCACCCCGCGGCACGCCGCAGATCGAGGTCGAGTTCGCGCTCGATGCCAACGGCATCCTCAAGGTCACTGCTACAGATACAGCGACCGGCAAGTCGAGCAACATCGAGATCACCAACTCGGGCGGCCTGTCCGACTCTGAGATCGATGAAATGAAGGCCGACGCCGAAGCGCACGCCGAAGAGGACCGCCAGCGCCGCGAACTGATCGATCTCAAGAACCGCGCCGAGGGCTTCGCGGGCAGCATCCGCAAGAGCCTCGAAGAGCACGGCGACAAGGTCGACGCCGGTGTCAGGGGCTCGATCGAGAGCGCGCTCTCGAACCTTGATGACAAGGTCAAGGGCGACGAGAAGGCCGCGATCGAAGCCGCGTTGACGGAGCTCGAAACAGCCTCGCAGGAGCTCGGCAAGATCGTCTACGAGCAGGCCAAGGACGACCCGGCTGCGGCCGCGGCCTCAAGCGATGGCCCTTCGGGCGGTGACGATGATGTGATCGATGCCGACTTCACCGTCAAGGACGACGACAACAAGTAACGCTCGCCGAACCACGATCGAAGCTCGCCCGTCGCCTCGGCGGCGGGCGTTTTTCATTCACTCCGCATCGCCGCGATGGCCTCCGCCATCGAGCGTGCCGCCTTGCCGCGGTGACTGAGCCGGTTCTTGTCGGTGCTGCCGAGTTCGGCGGAGGTGTGCACCAACTCGGGCGCTACGAGGAAGAGCGGGTCGTACCCGAAGCCGCCGCCACCACGCGGCACATCTTCGGGAAGGCCGATCGCTCCCTCGAAAGTACCTTGTGCTGTGGCGTGCACCGTCCCGTCCGGTGAGGCGAGGACCATGACGCACACAAACCTGGCCGTGCGCTCCGAGGGCGCACGGTCACCGAGCTTTTGCATGAGCTTGGTGTTGTTCGCCGCGTCGCGCTCGGCTCGGGACATCCCCGTTTCGGCTCCATCCGTGCAGTAGTGACTTGAGATCACGCCCGGGGCTCCGGCGAGCGCATCGACCTCCAGGCCAGAATCGTCCGCTAGGCAGACGCGTCCGGTCTGCCTGGCGTAGCCGACGGCCTTTATTGTCGCGTTCTGTTCGAACGTCGTGCCGGTCTCCTCGGGCTCTGTGGTGCCGGTGTGGATCTCCGCAAGCGATTCGATGGCGAGGCCGAGCTCGGCAAAGATCGCACGCAGCTCGCCTACTTTTTTCGGGTTCGCGGTGGCGAGGACAACCGGACGGCTCAAATCGGTTTGCATGCGCGACTGTAGCGGGCATGGGATAATGCTGTCATGCGCTCTCGGGAAGACATCGCCGAGGCTGCGGCCTCACGGCTTGAAGCCGCAGATGATGACACCGTGCGCAGCGCGAGAGCGCTGATCGGGTTTGACGGCTTCATCGATTCGATTATCCGGCCAGTTGATCGGCGTCGATCGATGAAGCCCAACGACTTTTCTCGAATCGAGACGATCGGTGCGTTTGCAGCTCGCTGCGCTGCCGCCGCAGGTAAAAGCACCAACATCGAGATGCAAATCGCCGAGCGTCGGTTCGGTGGCAACGGCCCCCTCATGGCCGGGGCGATGGGCTGTCTCGGCGCGGGCGTGACCTACATCGGTGCCGTCGGCCAGAGTGACGCTCCGACTCGGTTGAACCCGATCTACGCGCCGCTGGCCCAGCGCTGCAGTCGTGTCGTGCCAGTCGCGCCCGCTGCCGAAACCGATGCGATCGAGTTCCAAGACGGCAAGATCATGCTCGGGAAGCCGGCGAATGTGCAATCAGTCACGTGGGGGCGACTCGTCGATTGTGTCGGTCTTGAGACGCTCGTTGCCGAGGCGGAATCGGCGACCACAATCGCCGTGGTCAACTGGGTCATGATGGCGGGCGTCGAGGGTATCTGGCGTGGGCTGATCGACGACGTGGTGCCGCGCCTGACGCCCGGTACTGCACGCACGGTGTTTGTCGACCTGTGCGATCCTGCGAAGCGAACCGACGCGGACATCGAGCGTGCGCTCGGGCTGCTCAGCGAGCTGAGCAGCGCGATACCAGTCACACTGGGCCTGAACCAGGCCGAGGCCGAGCGCATCAGCGCTGTGCTGGGTGTCGATATCGATGACGGTCCGGGCGTCGCGTCACCGGGCGATGCGATGCGCCACGCGGCCGAGTCGATCCGCGCACTCGTCGGGCTTGGCTGCTGCGTCGTCCATCCGCGCGAGGGAGCCGCCGCAGCAACAGCTGATGGCTCTGCCTGGTTCGACGGGCCGTTCACGCGGAGCCCGGTGCTCTCGACGGGCGCGGGCGACCATTTCAACGGCGGGTTCGCTCTGGCGCGGGCGCTCGGCTGCGATCTCGATGAGTCGCTGGCGGTCGCGTGTACCACAAGTGGCGCGTATGTCAGGGATGCGGTCAGCCCCGGTCGGCCGAGGGTGATCGCTTTCCTGCGCGACCTGCCCGCGCCAGTGCGCTGATCGCATCGCACCCAATCAGCGGACCAAACCGTCCGCCTACGATCCACTATGACCCACAGGCCCGATCCGAGGCTGCGCCTGGATGCTGACGCTCGGTACATCGCGGATGTATCCGATTCCGACGGCCCGCACAACGGCGTTATCGTCAGCGTGAACCCTGCCACCGGTCGGCCCATCGCCGGTGTGCGGCTCGACACTGCGGATTCGTACGAACGGGTTGTCGCAGAGCAGCGCGAAGCATTCAACCGCTGGCGGGCTGTGCCCGCTCCTGAGCGTGGTCTGGTCGTGCGGGCGATCGGCGAAGAGCTGCGTTCGCACCTGGATGCATTGGGCGAACTGGTCAGCTTGGAGGTCGGCAAGATCCGCGCCGAAGGCATCGGCGAGGTGCAGGAAACCATCGATATCGCGGACTACGCCGTCGGACTTAGCCGCATGATCGGCGGGCGGACGATCCCCAGCGAGCGGCCCATGCATCGCATGATGGAGCAGTGGCTCCCGCTCGGGCCGATCGGTGTGATCACGGCATTCAATTTCCCCAACGCCGTATGGGGATGGAACGCGATGCTCGCGGCGGTATGCGGCGATGTGGTGCTCTGGAAGCCGAGCCTGCTCGCGCCGCTGACCGCGCTGGCGACCAACATGATCGCCGATCGGGTCGCCTCGTCTATGGGCCACGAGGGTGTCTTCCGCGTCGTTGTCGGCACGGACGACGAAATCGGCGAGCGGATGATCGCCGATAAACGTTTCCCGCTGATATCGGCGACCGGATCGTGCGCGATGGGACGGCACGTGGGCCAGGTCGTTGCGGGCCGGCTCGGCCGGTGCCTTCTTGAGTTGGGCGGGAACAACGCCGTCATCGTTGAGCCGGACGCGGATCTCGATCTGGCCACCAAGTCCATCGTCTTTGGAGCCGTAGGCACCGCCGGGCAGCGATGTACTACCACCCGGCGCGTCATCGCCCACGAGTCGGTCGTGGGCGAGCTGAGCGAACGGATGGTCCGCGCGTACGGCACGATTACGATCGGCGATCCGCTCGCCGAGGGCACGCTTGTTGGGCCAGTCATCGGGCAGCGGACGGTTGATGCATTCCTCGACGCCGTCGAGCAGGCCAAGCAGCAGGGGGGCGAGATCCTGGTGGGCGGCGAGGCCGCGAGGCCCACGGGGCTTGACGGCTGGTTCGTCCAGCCGACCCTCGTGCGTGTGCCCGCGGGGCGCGGGCTGCCGATTGCCATGGATGAGACCTTCGCACCGATCTGCTACGTGTTCGAGTACAGCGACTTGGACGGGGCGATCGCGATTCAGAACTCGGTCGACCAGGGCCTCTCGAGCGCGATCTTCGCCGGCAGCGGCCGGGCTTCGGAGCGTTTCTTGAACGTCGACGGCTCCGGCAGCGACTGCGGGCTGGCCTACGTCAATCTCGGCACCAGCGGCGCCGAGATCGGTGGAGCATTCGGGGGCGAGAAGGACACAGGCGGCGGCCGCGAGGCCGGCAGCGACAGCTGGAAGGCGTACATGCGACGCCAGACGTGCACAATCAACTTCGGTAGCGAGCTGCGGCTCGCGCAGGGGATCCGCTTTGAGTGAGCCGCATACCGCCGATCTGTTGGCCGAAGCAGCCGTCAACGCTATCCAGCCCGGCATGCTCGTTGGGCTCGGCACGGGCCGCACCGCGAGGCGTGGGGTTGTCGCCCTAGCCGAGCGGATGCGCAACGACGACCTGCGCATCGAATGCGTGGCCTCCAGCGACGCGACCGAGCAGCTCGCCGTCGAGCTCGAGCTCAAGGTCATCGACTTCGCCCTCGTCGAGGAGGTCGATTACCTCTTCGACGGCGCAGATGAGGTCGACCCGCAGCTGCGGATGCTCAAGGGCTCGGGCGGGGCGATGACCCGCGAGCGCATCATCGCATGGTCCAGCAAACGCCGGATCTATATGGTGGATGCCCACAAGGTCGTGGATGTGCTCGGCACGAACGCGACCCTTTCCGTCGCTGTCATGGCCTTCGGTTTGGCCAGCACCCGGGCGTCGCTCCGGGCCGCGGGGCTCAACGGGGTATGCCGCCGCACGATGGACGGCGATCTGTTCGTGACCGACAACGGCAACCTCATCCTGGACGTTCCGATCACGCCCGACCACATCCTCGAAGAGCTCGCTGCGCACCTCAACGACATCCCCGGTGTTGTGGACCACGGTCTGTTCCTCGGCGAAGCCGACGAGGTGCTTATCGATCGCGGCGGCAAGATCGATCGCCTGACCCGCGCCTGACACGCGTCTAGTTGGGCAGAGCTCTAGCGCATCAACGGATCTTGATCAGCGCAGAGCGGCTACTGCCCCTGCGCAAGCGAGTAGCCCGGCTTGCCGTCGTAGTTCTTGAGCGGCTGGAAGTCGGTTACCGTGAACTTCTCGGCGATCTTCTCCAGCAGCCAGACGGTCGGCAGCTGCCCCATCTGGGGCGCCAGAGCCGTGTCGCGCAGCTCGAACCGCACGCGGTAGTAGTCCACCACCTCGGTGTAGACCGAGCCCGTCGGCCAGACCTGTGTGCCACGGTTGGACATCATCGTCAGGTGGAAAGGTGTGCCCTGGGCGATAGAACTCAGCCGATCGGCGAGCGTCGCGGGCGCGAGGACCGTTTCGAGATAGACATCGCAGCCGCAGACCGCCGAGCTGGACGTTTCGAACGTGCGCATCAGCCGGTTGTCCCGGGGCCGGCTCGGTGGGCTGAAAGACGGGGTGTCCGCGTCAGGAACCTGCCTGGCTTCGCGTCCGGTGGGCGTCTTGCCAAGGTTGTTCGCGATCGCATCGGCAAACTCGCGCGTGCCTACCGGGTCCCGCTCGCCGCGCACATCGCCCGTGTGCACGCCCGACTCGAGCGTGTGCAGCAGCG
>JBCCZQ010000099.1:0-7384 GCA_039187315.1 Planctomycetota bacterium | reverse complement strand
TACATCCAGTACTCGCTCGCGAACAAGTCGATCGACGCCATGGCTTCGGGACGCCCGATCCTGGTATACGGGCCTGCCTCAGCGGGCACGGTCGGCTATGCGCTGGAGGATGGATGGGCCGACGTGCTCGATAGGCAGGGCGTTGATGGGCTGGTCGAGAGGATCAACGAGCTGATCGGGGACGCGGACCGGCGTGAGGCCCTCGGCGGGCGGGCGCGTGCGCAGGCTGGATCCGCCCACGATGCCTCGCTGGTGAGAGCACGCTTTGCGGACGTCCTTCAAGCCGCGTCAGGGTCGACGCGGGTCGCGCGTCCGGTTTAGCGGGCAAGCCAGGGCGCGAGCACCGCTTCGGCAGCGCTGGCTGCGGGCCCCGGCTTGAAGGCCAGGAAGTTGCCCCAACCCTCGGGGTCTGCGAGTTGCTCTGGGTACCGCGTCAGCGAACGCCAGCGGTGCGTGATGCCGTACCGAACGATCGGATGCCATTCGGACATGTAGACCTCATACCCACGTTCGATCAGCTCTCTGCCCAGGTCGTGCGTCGAGTATCCGATCTTGTGCGTCTTGGCGTCCTCGAACTCACACAGGATGGCTTCTGGGAGCACGCGATCGAACGGGAAACCCTCGAGCACGCGCAGGTCGTATCCCTCCGCATCGATCTTCAGGTAGTCCACACGCGTGAGCGACTGCTCGGTCACGATCTCCGTGAGCGTTCGAACCGGGACGACTGCGCCCTTCTCGTGGCTTTCACGGAACGGGACGAGCGACGCGATACCAGTCGATTCCTGGCTTGTATAGAACTGCATGCCCTGGTGCGATGCATCGCCGACGGCGCAGGTGTAGAGCGTGAACGCGGGGTTCTCATGGGCCATTTCACGGAGCGCCGCGTGCTTTTTGCGATCCGGCTCGAAACCGATGACCCTCCACCCACGTTCGAGCATCGGCATCGTACAGGACCCGAAATGGACGCCGACATCGATCATGGTGCCCGGCGAGCCGTGCGGTTGGATCGTGTCCATTATCTCGGTGATCAGTGCATTTTCATCGATGTTGTCTGTCGGGGGCGACTGTACGGCGACACCGCCTGTTCGCGATCCAGGCGCCCTGACGGCCTGTTGGTTCCGGATGAGCCTGGCGAGGAGCGTTCGGAGTCCCATGGTGCTGCCCTTGCGGTGTGGACGTTGGATTCGTGGAGAGTGTAGCGTGCGATGATGCTGGCCTCTGGAAGCGAGATAGCGCAGCCCGTCCTGAGTGTGGTGACGCCGGTGCTCAACGGTCGAACCTTCCTGCCTGCGTGCCTCGAGTCTGTGCGACGAGCTGCGCGGCTGCTGCCCGGTGCGATCGAGCACATCATCGCGGATGGGGGATCGTCCGATGGCAGCTTGGATCTCATCAGATCGCACATGGATGAGGCGGGCTCGCCGATCGTCCGTATCTACGAGGGTCCGGACCGTGGACAGTCTCACGCGATCAACCGGGGTTTGGCTGGCGCCAAGGGCCGATATGTCGCGTGGCTGAACGCGGATGATGTGTACGAGCCTCGGGCGCTGGTCTCGGTCCTGGACGCGATGCGTGGATCCTCGGCCGGGCTTCATCTTGCTCGAGCATCGATCGTGGATGGCACCGGACGCGAGATCTACTGCCCCGTGCCGCCCGAGCCATTGACACCCGAAATGCTGCTGCGGCTGTTGACGGTCTGGTTCGCGGGACGCAGCATCATTCAGCCCGAAGCGTTCATCCGCCGAGACGTATGGGACACGGTAGGAGGCCTGCGGGAGGCCAATCACCACAGCATGGATCATGAGCTGTGGCTCAGGCTTGCTGAGCATGGAGTCGACGTGGTGCGGCACGTTGAAGTGGTCGCCCGGCAGCTTGCGCATCCCGCTCAGAAGACATCCGATAACGCAGCGGTTGTTCGTTCCATGCTCGAATACGCCGAGCCTTCAGCACGCCGTCTTCGGTTTCTGGACAGCCCCGCGGGGGATGAGATCGGCATGCTGCGAGCTCGCCTCCGGACGCTGGATGCGATCCACTCGCGTGCGGGCCGCGACCATGCCCGGGCCGCGGTTGCGGATCGTGCGGCCTGGTCCGCGATCTGGTCCGATGCAAGGCCTGCTCTTCGTGGGCTGCTTGCTGCGGGAGCCGGGATCGTTGTCGATGCGCCGCGAAGCTGGTCTGCGGCTGATCTGCATCCCGGCGCGATCGCGACCCGCGTGTCGGGCCGGCTGCCGGCCTTGCCGTCCGAGGCTGCGTGGGTGCTCGCGTTCGCTCCGACGCTGCGCTATGGGGCGGGTGCTGTCGGGCGTATCGCTTCTTGGCTGCGGCCGAAGGGCAGGGCTGTTCTGCTGATGGAACCGCAGGCGAACGAAGAGGAAGCAAGAGTCTTCGTAAAGCGGTTCGCCGATGCGCTGACACAGCCGATCGGCGTTTCGCTGCTCGACGGCGAGTCAGATCGGCTCGTCGAGTCGATGCTGCTGGCCAAGGCCGCTTGGGTTGCTTCCGAGCCTACCGGCACGCCTTGGCGCGTGCTGCGCGAGGTTCACCATGCCTGGCCGTTGTCTGCGGAAGGCTTGCCGTTCCGCCCGCCACGGTTCCGTTCGTACCTGCTGGAACGCTAAACGCGGCGCCTCCCCGGAACTGGGTTCTCGGTGATGCGGGTTGTAAGGGCTCGGGCAACAAACACGAGTGCAGGATTGCTGGCACGCCTGCGATCTGATGCCTAGGGGGTCCGATCAGGAACCTGCCGGATGTTTCGGCGCGCTGCCGAGCGCGCGTGACTCCCGTGGAGGTCGCCCATGTTCTGGAAGCGTCGCGCCAAGAAGTCGGACAAGCCCGAGTCGCAGGATCGCCCGAAGCAGGCGCGGCTTGATGTCGAGTCGCTCGAAAAGCGTGTGCTGCTGTCGGCGAGCTGGGTCGATGCGGATACTGGTGATGCCCAAGACGGCGCTACAGCCAACAGCGACGCGTTCAGCGGTTCCGCAGGTGCGGACATCGCCGCCGGCATGGGCGGCGAGGACATCCTTGCCGGGAACGGTGGGAACGACATCCTTTCCGGCGGGGAGGGCAACGATTCGATCCAGGGCGGTGAGGGCGACGATGTACTCGCCGGCAACAGCGGGAACGACACGCTCGATGGCGGCACCGGTACCGATCTGGTTGACTACTCGGATGCGGCAGGTCCGGTTACGGTTGACATCACGCTGGACGGTGTTGCGCAAGATACATCAGGCGACGGCGTCGATACGCTGACCGGCATCGAAGCCGTCAAGGGGTCGTCGCACGACGATACCTTCGCGTTCTCACAGCCCGCTGATGGGGCCGCGTATTCCGTTGATGGCAACGGGGGCAGCAACACCATCGACCTGGGCCAGGTCGCTTCTTCGGACGCTGTGGTCGGGTCGGACCGCATCGTGGTGCAGACCGACGATGGCTCATTCCAGATTGATCACGCGAATGTTGCGAGTGTGTCGTTCGCCGACGTCGCTGTCGAGACGCCCGATGCCGACGCTATCGACCAGCATGATCCCGCCTACCGGTGGCATTTCACAGATCGCGGCGCGGTCGATCTGGCGGGTGATTCTACGGGCACGCTCGAAGGTGATGCGGCTGCGAACAGCGATGGATCTGCCACGTTTGACGGCAGCGATTACGTCGTTCTCGAGCATCGCGACGGCATGATGCTCGACGAGGGCACGGTACACCTTCGGTTTAACGCTGACGATATCAACGACCGACAGGGGCTGCTCTCGAAGGATTCAACTGGCTACGACGATGGCGGGCACATCACGATCTGGGTTGATGATGGGGAGATCGAGGTCAGGCTGCAGTCGAACTCGCAGAGCATCACCCTGACGAGTGACGTCGGTCTGAGCTCCGGAGACTGGCATGATGTTTCGGTGAGCTTCGGCCAGGATGGTGTGCAGCTGTTCGTCAACGGCGAGCTTGCTGCCAGCGATAGCTACGGCGGTGGGCTCGGCACCAGCTCCGGCGGATCGGGGAACACCGAGCCGATCGTGGTAGGCGCGAACGCATGGCAGAGCGGCGATGGTCAGGCAAACAACCTGAAGGAGCACTTCACGGGTCAGATCGCGGATGTTGCGATCTTCGCTGATCAGCTCGCGGCCGCCGAGATTGCCGAGCTTGCGGATCTCGATGCCGACATCCCGGACGCAGGCGATGCACCGGTTGAGTTCACGCAGGGCCTTACGGCGGATTACTTCGAGGTCAACAGCAGAATCAACCGGTTGAGCGATATCGACTGGGACGCCGAACCCGATCATACCGAGACCGTTGGCAACATCGACATTGCAAGCCACAGCGGTGCGTTCTGGGATGGCGGCACGAACGACACCTTTGCGGCCCGCTACACGGGCTACATCGAGGTTGATCAGGCGGGCGAGTGGACCTTCGAAACCAACAGCGATGATGGTTCCATGCTCCTGATCAACGGCGAGACCGTTGTCGGCAACGACGGGTTGCACGCCATGCGAACCGAGTCTGGCACGATCGAGCTCGAGCCCGGGTATCACGAAATCGAGGTCCGCTACTTCGAAAACACCGGCGGTGCGGGGATTCAGGTCTCTTGGGAACCGCCGGATGGCGGCGGGACCGAGATCATCCCTGATTCAGCGTTCTTTCACGGGACACCTCCGAGCGATGGTTCCGGTGATGACATCTTCGATCTTACGGGTTCGGTGGCCGGAGACGTGCATGCCATTGATGGCGGCGAGGGCAACGACACCATCGATCTCAGCACGTTCGGCTCTGATCGCGTCACATTCGGTGATGGCCAGCTGTCCGTCGCGACCGACGACGGCGGCTCGTTCAGCGTGACATATGAAAACATCGAGACGATCGAGTTTGCTGACGGGACCGCAACGATCATCCAAGCCGATCTGGTCGATACGCCCGTGCAAGACGGCGACTTGTTGATCGACGGCGGCTACGCCGTGCAGATCCAGACCGGCAGCGGTGATGTCTCGGTCTCATACCAGCAGGGCAGCGGTGCTGTGCAAGTCGCGTCGGCGAGCGATTCGCTCACGCTGGAGAGCCACGGCGATTCGCCCGCGACCTTCGATCTCGTCAACACTGCATCGAGGGCCGCCATCGTCATCGACGGAGACGCGGGCGCCGTCGATCTGCAATCAAACGCGTTTACTGGCACGCTGACTATCAACGGCGATGCCGGTTCGGTCTCGGTGGAAGAAGACCTCGCGGGTGATGTCACTGTCTCGGGTGATCTCGGTTCGATAGCTGTCACGGATGATCTCACGGCGGATGCAACGCTGCGTGTGGATGGCGACGCAGGCACGATCGAGATCGGGCGGCATGTGCACAACGATGCGGATATCTCCGTATCAGGCCACGTCGAAACGGTGGATATAGGCGGAAGCATTGAAGCAGGGTCGAGCGTCGCGATCGGCTCGGCGGGTGATGTCTCCGTCGGAACGAACATCACGGGCACACTCGGTGTCGTGGGTGATGTCGGTTCGCTTACCGTGACTGAGGACATCCGTGAATCCGTCAGTATCGGGGGCAACATCGGCTCGCTCACGGTCGGGGACGATGTTTCTTCCTCGGCCTCGGTGCAGGTGGCCGGCGACGCAGGATCGATCGTTATCGCAGACGACGTCACAAGCGCCTCTCAGATCACGGTCGGTGGTCATGTGGGTACGCTGGAACTGAATCAGCTCGGCAGCGAGAGCGTGATCACGGCCGGCAGCGCGGGCGACATCACCATCAAGGATCAGATGTCCGGATCACTCGAGATATCTGCTGATGCCGGAGCGATCAGCGTCGCCAAGGACGTTCGCGGCCCGCTCGCGATCCAAGGTGATGCAGCGAGCGTGTCGGTGGGCATCCACGTGACCGTCTCCGGAAGCGTGAATGTCGATGGCCATGTCGGTTCATTGACGATCGGTCAAGACATCCAGGCCGGCGCAGGCGTCACGATCGGTTCGGCGGGGACAGCCTCGATCCAAGACGATCTCATCGGGCGTTTCGAGTCTGCTGGTAACGTGGATGCGCTGACGATTGGTGATGATATCTACGAAGATGCAGCCGTGGCTATCGGTGGCGACGTTGGTCGGTTTGTCGTCGGCGACAACGTACAGAGCGGTGCAGGCATCAGCGTCGATGGCTTCACGGAGCTACTCCGCGTTTCGGATCAGCTCCAGAGCGATGCGACCGTTTCATTTGGTTCGGTCGAGGCTATCGAGATCGGGACGAACCTCGCCGGCAATATCACCGTGGGCGCGGGTACGGTCGACACTATTGAAGTCGGAAAGGATGTCACGGCAGATGCTCAGGTTGTCATTGGCGGTGATCTGAACGACTTCACGGCTGAGGATTTCCACTCCGGGACATCAGTCGTTGTTGAAAACGCCTCCGGTACGGTGACGTTCGGCGAGGACGGCGGCCAGCAAGCCGCGACACTCGAAGAGCCGACACGCATTGAGTTTGACGGCGATCGGCTCATCCTGCCGAACGAGGCGCCGACCGATCTGGCACTGAGCGCTTCGGCTGTGGCCGAGGATGCGTCAGCGGGCACGGTCGTCGGCTCGGTGGCTGTCACCGACCCGGACGCCGGCGAAAGCTTCACGTATGCGCTGACAGATGATGCCGATGGCCGCTTCGAGGTGACCGAGTCCGGTGACATCCGCGTCGCGGATGGAGCGGTGTTCGATCATGAAACATCACCGAGCCACAGCGTAACGATTGAGGTCACGGACTCGGCCGGCCACACGATCGCAGAGACCTTCGATATCGAAGTCGATGATGTCAACGAGTCGCCCACGGATATCTGGTTCGAGGCGGATCACATGCGTGAGAACAACGCCAGCGAGGACATCCTCCTCGCGGTTGTCGATCCGGATGGGGATACCGAGTTCGGGTTCACAGTATCGGATGACCGGTTTGAGGTCCACGATGACGACGGCGAGTACACGCTGCGTTTGAAGGATGGCATCACTCTGGATCACGAGACGGAGCCGACGGTGAGCATCACCGTCACCGCAACAGATGAGGGTGGTGCGAGTTTCGAGAAAGCGTTGGATCTGACCGTCGGCGACGTGAACGAGTCGCCTGTGGGCCTGGGCTTCGTAGGCGGGTCGGTGGACGAGAACGCGCCGGCCGGGACATCGGTGGCGACGGCGTCGGCGACGGACCCCGATGCGGACACGCTGACGTACTCGCTTGTCGATGACGCCAACGGCGCGTTCGCGATCGACGCATCGACCGGCGAGGTCGTCACGACGGCCGAGCTCGACTTCGAATCGTCGTCGAGCCACACGGTCACGGTGCGTGCAGTGGATCCGGACGGGCTGTCGATCGAGCGTGATCTGACGGTGACCGTCGGCGATGTCAACGAGTCGCCTGTGGGCCTGGG
>JBCCZQ010000098.1:0-7684 GCA_039187315.1 Planctomycetota bacterium | reverse complement strand
GCACGCCGAGGTTCTCCGAGCAGCGTGCCGCAGCTCCTGCCAGCGGCGCGTTGTCCACGCGGCCCGCAGGGTCGGCCGCTGCGGTGTCCACAAGCACGCCGTCCAAGATCACGCCGTCTAAGCCTGCGGCGCTCAAACCCACCACGGTGCCCGCCCCGACCAAGAGCGTCGAGGCCAAGCCCGGGTCATCGACGAAGGCTGCACCGCCATCGACGGGCGTGCCTGCTCCGGACGCGCCGCCCGGAAGCTGGAAGGAAACGATCGAACGGGTCGTCCAGATCGAGGGCAGCCGCGTAACGCTGACGATGTCGACGCTCGCGGCGGGCTTCTCGATCGGTGGGCTTGTGATCGCTGCGGTGCTGCTATGGGTCTTCGGGCACGCGGCAGGCCGTTCTGCCCTGTCGGAGGATCGGGCGGAGGCGTTGTCTGACGACGCCGGTCGAGCGGTGCTGGCGGAGGCCCCGGCCGGGGACGATCCGGCTGCCGTGCTCGGTGACCCGAGCGACCTGCCGCCGCTGGAAGTTGCTGAGCCGTCACGCGAGCCCGTACTCGAGCCAGACCCGACGGCTCGGGTCCCGACCACGCCGATGTTTACGCGTGAGACACCCACGCCCGATCCCGAGCCCGAGCCCGAGGCGGTCGCGGAGATCGAGCCGACGCGGCCAGCCGAGGACGCTGGACCCGTCGACAGCCGCCAGGCCGGGCTGAATTACCTCGCGCTCGGGCAGCTCTCGGACGCTGCCGAGGCGGAGCGGACCGTCGCATACCTGAACGCCAACGCGGTTCCGGCGATCGCGGTGGAAGGCCGCGACCGGGCCGGCAATACTCAATACCGGCTTTTCACGCTCCTGGGCGTGCCGGGGCAGGGCTTCCGATCGAACCCCGAGCGGCTGGCACATCAGCAACGGGTGTTCGAGTTGGGCGAGCGGTGGATTAGCGAGGAGCGCGGGCAGCTCGACTTCAGCCGGGCTAGCCAGGTGCAGTGGACGAAGTACAACCCGTAGCGGCCGGCCTGTTCCACGGTGTGGACCGGCCCCCGCGGCGAGCGAAGCGAGAACGACGATGAGCCTCAACCGAAGCCTCAAGACCGCCGGCGGCCTGACCGCGAAGCGTTCGGTCATGACCCGCGCCGAGCGCGTCGAGAAACTGGCCGAAGACAAGAAGTTCGACCCAAAGAAGGACACGCCGCTCGGCCTGCCCAAGACGCACGTCGTCGTCAAGTAAGCCCGGCCCGAGCGAACCACCCTCCGAGCGAGAGACGCCCATGGATACGGCCCGCCTGATCTGCCAGCGCGGTCGCGCGATCGATACGTCCGGGATCCGCAAGATCTTCCGGCTTGCGCAGACGCTCGACAAACCGATCAACCTCTCGATCGGCCAGCCCGACTTTCCTGTGCCCGAAGCGGTCAAGCGCGGCGCGATCCGCGCGATCGAGACGAACCAGAACGGCTACACCGCCAACCAGGGCATCCCGCCTCTGGTGGAGAAGATCGAGGCGACGATCGCCGCAGACCTGGGCTGGGATGCAAGCAGCGACGGCATCGGCACGCTCGTCACGAGCGGCACGGCGGGCGCGCTCCTGCTGCTGTTTCTGGCGATGATGGACCCCGGCGAGGAGGCGATCATCCCGGATCCGTACTTCGTGATGTACCCGCACCTGGCCACGATCGCGGGCGGGTCGGCCGTCCGCTGCCCGATGTACCCCGATTTCCGGATGACCGCCGAGCGTGTCGAGCCGCTGATCACCGAGCGGACGAAGTTTGTGCTGTTCAACTCGCCGAACAATCCTTCTGGTGTCGTGAGCACGGCTGGCGAGTGCCGAGAGCTGCTCGAGCTCTGCCGGAGCCGGGGTGTGCTGCTGGTCTCGGACGAGATCTACGACGATTTCACGTTTGCCGACGGCATGACGGACCACGCCGTGTCCGACGCTGGCAGGCCTCGGTGCCCCTCGCCGGCGCGATTCCCGGGGGCGCAGGACGACGTCCTGGTCATCCGAGGTTTTGGGAAGACCTACGGCTGCACGGGCTGGCGGATGGGCTACGCCGTTGGGCCGATGCCAGTCATCGCGGCGATGACGCGGATCCAGGGCTACACGTTCGTGTGCGCACCGTCGATCTCGCAGTGGGGTGCGCTGGCGGCTATGGATGTCGACATGGCGCAGTCGGTCGCGGACTATCAGGATCGACGGGACATGGTCGTTTCGCGGCTGAGCGAGGTCACAGAGGTGGCCCATCCCCAAGGCGCGTTCTACGCCTTTCCCAAGGTCCCAGAGCGGCTCGGGCAGACCGGCGCGGAGTTCGTCGACCGCTGCATCGAACGGAATCTGCTCGTGATCCCTGGGGGCGCGTTCAGCGACCGAGACACGCACGTCCGGCTGAGCTTCGCGGCACCTCCGGCGTCGCTGGAACACGGCGTCGATATCCTCTGTGACCTCATGCGCGGCTAACGCGTCAGATCCGCAGCTCGATGCCCGCGTACGGCCCCTGGAGCGTCAGGTCGATCTCGACGTCAAAGGCGTCCGAGTCAGCGGCGATGACGCGGTAGCCTGCGAACACGCCCGCGTTGCGGAAGAAGTCCCAGCCGACCTCGAGCGATCCATCGAGTATGGAGCCGTAATCGCCGTAGATCATGCCCGAGAGCTCTGCGCCGACGAAGAAGTTCGGCCCGAGATCGACGCGCGCTGCGGCAAGCGCAACAGGCAGTGGCACGATGGCGCTCTCGTCCGAAGCGGTCGGCGCGCCGCCGACATCGCCCGCGACATTCGATTCGACATCGAAGATGCGCACACCCGCGCCGAGGTAGACCTTGAACAGGCTGATCTCAAGCAGCTCGTAGGCGACATCGGCGGTGTAGATCTCGTACGACTGGCTTGAGGCGATCGTGCCGGTGAACTCCTGGCCGTCGAACGAGATGGTCTGGCCGGTGGTCGTCCCGTCGAACTCGTAGCTGCCGAGGAAGCCCAGCTCAATCGAGAGATCAACGGTCGGGATCGCGAAGGTGATGGTGCCGAATGGCGAGACGTCGGCGTCGTCCTGGCCCAGGACATCGTCAAAATCGAGCACGCCGATAGTGCCCGCGAGCGTGTCGCCGACCTGGACCGAGCCGGACTGGAGCAAGATGAACCCGCCGCCACGGACCTTGATGAAGGTGTCGTCGGCGACGCTCGGCGACCCGAGAACCTGGGCCGAGCCTGCAGCGGGTGCCGCCATAGAGGCGAGCCATGATGCACCGAACTCGCTCGGAAGCTGCGTGGGTACACCGGCGAGGATGCCACCGGTCGGCGCCGGATCCGTTTCCGCGTTGGCTGCCGAGGCGATGCTCGATGCGAGCAGGGCGGTCAGTGTTCGGGTGTGGTGCATGGCGGATCTCCTGCACGCGATATCGGCATCCTCGCTCGGTTCAGAACAGGCCCGCGAGCTTTGCAGCCGCCAGCAGCAGGACCACGTTGACGATGACCTTGACCCATCGCCTCGGGAGTCTGTGGACGAGCGAGCTTCCAAGCAGCGAGCCGAGGACCGCCGCCGGGCCCATGAGCCCCGCGATCCGGATCGCTTCGAGTGCCCGCATGCCGTGCTGATCGAGTGTCAGCAGCTTGACGGTTGCGCCGATCGGTGCCATCAGGCACATCGCGGCGGCGCTGCAGGCGATGGCCTGGCGGACCGGGAGCCGCGCGACAGCGCGCAGGCTCGCGACCATGACCACTCCGCCGCCGATGCCCAGCAGGCCCGCGATGAGACCGGTGCCCAGCCCGGTTCCAGCGAGCGACCATGTCGGTCGCCTGGGCTGGATCGGCTCGATCGCCGACACGCGCGCCCGCGCGAGGGCCCGATCGGACAGCTCGCCGACCAGCACGAACACCACGATGGTGCAGGCCAGCAGCAGGATCAGCAGATCGGGCTCGAGCCGGTTCGAGAGCAGCACGCCGCCGACCATCGCGCCAACGGCGGCCGGCATGAGCCACGTCAGCACGCCGCGGCGGATCTTGCCCGCTCTGGTGTGCCGCCACGTGGCCGGGACCGCGACGACAAAGTTGACGAGCATCGCAGCGGCCATGTACAGGTGCTGCTCGAGCCGGGCCTCGGTCTGGAAGCCGAGGACGAACGCCAGCGCAGGGAGCATGATGATCGATCCGCCGAGCCCGGTGAGACCGCCGATCGTGCCCGCAGCGAGGCCGATGCCGAGGATGGCGGCCTTCTCGGCCAGCGGGTCCATGGGCTCACGGTCTACCGCAGCGACGAGCGGGCGATCGGGTTCTGGTTCACCGTGCGGCGCGCGACGTTGGTGGGCGTTTCGTCGCCGTCGGCCTGTGCGGCGAGCTGGTCGTAGACCTTGAGCGTCTCGGCGTGGGCCCATCGGATGTGGCTGAGCATCTGCTCCCGTGCTTCCTCGGGCTCGCCCCGCAGCACGCTGCGGAGGATGACATCGTGGTCGGTGAAGATCTTGGACAGGTGCTCAACGGTCAGGGGGCGCGGTCGGCAGGCGGTCGCGTGGATCAGCAGCCGGGTGTCACCGATGACCTTGACCACTCGGCGGTTGCCGGCGCCCTTGAGCATGGCGGCGTGGAAGTCGCGGTCGATCCGCTCGAGGGTGTCGTACGCGGTCTCGGTGATGACGCTGTCGTTCGACGAGTGGTTCTCGCGGAGCATCGCCAGCATGGCATCGCAGGACGCCCGCGCGTCCTCGAGCGGGGGTCGTTCCCGGGCGCTCGCCAGCGAGAAGACGGCCTCGCATTCGAGCCACTCGCGGACCTGGAAGGCCTCGTCGAGCTCGCGACGCGTGGCGCTCTTGACGAATGCGCCGTAGCCGGGGATCTGCTCGAGCACGCCTTCGGCGCGGAGCTGCCCGATGGCTTCGCGGACGGGGCTGCGGCTGACACCGGTCGCCTTTGCGACGGTCAGCTCGCAGACGCGTTTGCCGGCGTGCAGCTCACCCGTCAGGAGGCGCTCGCACAGATAGTCGTAAACGACAGTTCGCAGGCCCTGTGACATGCGCGGTCTCTCCGGCGGACGCAGCACATCGGCTGCACTCGGGTCGGTCCCAGCGGGCATCGTAGGGCGGACCGGGCCTCCCGGTATCGCCTCAGCCCGCACGAGGCCTCCGGGGATGCCTTAGAACACGGCTGCGGACAGGATCCCGATCAGAGCCAGACCACCAGCGGCCACCGCCCAGATCGTGCGGATCCTGGCGTTCTCCTGGAGTGTCAGGCATTCGCGCTCCAGATGGCTGCACCGCTCGCGGTAGCCGGTCAGGGCCTGGATCGTGCCTGCAAAGGAATCGGTCCGTCTAGCGGCACGTCGGCGGGCTCGGCGGACGATGGCCTTGGCCTTCTCGAGTTCCTGCTTGGCCTGCTCGGCCCGGTCGCGGTACCGCGTCGCGCGTGCATCGGCCCGGTCAAGCTGCTCGCGGGTGTAGGCAAGCTCGGTCGAGCGGGCCTCGAGCGCCGCTTCCATCTCGCTCAATGCGCTCTCGTTGCCCTGCGGGGCGATCGAGGCCGCGGCTGGGTACGCCGACTCCGCCGGACCGCTCCCTGCACGATCGGTCGTCTCCGATGTCAGCTCGACGATGGTCCGGTCGCGTTCGGCGAGCTTCGTTGTCAGGTCCGCCATCTCCTGGCGTGACTGGTGCAGCTCGGCCCGGGCGCGCTCGCATTGCTCGAGGTACTGGCGCGCGTCCTCGAGTTCGGTCTCCAACTCAGCGTGCGCTTCGCGAGCACGCTGGAGGCGCTCCTCGGCATCGCGCTGCGAGGCCGAACGCTGCGCGATCTCGTTCCGGGCTGTCGTGAGATCGCCCTGGATCGTCGCGATGCGGTCGACCGCTTCCCCGAGCTCGGTCGTGGCGGCTTCCAGCTCGCTGCGGGCCTCGGTCAGGTCGTCGCCGAGCGCCGCCGCCCTTACCTTCTCGGCCTCTGCGGTGGTGCTCGCGTGCGCGAGGTCGGCTTCGATCGAGCGGAGCGCATCGGCGTGCTGCTCCCGGAGCGAGGCGATCTCGTCGGCGAAGCGTCCCTGCTCCGCCCGCAGGGTTTCCAGCTCTTCGGTCACTGTATCGCGGGCCTCGGAGATGGCTGCCAGGGCCCCGCGGAGCTCGGCCTCGGTCGACTGGGCGGCCTGAAGCGTCTCGCCGGCCTGCTTTAGTTCGGCCAGAACCTCGTCGTGCGCTCTGGCTCGGCTGTCGGCGGTGACTCGCGTGAGCGCCAGGTCGTTTTCCAGCGATTCGATCTTGGCTGTCGCTGAGGCGGATTCGTCGGCGTGCTGCCGTGCGAGCTCCCAGACCTCTTCGGCCTCGGCATGCCGTTCTTCGGCGAGGCGCTCCGCGGCGGTGACGGCCCGCTCGAGCTCAGCGGCCCTCTCGCCCGCCTTGGTCAACTCGTCTTCGAGTTCCTTCCGGCGTCCTTCGATCGCCGCGAGCCGTGCTTCGTGCTCGGCGCGTTCGTCGGCGGCGGAGCGGCGCAGGTCCTCCGGCGCGTCGCTTCCGAGGATGTCCAACGCTTCACGAGCGATCGTCTCCACGCGAGAGAGCTTGCTCTCGGTGATCGTTTCGGCGGGGTCGCTAGTGGCGCGGGGCTTGCTACGGGTCGCTTGCTTGGGCACGTCTGATCTCCGGGCGCGGCCGACCGTTTCCGGACGGACCGAGAATCAACCCGAAGAGCGGCCAGATCGGGGGGCGGGATCAGCGCGAAGCCGCAAACGCGTACGAATAACTCGATCCGGACGGCTGCGGCGCCGGTTCGACCTACGCTCCGGGTCCGTGTGAGCCCACCGCAAGAGCACCATTCCGGCCTCGGCACCCTCGCCGGACTCGTCACCGTGCTGCTCACGCTGCTCGGCTGGTCGGTCACGCCGCTGTTTATCAAGCACTTCGCCACGCCCGATTCCCCGGGCTATATCGATCCATGGACGAGCAACGGCTGGCGCTACGGCTTCAGCGCCCTGCTCTGGGGTGTGCCACTGGTTATCTGGCAGTTCCGAAAGAAGCTGCCCCCGGGCCTCTGGAAGGCGGCGCTCATCCCCGCGCTGATGAACTGCTTGGGACAGCTCGGCTTCACGTGGGCGCACTACAAGATCGACCCAGGGCTGCTGACGTTCGGCCTGCGGGCGCAGATGATCGTCGTCGCGGTGGGGGCCGCGGTGCTGTTCCCGATCGAGCGGCTAGTCATCCGCCGCGCCGCGTTCATCGCCGGGCTGATCATGGTCATGGGAGGCACAGCGGGGACGATCTACTTCGACCGCGGCTTCGGCGAGGGCACGACGATGTTCGGCGTCGGGCTCGCGCTCTGGGCGGGGGTCTTCTTCGCCGGGTACGCGCTCGCGGTCCGCAAGTGCATGGCCGGTATGAACCCGATGATGTCCTTCGCCGTGATCAGCCAGTACACCGCGGGCACGATGGTCGTCATCATGCTGCTGATCGGCGACGAGCACGGCCTGGCCGCGACCCGCATGCCCGCCGACCAGTTCGGGCTCATGCTCCTGTCGAGCGTGATCGGCATCGGTCTCGGGCACGTTTTGTATTACATCAGCATCGCGAAGCTGGGCGTCGCCGTGAGCACCGGGGTCATCCAGCTCCAGCCGTTTACGGTGGCGGTTCTGTCCTACGTTTGGTTCGGGGAGGTGCTCAAGACGAGCCAGTGGGTGACGGGCTCGGTCGCGGTGGGCGGCGCGGTGCTGATGCTGATCGTGCAGCACCGGGT
>JBCCZQ010000097.1:0-7942 GCA_039187315.1 Planctomycetota bacterium | reverse complement strand
TACGACACGACCGTTGTTGAGTCCTTCGGAGCACTGCTCGAGGGCGCGATGTTCGGCACACCCACGCGGAAGGAGGGCTCCGGGCTGCTCGGGGCCGTCATCGACACAGGCGATGTCAAGACCTTCGTGAAGATGACGGGACCGACCGACGCGATCGAGAACCAGGCTGAGGCGTTCGAACGGTTCCTTGACAGCGCACAGCGCCCGTAATCCGCACGAGCATCACGCAGCGGTGCCGCCGGTGCGCATCTCGTCGTACCACTTGCGGCGGCGCGGGTCGCGCAGGATGGAGTACGCGCTGGTCAGCAGCTCGAACTGCTGGGTCGACCCGCCGTCCTGTGCCGTGTCCGGGTGGCAGGCCTTGGCCCGCTTCCTGTAGGCGTCCCGGATGGCATCGTCCGTCGCGTCCGGCTCCACACCGAGCAGCGCGTAGAGATCCTCGAGCTCGACGGAGACAAAGTCGGCTGGCCGCTTCGCGGTACCGGCAGGCTCGGTGCCCGCCTCGTGGTTCGGCTTGGCCTTCTGCTGAGGGGCATCGTTTTTTGGTTCGCCGGCGACGGTCGACTGCCCGATGCATCCGAACTGGCCAAGCTGCTGGACCGCTTCGCCCACGCCTGGTCGCGAGTCGACGATCAGGAATCCGAATTCATAGCGTGCGGGCCAAAGCGACGCGCGCCGGAGCCACTGGACACGTGCCGCGACACGGACCTGCTGGCCGCCCGCGCGGAGGGTGACGGTGTGGGTCTCGCCGACCTTGAGCTTCGGCTTCGACGAGTCAGCCAGCCGGAACCCGTGCACCGAGACATCGACCACCTCACCCATCGGCGACTGCATCGCCGAGGTGAGATAGCGCTGTGACCGCCGAGGCACGCTCGGCTTTCGGCGTGTGCCCTGCCCAAGCCCCATCAATAAGGCATGTCGGCTCAGGAGCGGCGGGGCTTCAGGGGCGAATGCCCCTTTTGTGGGGTTAGAGGACGCCCAGGAGTTCGATCTCAAACTTCAGGTCAGCTCGGGGCGGGATGGCCGGGGGCGACCCCCGCTCGCCGTAGGCCTTCGACCACGGGATCACCAGCTCCCGTTTGCCACCGACCTTCATGCCCGGGATGCCCTCCTGCCAGCCCTGGATCAGGTTGTTCAGGGGGAACTCGATCGGCTCGCCTCGGGCGTAGGAGGAGTCGAACTCGGTCCCGTCCATCAGCGTGCCACGGTAGTGGACCTTGACGGTGGCCCCGGCGGGGCACTCGGTGCCCTCTCCCACGGTCAGGTCGTTGATCTGGACGTCGTTGCCTGCATCGGACATGCTCAGGAGCTCCTTGGGGAGGTGCCTCGGTCGAGAAGAGGATCGGGTGACACCGGCGTGCCGGTTGCCGGTATGGTATCGCGATGGCTCACCCCGATCCCGGCGCGAACGACGCCGACATCTACGACACGCTCAGTCGCAAGGCGAACACCGCCAATGATGCGCACGCGATGGCGAAGCTGTGGGACCTCGTGTTCGAGCTCGACGCCTGGTTTCTGATCGGACGGGACCATCCGGCGGACGACGGTTCGGAGTTCGTACCTCTGACGAGCGATGTCGACGGCGAGCGGTTCGTCGCCGCGTTCACCGATGGGGCCAGGGCCGAGGCCTTCGTTGCCGAGCAGCCCGACCAATCTGAGGCCATCGAGCTCCCGCTGCTCGAAGCCGTGGAGGTGCTCGCTGACCTGTGCCTGGCGGGCGTGGCGACCGGCGTGCTCTTCAACGATGGGCAGGCGCCTTTCCTCGCACAGATCTCGGATATCCCTGACCTGCTGATGATGCACACGCCGGGATACTCGAACTGACCCGCTCGGACTGCTTCTCCCGGCTTATGACGGCTTCGACACGATGAATCTGATCGACAAGCTCCAGCAGGTACACGACGAGCTCGCCGAGGCAAACGACGGGTTCGCGATCGTGGACGCATGGTCGCTCGCGTCGCGGCTGCTTACACGGGTGCCTGTCGATCAGGCTGAGGCGGCGCAGATCTGCGAGACCAAGGATCTGGCGGGTTTTCAGCGGCTTTTGGATTCGCTGCGCGAGCCCGGGGATGCACCTGAGCCGAAGCCCGATCCACAGTCATTTGCACACGATGACCTTGCCGCAGCGGTCCGCGCGTTCAAGAAGCGGTTGAAGCTCTCGAAGCTGAACGATGAGTCGCGCCTCGGCGGACGGTACACGTCGGGCGGACGCAGCTCGGCGATCGCCGCCATCCAGCCGCCAAGCGGGTTCGATCCCGCTATCTGGCCTGCGCTTGTCCGTGAAGGCCGGCTCGTCGACCGCGGCAACGGGTTCTACGGGCTTCCGGCGGCTGAGCGCGCTTGAACGAAGTCCAAGCCAGCTCAACCTTGCTGCATGCGCTGTATCGAGATCGTGGCGTGCATCACCGTGGACAAATGCACGCCGCCCGTTCGTATCGGACGTCACGACCCGCTCATCGCCTCAGCAGGCGGAACCGACAGACCGAGAGCGGGATGCTGCGGTTTGTGCGTGGATCTGGCGGCTGCCCAGCCCCGGCAAGTATCCGGCTCACCGGCTATGCTGATCGGTCGCGCTCCGGGACGGAACCCGGCCGGCGCGAGCCGCAGCAGCAGCAGCCCTGACGGCACGCCGGGATGCCCCGGATGCGATGCGAGGAGACGAGCATGGATGCTCCCGAGATCCGTACGACCCCGTCCGCCCGAGCGCTCCTGCGATCGCACACGCCGATCGCGGGACAAACCCCCTTGATCCAGGTAGGCGGTCCGGGTTCCGGGCTCGACACGGGGGTCTGCCGCATCCTGGCCAAGCTCGAACACCTGAACCCGACCGGATCGATCAAGGACCGCGTGGCGGAGGATCTTGTGACCGAAGCCGAGGCGAGCGGACGCCTCCAGGTAGGGCAGACCATCGTCGAGGCGAGCTCGGGCAACGCGACGATCGCGATCGGCGCGGTCGCGAGGCGGCGAGGGCACCGCGTCTTGGCGTTCGTCCCCCGCTCAATGACCCCCGAAAAGCAGGCCCTGCACAGAGCGCTGGGTGTCGCGTGCCAGTACTTCGAGCCCGACCCTGCGTCCCCCTTCACAAACAACCGTCGAGATGCGGCCCTCGCGCTCGCTGAGGCCCAGCCCGAGCACTACGTCACGTTCGATCAGTTCTCGAACCCGATCAACGTGCGCGCGCACGAGCGCACGACCGGGGCCGAGATCTGGCGTCAGGTCCGCCAGCTCGGCGGTGGGATCGATACCTTCTTTGGCGGCGCCGGTACCGGTGGCTCCTTGGTGGGCATCAGCAGGGCCCTGAAGCGTCCGGGCCGGTTCCCGAGGCTAGAGGTCACCATGGTCGATCCCGAAGGCAGCACGCTTGCCGCCCGGGCCAATGGGCAGTCGCCATCGACGCGGCAACAGGACGCGCCGGACGGGCTTGGCGAGCGGTTCATCCCGGGCAACCTCGACCTGGCTTGGGTCAACGACGCGTGCTCGGTATCGCGCCAGGACGCGGTAACTGCGTGCGGCCAGCTCGCCGCGGCGACGGGCATCCTCGGCGGCCCGTGCACCGGCTACACACTGCACGCGGCCCTGGATTGGTGCCGGCGGCAGACGGAGCCGAAAACGGCGCTGGTGCTGGTGTGCGATCGGGGCGAGAACTACCTGTCGGATCCGCAGTACGCCGGGGCGTTGGAGGCGGCGATGGACACGCCCGCGCTCCCGCTCGTGCCGGCGGCGGCGGTGTAGCATCGGTCATGTCCGGCCGGCTTGCCGATTCCATCCGCGACGCCGCGGACGCGCTCGACGCGTTCCTGCGTGATCGGGCCAATCTCGAACGCCTGGAGACCGTCGCCGATGCGCTTGCCGGATCGCTCCGGAGCGGCGGGAAGCTGCTGGCGATCGGCAACGGCGGGTCCTGCTGCGATGCCATGCATTTCTGTGAAGAGCTGACCGGGCGCTTCCGCGATGACCGCGATCCGCTGCCGGCGATTGCGTGCACCGACCCGGGACACCTGACGTGTGTCGCGAATGACTACGGCTACGACGAGGTCTTTGCCCGTTGGGTCCGTGCGCTCGGGCGCCCGGGCGACGCGCTGATCCTGCTCTCGACCAGCGGCAACTCGACGAACATCGTCCGTGCGGCCAGCGTGGCCGGCGAGTCGGGCGTGGCACGCGTGGCGCTGCTCGGCAAGACCGGCGGCGAACTCGCGGGAACCTGCGAGCACGAGTGGATCGTCCCAGGCGCGACGGCCGATCGGATCCAGGAGATCCACATGCTCATCCTGCACACGCTGATCGAGGGTATCGAGGCGCGGCTGCCGTAAGCCTCTCAGACGAGCGAGGCCGCGAGCGCCTCGCGGTTGCTCGGCCAATCAATCACACGCAGCACCGGCACCGTGAAGACGGCATGGGCCTTTCGAGCGATGGCGTGCTCGTGGGCGTCGGAGGAGGCGACCACAGCCTCGAGCCCGTCACGTCGCGCGGCGTCGGCGGGCGGCATGACCGGCACGCCGTCGATCTGCGAACGGGCCGGGCTGTCGTCGGCGATGCACAGCACGCGGATGCCTCGCTCGGCGAGCACGGGCAGGAGCACAGTCTTTGCGAATCGGCCGGCCCCGTAGACGGCGACGCGCTGCACGCCGGTCATGACCAGTTCCAACGCGAGTCGGTCGGCGAGCCCTCTCTTGATCTCGATCGGAAGCCTCGTCGGCGTCACACGCCCGGGCTGAGCGATGCTAGTAGGCACATCCGGCTGATGCCAGGTGTGGTGAACCAGGTCCTCGCGGGGCCGGCGCGCAAGACGCGGAACACGGAGGGATGGGGTGTGTGTCGGCGGCCTGGTCGAGTGTTCCCCGCCGAGGCGACGCGAGGCCTGGAACTGCTCGATGATGGGCGGCTCGCTACGAGGACAGGGCACATCGAAGATCTTGGCATAGCTGTACGGGAGCCACCGCGTCTGAATCGGGATGATGCGAGATACGGCTTCCCAGGCGGAATCGAGATGGACCTGATCGTTCTGCTCCGGGAAGGTCTCGCACAGATGCATCCACTCTCTGAGCAGCCGTTCCGCAAAGAACGACTGACCGAAGTAGACGGTCGCGCTGTTGAGGATCCAGCCATCGTGCAGATGCACCGCGAAATCAGCCGACGTGCCTCGCAGCAGTTCGGGGCGATCGTGCACGACCGCATCGGCATCGACCCACAGGACCGGCCGCTCGGCTCGGTTGTGTACGGAAGCGATCGCGCCGGGCTTGAGTGCGCAGTTGCTGTTCCAGGACCCGCGGTCTTCGAGCGGCACGATCTCGTGCTCAAGATCCAGTCGTTCGAGCGAGGCTCGCAGTCGATCTGCCTCTTGCTCATACGGCGTGTTGCGTGTGAACGCACTGACGATCAGCGGGAGCTGCCCCTCGGCCCGAGCCGGCGGGTGATGCTCTGCGCCACCCCACCACAGGTGCGGCCCCACGTAATCCGCACACGTACCAGCGTGACCATGGGCTACGAACGATCTCTTGCCGCGGTCGTACCACGGCCGCTGAGCGTCATGCAGGAAGACCGTGCCGCCGGGCTTGAGCAGGGTTCGGGCGTGCTCGAGGCAGGCATCGCGCGCGACGCCGTCGATGAGGATGACGTCGAACGGGCCGCTGGTATCGGCGGCATGGATGTAGTCGTGAAGCAGATCCGGGCGCTCTTCGCCCGGAGAGGCGTTCGGCCCGATGATCCCGGTCGGTGGACGCAGGTGCTGCTCACAACGCTCGAAGCGTGAGAGCATCTCCTGCACGCGGGCGAACCATGTCGCATCGTGCTCGATGGAGACCATGGAAGCATCCCGCGGAAGACGCTCAGCGAGCCAGGCCGACGAAGTGCCCGATCCGAACTCGAGGAATCGGCCGCCAGCGGGGATGTGATCGAGGATGATCTGCCGGTGCCGCTCGCCGATGAGGTATCGCATCAGCCGGCTCTCGTTGGGAATAGGCGATTCGCGCAAGCGGGTAGGCCGAGGGGCACGGCTACCGCAGCATTCAGGGCGTGCTTGCGCGGTAGCTGTAGATGCATCATGGGTCATCTATCGGCACGGACCGACGCGGCGCCCCAATGTCCACCTCGCCTGGAGCCTCAGCTACAATCGGTGTATACAGCAGACGCCCTCCCGGCCCCCTGCCAAGGCGGTATCCGGGAAGAACGAGGACCCTAGCGATGCCGTATTACACCAAGCTCGGCCAGCTCCCCAAGAAGCGCCACGTCCAGTTCCGCCGGCCCGACGGCGCGCTCTACTCCGAGGAGCTCTTCGGTACCGAGGGCTTCGTCGGACCCACCAGCACGCTCTACCACGTCCACCCGCCGACGCAGGTCTCGGGCTGGAAGCCCGTCTACAAGACCAAGCCGGAGTATGTCGAAGAGGACATCATGCGCATGCGCCACACGATGACGCAGCACGTCAAGCCGCAGGGTGATCCGGTCACAGGCCGCGTCGTCCTCTTCGGCAACGCCGACGTCGAGATGGGCGTCTGCAACCCCGCCGACAAGATGTCCTACCACTTCAAGAACGGGCAGGGCGACGAGTGCCTGTTCGTCCACTACGGCAGCGGCACCGTGCGCACCATGTTCGGCACGCTGAAGTTTGCCAAGAAGGACTATATCGTCATCCCCAAGGGCACCATCTATCACATGGAGTTCGACGAGCGGCCCGACGACGGTTCCGACAACGAAACTTTCGGCGGCTACACCAAAACCGACATGCCCTTCGGCAAGATGGTGACCTTCGAGACGGCCAACGGCAGCCACATCCTCCCGCCGCCGCGCTACATGAGCAAGCAGACCGCGCAGTTCCTCGAGCACGCCCCCTACTGCGAGCGCGACCTCGAGATCCCGTTCGAGGACGCCGACCACCCGATGTGCCTGGCCAAGCAGGACGGCTCGGACACCGGCGAGTACGAGGTCCGCATCAAGGCCCGCGACACGGTCCACAGCTACATGTACGGCTACCACCCGCTCGACGTCGTCGGCTGGGACGGCTGCTACTACCCGTACACCTTCAACATCGACGAGTTTGCGCCCATCGTCGGCAAGCTGCACATGCCGCCGCCGATCCATCAGACGTTCGAGGGGCACAACTTCGTGATCTGCTCGTTCTGCCCGCGGATGCTGGATTTCCATCCCGAGGCGATCCCCGTGCCGTACAACCACAGCAACATCGACAGCGACGAGATCCTGTACTACGTCGAGGGCAACTACAAGGCCCGCCGGGGCATCAGCAGCGGCTCGATCAGCGTCCACCCGCAGGGCATCCCCCACGGCCCGCACCCGGGCACGGTCGAGAAATCGCTCGGCAAGACCTTCACCGACGAGCTCGCGGTCATGTGCGACACCTTCCGGCCCATGTTCCCGACCAAGGCCGCCATCGACATGGACGACCCGAAGTACCCGGACTCATGGCGTGCGGACCACCACGCACCATTGCAGAACGGTGGCCAAAATGGGCAGGCAAAGCCGTCGTCGGAGACCGTGAATACCTGGGATTGAACCGATGGGCAACGAATCGGCGTCGGATCAGATCGAAACCTACAGCTTCTCGCCTCCGGCGCTTCGATGGCGGGGATTCATCTACCAGTTGTTCATCCCTGCCATATTCGGTGGCTACATGATCTGGCAAAGCTCGCTCGTGGTCGGTATTGCGATGATGTCACTGTCAGTTGTCACAGGAGGGGTGACGGTAGCGTTTGCGCTCTCACGGGCCAGAGAGTCAGAGCTGACCTTGGATTGGTCCGAACGAACGGTCCGCATGAAGCGGCTGTTCACACGCCGCAGCTTTATCGTAATTCGCGCGGAGGAAATCGAGACCGTACCGATGGACGACATCACATCGCTGACCTACACCGAAGCCGGCGGCATGCGAACAATCCGGCTCGCGACGAACGACGGCCACGCCATGCTGGGCGAAACACTCCAGCCGTTCGAT
>JBCCZQ010000096.1:0-8061 GCA_039187315.1 Planctomycetota bacterium | reverse complement strand
CATCCTTGAACGCGACGGACAGTCATTTGTTCTTGCGCTTCCTGACGATATTGAGCTCGCCTCGGTAACCGGTGCACTGCAAATACCCCGTGTCGTTCCGGTGACCTTGACTGACGATTGGGAGCAACTCGACACCGAGACGCTCCGGCGGATTGAGCCGACGGCGGATCTGTCGGCGAACGAGACGCTCATACGCAACCCGAGCGACACCGATCAATCCGGCGTGATTGTGGCCACAAGGCAGTTCGCCTTCCGTCCTGGTGATGTCGTTCGGGTGGGACTCGAAGCATCACTGCCCGAGCCAGGCTTCTGGGTTCCGGCTACCGCGATCGTCTCTCGGAGCGGTGACAGCCTTGTTTTCATCGCGAGCGAAGGTGCCGTGCAAGAGACGGCGGTTGATGTCTTGGAGACTTCTGGGGGCTTTCGGCGTGTCACGGCGCCCGAGCTTGCTGAAGGCGACGCCATCGTCGTGCGCGGGATGCAGTACCTGTCTGACGGCGATTCTGTGACCAGCCAGCCTGTGGCGAGTGAGGGCGATCGATGAACCTCCCCAAGTGGGCGATCTCGCACAAGCCGGTCACGCTCGTCATCATGTTAATCGTCGTGGTCTCAGGGATCATGACGTTTACCTCCATGCCGAGGCGTGAGGACCCTCGGATCACCATCCGTGCCGCGCTTATCGAAACCTACTGGCCGGGCGCTTCGGCGCTGCGCATGGAAGAGCTGGTCACAGACCCGCTCGAGGACGCCATCGCTCAGCTTGAAGACGTCGACACGATCGAGAGCTTCTCCAGGACCGGCTACTCCCGCATCGACATCACGCTGGTGGATGAGGTTCTTGAGGACACGCTCGATCAAACGTTCGACCTCGTCCGCGATAAGGTCGACATGGTGCGTGGATCGCTCCCGGATGGCTGCGGGGAGCCCTTCGTCAACTCAGACTTTGGCGATGTGTCGTCGGTGTGTGTCGTCATCCATACGACCGGCGCGGGAAGCGATACGTCTTTCTCGTACCGCGAGCTCGAGCTCGTGGCGGAAGACCTTGAAACGGAACTCAAGCGTCTCGGGTCTGTCGCGGGCGTGTCAACGATGGGCGTGCCCGACGAGACGATCACGCTGGCGATCGAGGCCGCCCAGTGGGCCAAGCTGGGCATCACCCAAGGTGAGCTCGCGGCGGCCATCGACGAGCGGAACATCGCGAATAGCGGCGCGATACTCGTGACTCCAGAGCGGAGATTCCCGATTCGGCCCACCGGCGAGCTGCTCTCAACGGACGAGATCGGGAGTGTTCCGATTCGATCAATTTACGGCCAGCGGTCTGTGACTGTGCGTGACCTGCCGTTCGAGATTTCTCGGGGGCCCGAGGATCCCCGGCGGAGTCTGGTCCGGTTTCATTCGCCCGATGACAGCGCCGAGCGGGCGGTTCTGCTCGGCGTGACCATGAAAGAGGGTCGCAATGTCGTCCAGCTTGGGGCAGAGATCGAAGAGGTTGTCCAGCGCTTCCGCGAAACAACGCTGCCGGATGGGCTCGAAGTCACCCGCGTGAATGACATCCCGCGGCAGGTGGACTCGCTGATCGCCGACTTTGTAGAGAGCCTCTGGCAAGCGATTGTCATCGTTCTCCTGGTCGCGTGCCTGATGATGGGGTGGCGGCCCGCTCTCGTCATGGCAACCGCGATCCCGTTGTGCATGATCTCTGCTATCGCAATCGTGCCCTACTTCGGCGTGGAGCTCGAACAATTCGCGATCGCGTCCCTCATCATCGTGCTCGGGATGGTCGTGGACAACGCGATTGTCGTGACCGACAACGCCCAGCGTCTCATGAACGAGGGGGTCCCGCGAGAACAGGCATCCATCGAAGGTGCCAATTCCCTGGCGCGATCCATCCTCTCGTCGACGCTGACGACAGTTGCTGCCTTCTTGCCGATGGTCACGATTCCGGGTGCGTCCGGCGAGTTCATGCGCAGTCTTCCGATCGTGGTCTCCGCGACGTTGCTCAGTAGCTACCTCGTCGCGATGACTGTCACGCCGATGATGTGCTCGTGGATTCTCAAGCCGAAGCCCACCAAAGAGGGCAAGACGTCCCGGATCGGAGCGCTCTACACGGCGCTCATTCATAAGTGTGTGTCCTACCGACTCATCACGCTGTCCGCTGCCGGGCTCGCGGTCATGATGTCTCTGGGGCTCATGCCGGTCGTCGGGACGGCGTTCTTTCCCGGTGGTGTCCGGGACCAGTTCTTCGTCCACGTGACCGCGCCGGTTGGCACCTCACTCGAGGCGACGGAGGAGATCGCTGCCGAAGTCGAGCAGCTCATCCTGAGAACCAGCACGATCGGGTCGCCGAACGGGGTGGAGCGCCTCGCTAGTGCGACGACCTTCGTGGGGTCTGGCGGTCCACGCATGATCCTCTCGCTCGATCCGGAACACAGCGTCCCGCACTACGCGATGATCCTGGTCAACACAACCGATGCAGCCGTAAGCCGAGAGTGGGTCGATCAACTCCGCGAAGAGGTAGCGCTGATTCCCGGGGCTCGGATCGACGTGCGTCCCTTCATGACCGGGCCCCCAGTCAGCAACCCCGTGGAATTTCGTTTCATCGGGCGCGATGTCGACGTCATGCGATCGGTAGGACGAGACATGCTCATCGCGTTCCAGGAGACGCCTGGGACCGTGATGGCTGCGGACGACTGGGGCGAGATGGTCAACACGATCGATGTCGATGTGGACACCGATCGCGCTTATCTCGCCGGGGTGACAAGCAGGGCTATTTCTGAAGAGCTCGACATGCTCTATGGGGGTGGGCGTCTAACGACCTTCCGAGAGGGAGATCACCTCGTCGATGTCATACTTCGTTTGACCGAACAAGAGAGAGAAGCGATCGAGAGCCTGGACCAGGCGTCGATTCGAACAGAGGGCGGAACACTCCCGCTCTCCGCGGTCGCTGGTATCGGCGCGGGCTTCGAATACGGCACGATCGCGCGATACAACCGGGAACGATGCTTGACTCTGGGTTCGCAGGTCGCAGATGGCTTCCTCGCGAACACCATCACCGTCGAGTTGTTCGACAAGCTCCAGCAGATGATCGAACCGCTCCCGCTCGGCTACAGGCTCGAGATCGGTGGCGAGTCGGAAGAGTCTGTCGACTCCCAACAGAAGATCGGTGCGGCATTCTCGATCAGCATCGTTGCCATCTTCCTGGTGTTGCTGGTCCAGTACAACTCGATTCTGAAGCCGTTGGTTGTGCTCACCGCGTTCCCGCTCGCGCTGATCGGGGCCATGCTCGGGCTGCTCTTTAGCGGATCACCCCTTGGGTTCATGCCCCTCCTCGGTGTCGTTGCGCTCGGAGGCACCGTGATCAACAACGCGATCGTGCTCATCGATTTCATCGAATCGATGGTTGCCGAGGGCACGGAGTTGCGGGAAGCCGTCGCTCGCTCAGGGTTGGTTCGAATGAAACCGATCCTGCTCACGACGCTGACAACGATCGGAGGTCTGCTCCCGCTCGCCCTGTTCGGCGGGCCGATGTGGACTGGGATGTCCTGGGCGATGATCGGGGGCCTCTCACTCTCGACAGCATTGACACTCCTCGTGATTCCCACGATCTACGTGCTGTGCGCCGAGCGGCTCGGAATGAGGACGGCATCATGAAGTGCCTCACCGGGATTACAACTTCCGCACTCATCCTCACCCTGTGCGGGTGTGCATCGATCGGCCCAGACTACGAGAGGCCTGCTGTCGAGACCGATCCGCAATGGGCGGCGAGCTCGGATATCGCGTTCAACTCGGCCGAGCCAGAGGGCATCGCTACCTGGTGGACGACTCTGGACGACCCTGTGCTCGATGATCTCGTTGAGCGCGCCTTCGCGGCGAATCTTGATCTGGCGACTGCGGTTCAGAGAGTGCGGCAAGCCGCCGCGATTCGCGGGATCTCGGCGGGCGAGAGGTTTCCCGATCTCGACGGTACTGGCTCGTATAGCAGAGAGCGACAAGGTCAGAACGGGTTCCCGGCCTTGGCTGAGCCGACCGAGTTCGATTCGTTTGCGCTCGGCCTCGAATTTGGCTGGGAGCTGGACGTCTGGGGTCGCATCCGCCGTTTAGTTGAGTCGGCCGATGCCGATCTTGCGGCAACACTCGAAGATCTGCACGATGTACGCCTGATTCTCGCTGCGGAGGTCGCGTCAGAGTACGTGGGACTCCGGACAGCGCAGCAACGGCTCGCAGTTGCTCGTCGGAATATAGAGATTCAGCGTCAGAGTCTCTCGCTGACAACGACTCGTTTCGAGAACGGTGCTGCTCCGCAGCTGGATGTTGCGCAAGCTCAGACGAACCTTGCGAATACCGAGGCTGAACTGCCATCGATCGAGGCTGATCTACGCGACCGCACGCTGCGACTCGCTGTGCTGCTCGGGGCGACTCCGACGGCCCTGTTGGACGAGCTGTCTGAGACAGGGGACATCCCGAGTCCACCCGAGGCGATCTCGGTCGGAATCCCGGCGGACGTTCTCAGGCGCAGGCCAGATGTTCGAGGCGCCGAACGCCAGCTCGCGGCCGAGGTTGCTCGGATCGGTGTCGAACTCGGCGACCTCTACCCGCGTTTCAGCTTGTCCGGGACACTGCAGTTCAATTCAACGAACTCGGGCTCCCTCCTGGATGCCGACAGCCTCGGTTTCGGGATCGGCCCTGCATTCGCTTGGAACATCTTCGATGGTGGACGGGTGCGGAACGCGGTACGGGCCCAAGAGGTAGCAGCAGATATCGCAGCCATCGAGTACCGATCGGCCGTGCTGAGTGCATTGGAGAGCGTGGAAAGCGCCATGTACCGTCACGCTCGCCAGATCGAGAGAACAACCGCCTTAGAGCGAGCGTCGACAGCCGCGGGGCAGTCGGCCGACTTGTCTCGGCAGCTGTATCTCGAAGGGCGGAGGGACTTCCAGAACGTGCTCGACAGCGAGCGGGAATTGTTCGCAGCCCAAGACAACCTGATTCTCAGCCAGTCCGAGGTCACCACCACGTACATCACGCTGCAGCGCTCTCTTGGCGGTGGATGGTCGCCAAGCCGCCGACACACCGAGGAGTAGCAATGAGTAGTCCGGAGCCGCATCTAGATCGCCCGCTCGCTGTCATCACCGGTGCGGTGAGCGGGATCGGGGCCTCACTTGCCAAGTTGCTGGCGACGCGCGGCTGGCGGCTCGTCTTGCTGAATCGGAGTGCCGAACGAACACAGCCGTTGTTGGCACGTCTTCGCGATATCGACCCTGATGGGTCGTTCCATATCGTGGAGGTCGACCTGACTGATCACGCGCGGCTTCACGCGGTTGCTGAGCAGGTCATAGAGCAGTTCGGGGCGACCGACGCGCTGTTTAACAACGCAGGAGTTCTCAGCAACAGCCTCGTGCTATCTCCAAATGGCAATGAGTTGCAGTTTGAAGTCAACACGATCGCGCCATACTTGCTCACTCGTGCACTCAGGCCAGCGCTCAAGCAAGCGGCCGAGGCCAGAGGGCATGCCGTGGTCATTACACCCGCCACGTCAGTTCTCAAGTCGCAAAAGGCCCTTGACGTCAAAAATCTACGGCATGGGGTGAAGGGCGGACTCACTGGGGCGTACGCCCAGTCAAAGCTCGCGTTCGCTGTCCTAAACACTCAACTCGCGGAAGAACATCGAGACGACGGCATTGAGTGCTTTGCTGTCGATCCTGGCATCAACCGCACCGGTATGACGGCCGGCAGCGGTGCCCCTCTTCCGGTTCAATTGCTGTGGCGTCTGCTCCCCAAGCCATCCGCTGGCGCCGCCCGACTCGCCGCGATGCTTGACGACGAATGGCGGGGGAAATCGGGCGCGTTGGTCATGGGTGGCAAGGCGAGACGGATTCCAGCAGGCGCCGACGCGCCACGGGTCGTTGCCTCACTTCTTGAACTCGTCAACGCAACGCCAGGCGACTCAACGCCCGGCAACTGAGATCGGAAGGCCTGTGTATGAGAACCACAAGTCGCTTATCGACGTGTATCACCGACAGTGACAGCATCCCCATGAATCTGCTCAGGGCCTATGAACGTGGTCTGCGCCCCGGCCCGCTAGTTCTATGAATTCGTCAGCACCGCCATCACTCACCTCGGCAATGAACGACGCCGTTCGATTCCGAACCGTCGCCGTTCTTGTACTCGTCGGTGCAACTGCTGTGGTCAATGTCATTCGACTCAGCACTGCCGGTGATCAGTCTGCATCTGAAGTGCCGACAGGTGTGCCCATCGTGATGGGCCTATTGATTCTGTATGAAGTGGTGGTGCTCGTCTGGCTCACGCGGTATCGCAATCATCAAAAGCCTCTGCCTACGACATGGATCTACGGAAACGCGCTGCTGGAAAATGCGGCTCCGACCGCACTTGCGATCTCGGTTGGACTATCAGAAGGGATCATGCTGCAAGGAGCAGCCTTGGGGCCTTCTGCACACCTCTACGGGATCTTTATTGTCCTGAGCGTGCTGCATGTCAGGGTCTTTGTCTCACTGTTTGCGGGAGTGATCTCTGCTTCGGGGCTCGCCGCGGTTGTCGCAGCGTCGATCGCGACAGAGGGGCAAGGCGCCAGCGAAGTACTCGGGATACCGCGGTCGTTGGAGACGTTCTCCGCTGTGATCCTCCTCGTCACAGGCGCCGCGGCGGCGCTTGTCGCGTTGCGGATGCGCCAATACCTCAATACTGCAATGGCCGAAGCCGAACGGAGGATGCAGGCGGAGCACGATCTGCAAGCTGCAGCGTTGATTCAACAGAGTCTCATGCCGAGCACCTCGCCAGAGCTGGATGGGTTCGAGATCACAGGATGGAACCGGCCGGCGGACGAGACCGGCGGTGATTACTTCGATTGGGTTCGCCTTGATGACGGCCGTCTCGCTGTGTGCATCGCAGATGTCACCGGTCACGGCCTTGGGCCTGCAATGATCACCTGCTTCTGTCGGGCCTACGCGCGCACGGCGCTCCGCGTAGAAGGCAGGGTTGCAGCCGCGATGAATCGCCTCAACAGCGAGCTTGTTTACGACCTTGGCGATGGAAGATTCGTCACCTTCGCTGTGATCGTTCTCTCACCTGGTGATCCGGCCGTCCTGTCAATGTCTGCTGGTCACGGTCCACTGTTGATATTTCGGCATGCGAGCATGGACATCGAGAGGTACGGCGCAGATGTTCTTCCGCTCGGCGTCATCGAATCGGAAGAGGAGTCAGAAGCCACTAGGCACGTGCTCGACGACGGCGACATCTTCCTGCTGGTCACAGACGGTTTCTTCGAATGGTCAAATCCCTCGGGCGAGCAGTATGGAACAACGAGACTCAATGCGTCACTACAGGCGCACGGACGCAAAGGCGGCGAAGAACTCATCCGTGGTTTGCTCGCTGATCTCGAGACCTTCGTCCAAGGTACTCCGCAGCCGGACGATCTCACCGCCGTTGTGATTCGACGGGTGACAGCGGCAGATCGCGGAGAGCCAGGATGAGCAAGCCATGCGGTGCTCGAGTATTCCTTTCCACCCTCGCATCTGAATTGGTGCTCATGCAGCAGGGATGTGTGTCAAACAAGCTCTATAACGATTCTCTCGAGCAGTGACCTGCCCCCACGGCCTAGTCGACCCCGAGCGTTCGGCTCGGTCGGACTGCGAGTGTTCCTGCTTCTGTGCCAACAGCAGGTTACGGATTCGAGATCACTCGACCAGACATGCGTGCCAAGAGGATGTCGAACCGCCACCACATCAACTGAATAAGCGCTGAGGCCAAATGCACTCTGAGTTGTGGCACAGGCACTAAGGGAGGGTCGATCAAGTCTCCTCCGAGGGAGTACGGGTTGTTTGGTCGGGTGGTCCGGGCCAGATCAGGGGCAGCCAGCGGACCACTCGGTCAGGTAGCAGGAGAAGTCGGAAAGGTCGGCAAGGCCGTCGCCGTTGCCCGGGTCGCAGACGCCGGTGGACGTAATGTCTGCGATGGGCGCTTGGCTGGACCACTGGGTGAGGTAGCAGGAGGGGAGATGTCGACGGCGGCTTCGGTATGTCCGGCGCGAACGAGCGTCCCACCATCCTT
>JBCCZQ010000095.1:0-8124 GCA_039187315.1 Planctomycetota bacterium | reverse complement strand
TTGGACATCATCGTCAGGTGGAAAGGTGTGCCCTGGGCGATAGAACTCAGCCGATCGGCGAGCGTCGCGGGCGCGAGGACCGTTTCGAGATAGACATCGCAGCCGCAGACCGCCGAGCTAGACGTTTCGAACGTGCGCATCAGCCGGTTGTCCCGGGGCCGGCTCGGTGGGCTGAACGACGGGGTGTCCGCGTCAGGAACCTGCCTGGCTTCGCGTCCGGTGGGGGTCTTGCCAAGGTTGTTCGCGATCGCATCGGCAAACTCGCGCGTGCCTACCGGGTCCCGCTCGCCGCGCACATCGCCCGTGTGCACGCCCGACTCGAGCGTGTGCAGCAGCGAATTCTCGATCAGCGCTGCGGACCGCTTGAGCCCGATGTGACGGAGCAGGATCAGGCCCGAGAGCAGCAGGCTCGTCGGGTTGGCCTTGTTCTGCCCCGCGATATCGGGCGCGGTGCCATGGACAGCTTCGAAGATGCTCACGTTCTCACCGATGTTCGCGCTCGGTGCGAAGCCCAGGCCGCCCACGAGACCCGCCGCCAGATCGCTCACGATGTCGCCCTGGAGGTTCGGCAGCACGACCATGCGGTAGTTGTCCGGGCGCAGCACCAGGTTCATGCACAGCGCATCGATTATCACGTCCTGCGTGTCGATGGTGGGGTAGTCGCGTCCGTTGTGGTAGAACCGCTCGAGGAAGAGCCCGTCGGACATCTTCATGATGTTGGCCTTGTGGCCGCAGTGGACGGTCTCGATGCCGAATCTCTCGGCGGTGCGGAACGCGAAGCGGTGTACCTGGTCGCACCCGGGCGCGGAAATCAGCCTTTTGCACTCCACCACGTCCGCGGTCAGCCGATGCTCGATCCCGCCGTAGGTGTCCTCGATGTTCTCCCGGACGACATAGAAATCGACCGGCACGCCGGCGCGGCTATAGACCGTCTCGACGCCCGGCAGGCTCTGGAAGTGACGCAGGTTGGCGAACGCGCCGAACGTCTTGCGGAGCGTGACGTTGATCGATTTCCCGCCGCCGCCGGTCGGCGTCTCCATCGGTCCCTTGTAGATCAGCCCGAGCGTCTCGAGGGTCTCGATCGCCTCATCGGTCATGCCCCGGCTGTCACCCTTGGAAAAGACCTGCTTGCCCATCTCGACGGGGTGGAACGAGGCGTGCTGCATAACACCAGTAGCCTCGAAGACCCGCAGGCACGCGTCCATGATCTCGGGCCCGATGCCGTCACCGGGGGCCAGCGCGATGCGGATCGAGGAGTCGGTCGGGGTGGCCATGGGGTCGCTCCGCTGTACGGGGGCGGGCGAGGCACCTCGGCGGCCCCCGAACGCCGAGACGACACCATAGACGCTGCATACAACGCCGGCCGTTGTGCCAACCGTGAACCCGTCAGCCGCTCGCAGCGCGCCGCAGCCTGTCCCGGATCGCGTTCCAGACCTGGCTCTCGCCCTGCGGCAGCTCGATCAGGATCGCCTCAGCTTTGATGCCGTCCGCCCTGTGCAACGCCGCGTACAGCTCCCGGGCGTAGCCCTCCGGATCCGCGGGCATCCGAACGAGCCGCTCGTGCTCGACAGCCATCCCAGGCGACAGCACTACGACCGACGCGCCACCTTCAAGGCGGTCCAGCACCGCGCGCCGCTGCGAGGGCTCGAACAGCCGCACAGGCGTGCGGGGCGAATAGTGCCGGCGCAGCATCCCCGGCGACGGCACCGGCCCCTCGCCCGGGCCTGCCTCATCCTGCTCCGATTCATCCACGGCCACGACGGCGCCGATCTCACGCGGCGTGATCACCCCCGGTCGAAGCACCGCGGCGGGACCGGCGCCAAGCCGTACCACCGTCGACTCGATCCCCCTCGCGCAAGGGCCCCCATCGAGCACCGGCACGCGGTCCCCGAGCCATGCCCGCACGTGCTCGGCCGTGGTTGGGCTCACGGTGCCAGAGGCGTTCGCGCTCGGCCCGACCAGCGGCCTCCCGATACGGCGGAGCAGCTCCAGCGTCAGCGGGTGGTCCGGACAGCGAACGGCGATCGTCGGCCCGCCCGCAGATACCGCGTGGGGCACGTGCGCCGCTCGGTCCAGCACCATCGTCAGCGGACCGGGCCAGAACCGCTCCGCCAACAGCTCGGCCGCCGACGGCCACGAGGCCACCAGCGAGCGAGCCGAAGCCGTATCAGCCACGTGCACAATCAGCGGGTTATTCGCGGGGCGCTGCTTGAGCTCATAGACCTTCGCGACCGCGTCGGGGTTGAGCGCATCGGCACCAAGCCCGTAGACCGTCTCGGTCGGGAACACCACGAGCCCACCGGACCGCAGCAGACGCACCGCATCATCCAACGCGGCTGCGTTGCCCACGTTGCCAGTGCGGTCGCTCGCGTCGGTCACAGCGGCCTCCGCGTCAGTCGAAGTCGGCCAGGTCGGGCGCCTCGAACCGGATGCCGTTCCGCTCCGCCGTCGTGCCCATCGCCGCGTACAGACGCGCGACGGAGGCGTTGTAGCTGGTCAGCGCTTCGGTTTCCTCGATCTCCGCGGCAGCGAGCTGGAGCTGCCGCGTCAGCCACTGGTCGAGGTTGAACGCCGTATACCCGCCGGTTGTCTCGATCTGGACGCGAAGCGCCCGAAGGTTCTCAGCGGCGGCGATCCGAGCTGTACGCGTCTGCTCGATCAGCTCGTAGCCCGCGACAACGTCGCGCAGCGCCGCTTTGACCTCAAGCGTGATCTGCTGGATCGTGTTCTGATAGCTCGTCACGGCCTGGATCTGCTCAAGCTGACGCTGGCGGAAGACCGCGTTCGCCTCTCGGTTCCCGATCGGCTGCTCGAACACAACCCCGACTACGTAGTCGATGAACCGGCCTGTCAGCACATCCTCAACCGCCAGGCCCGGCGTCTCGCCGAGCGCGGAGTACCGGACTTCAAAATTCGCATCCAGCCGAGGCAGCAGACCGTTGCGGGCGACGTCCGATCGGATCCCGGTGTCCTCGAGCGAGATCACGGCTTGGGCGACCTCGGGCCGGCGTTCGAACGCGGTGGTCACCGCGTCGGCAAGGCTGAACAGCAGCGGCTCTTCGATCGGGCCGTCCGCGGGGAGCACCAACAGCTCCGAGCCGATGGTCAGCTCGGGGTCGTTGATGAGCACCTTGAACGCGTCGCTGGCCTGCCGGAGCGTCCGCTCGGCGCGGATGACGTTGGCCCGACGCGTCTCGACCTCGGCGCGAGCGTCGGCGATCTGCGCCTGGGTAGCGTCGAGCCGCTCGCGGTCGACGATGATGTCACGCACAGCCTCGCCGCGTTCGAGCAGACGCCGCTGGATCCGCAGGCTCTCGTTGGCCAGCACGAGGTTCCAGTAGGCGTCCTCGGTCTCGAACAATGTCGCGATCAGCGCCGCCCGGAGCTGCTGCACAGACGCCCGCTCGGCGTTCTCCGACAGCCGCACCGTCGCCAGCCCGACATCCGTTCCCGCGCCCCGCAGCAGCGGCTGGGTCAGCTGCGCACCAACGGTGACGGTGTTGGCCGGATCCGGCGTGATTGTCACACCCGGGTTCTCGTTCTGCTGCCAAGTCCAGCTGGTATCGAACTGGACGCTCCCGCCCGTGCCGAGACGGCGACGCAGACCCGTCGAGATGTCGCTCTGCTGAAGCGCCGTCACAGCGGTACCAACAAAAGTCGTGCTCGTGATGGGCCGGTCGAGGCGCTGGTACTGCCCGTTGACGAAGAACGTCCAGTCAAAGGCCGCTTGTGCCTGCACAAGCTGCGCCTCGGTTACCGCCGGCGAGAGCCGCTGGAATTGGAGTTCCAGGTTCCGTTCCGCCGCGGACCGCAACGCCCGCTGGAGCGCGACTCGGACCATCTGCTGCGGCGCGCCAAGGAGGTCGTCCTCCACCTCGGTCGGCACGCCAACATACGAACCCGGGCCGCTGAGCTCTTCCAGCTCGCGCATCCGATCATCGGGTATCTTCAGGCTTTCGACCGTCGAGTCACGCTGGGTCTGGCGGTAGTCCGGAGAGGCTTCGGCGTCGATCATCTCCCGCCGGACCGCGTCGATGACCGATCGCGTCAGGGTGTCACGGTCCTGCGTGACCGCCTGCTGCCGACACCCGCCCGTCGTGCCTCCCAGGCCGGCTGAGAGACCCGCGCACATCAAAAGCAGCGCGGCCCGGCGATGCCGCCGAACCGTTCTCTGGTCCCGATGCGGCGGAACGGGCCCGTCAGGATGCCTGGGGTGGTCTTGTCCGTCAAACGCGTCCTGCATCGATCGGGTCCCCTGTCTCGCTCGCCGACGGTCAACGCCGTGACAGCCGACAGGATAGTCGTCCCCGGACGGACGAACCGGGTCCGCCGGCGACCGATGGTCCCGCTTGCGTGTACACTCCGTGGACGCTGCCGCCGAGCAGCACGCCGATCATCGCGATCCATGAGGCGCGGAGCGCCGACCGGCACGAAGCCGGGACGAGACCGCAGGAGCACCTTCTCATGACGATCACCCCGAAGACGCCATCCCGAAACCGCCCCAGCGGCACGCTCGCGGCCGTCTGCCTCGCCGCAGCCGCTGGCTTCGCAGCGCCGCTGACAGTCTCCTCAGCCAACGCGCAGCTGTCGGCGCAGGTCGAGCCAGCAAGCGAGCCCTACAAGATTGTCATTACCGATCAGCGGGCCCTGGTCCGCTGCGGACCCGGCGCCGCCTACTACCCGGTCGCCGACAGCCTGCCCAATGGATTCATTCTGACGGCCGACGGCTCCACCAGCACCGGCTGGCTCCGCGTCGACTACCCGGCGACCGCGTCGGCCCTGGTCGATGACGAATCCGTATCGCTGCCCGACGGGCCGATCCGCGCCGGGGAGACCGTCGCCACGCTCAACCGGCCCGCATCGCTCTCGGCGTTCAACGCTTCGACCGGCGCACGCGGGAGCTGGAGCAAGCTCCTCGCCGAACCGCTACCGGCCGGCACCAAGCTGACCGTGCTGACCGAGGCCGTCAACGACCTGACCGGTGAACGCGTCGGCTACGAGGTCGCCGCACCGTCCGAAGCACGAGCCTTTATCCGTGAAGGCTTCACCCGACGCGCGACGAGCGCGGATATCGCGGCCGCTGCCCAACGCGCTCAGGCACAAGTCGGCCAGAATGAAGCAGAAATCACCCAGACGGTTCAAGCCGACCCGTCGTCGGATCCCTTGACTGAGATAGCCACTGAGCAAGCAACCGAACCCGAAGACCGGCTCGCTCAGACCGAGCCAGAAGCCGACGCCGCTGTTCCGGCCGCCGTGGTCACGCCGAGCGTCACGCCCGAGCCCTCGCTCGCGGATGCGATCACCGGTTCCGAATCCGAGTCAGCATCCTTGAGCTCGGCTGCCGGCTCCGAGGCCGCAGCCGGCCCCGATGACGAAGGCGAAGCCCCAACCCGCATCGAGACCCTGGAAGATCTCGAGACCGCTTTCGCAGCCGTTCAGGCCCAACCCATCGCCGAAGCCGAGTTTGACCAACTGATCATCGAAGTCAACCGCATGCTCGATGAGCTGCCCGAGGGTGACGGCCTGCGCCCGGCGGTTGAGTCGCGCCTGAGCGTGCTGATGATCCGGCAGCGTGTGCAGGAAGCCTGGCGCGAGAACCTCGAGGTGCAACTCGCCGCCGAGAACGCCGCCGGTGATCTCGACGATGAGCTTCGAAGGCTCGAGATCGAGCGGTCGTACTCCGCCATCGGCCGCCTGCTGCCCAGCGCGGTCTACGACGGCCAGCGCCTGCCGCGGATGTTCCGGATCCAGTCCGTCGATACCACAGAGGCGCCCCGCACGCTCGGCTACCTCAAGCCGACCCCAGAGCTTGGCCTCGAGACCATGCTCAACCAGACCGTCGGCGTCGTAGGCACGCCCCGACTCGACCCGCGGCTGAATCTGCTGATCATCGAGCCCGTCAAGATCGACGTCATCGGTGCCGGCGGGTAATCCGTCGATGCCTTGCCCGGTGTTGCATCGCCCTTCGCCTACGCGAACGGGTCCTTGGAGCCGCTGTCGCTCGCTAGATCGATCGTGTCCTTCTCATCGTTGTCCTCAGCCTTGGGCACACTCGGACGCGAGGCGAGCAACAAGCCGAACGTGATGACGCTTGCACCGAACAGCAGCGTGAAGATCCGCCCGAGGTACGCCTTGCTGTGCTCTGGGATCTCATCACCACCGACAGCCTCACGCCCGCCCCGCAGGAAGGCGCTGCGGGCGTCGCCCGTGTCGGCAACATCGCCCGATTCAACCGCGCGGGCGTACGCGCCGTAAAAGTAGTCGTGCACGCCGGCGGACTTATAGCTGGCGCCGATGCGTACCCAGAAAGCTGCTGCGAAGACCAGCGGCAGCACCATCCCGACGTGGATGCCGATCATCCCGAGCTTGCGGTTGCGGCGCAGCATCATCGACATGATGCCCATCACCGTCATGATCGCAGCCGAGCCACCACCGACAACGAGCGCGGTTGCTGCTTTCGCGCCGACCGGCGCACTGACATACGCGAGCAGCGCGAGCCCGAAAAGGACACCGGCGTAGACAAACATGATGAACGCGGCCCGCAGAGATGAGCCGTTGGTGTTGCTGGCGCTCATGGACTGTGCCTCCCGTGCATCTTCCAGACGATAGCCGCGATCGGCCTGCACGCCGCGCATTCCGATCAGCGATCGTGTATGGATAGGATCCGACCTCATGGAGGCGAGCGAGCCAACCTTCGCCAGCGCGATCAGCACGCGCGAGGACGCCGAGGCCGCGGCCTCCGATGCCGCCGATCGCGCGCTCGACAGGATGCTGTCCCAGGCACCGGGCCAGCAGCGGGGCGTCGATCTGGTGTTCATCTTCATCACCGCCGCGCACGCAGCCCGCGCAGCAAGGATCGAGCAGCGGATCCATGAGCAGCTCGATGCCGATCTGGTCGTTGCCATCTCTGCCGAGGGAGTCATGGGCGATGGGCTGGAGATCGAGCGCGCGGCGGGCGTCTCCCTGCTGGCTGCGTCGCTCCCGGGCGTCCGTGTCTCGCCGTTTATCCTCCAGGATCTGCCCCGCCCACCCGACGATGCCGACGACGCCTGGGCTCGGGAGCACTTCTCGGCCGCCATGGGCATCGGCCAAGACCACCGCGGTACGATCCTGTTCACCGATCCGTTCAGCGTTCCGCTCGTCCGTCTTCTGCCGCTGCTCGCCGCGGCGCAAGCGGGCCCGGCTGAGACCGGTTCAGGCTCCGGCGTGCTGTTCGGGGGCGTGGTCTCCGGTGGACGCGTGCCGGGCAGCAACGTGCTGTCGATTAACGGCGGGCTGATGAACGCCGGGGGTGTCGGCATCAGCTTCGCAGGTCCGATCGGGTTTGACGGGCTCGTCAGCCAGGGGTGCCGGGGCTTCGGCCCGAACATGATCGTGACCAAGGCCAAGGGCAACGCGATTCTCGAACTCGCAGGAAAGCCGGCCATGGACGCCATCCGCGACGCCGTGCTCGAGCTGCCGGAGGGCCGACGCCGCCAGATCGAAAAGGGCCTGTTCATCGGCCGCGTCATCAACGAGTACAAGGACCGATTCGGGCGCGATGATTACCTCATCCGCGGCATCGGCGGGTTCGACGAATCCGCCCGCGCGATCCTGACCGACGACTTCTTCCGTGTCGGCCAGACCGTCCGCCTGCATGTCCGCGATGCCGAGACCGCCGAAGAGGATCTCGCGATGCTGCTCGATGCGCAGAAGCTCCACGAGCCGCCAGCTGCAAGCCTGCTGCTCGCCGGCCAGGGACGTGGCCGACGTTTTTACGGCGAGCCCCACCGGGATATCCGCGCGGTCAATAGTGCCTTCGCGACACCGCCCGACGGTGTCAGCCGTGCCAAGAGCGGCGAAGAGATCGATGTCTCGCGGGCCCAGCGCGTGCCGCTGGCCGGCTGCTTCGTCTCGGGCGAGATCGGTCCTGTAGGCGGAGGCACGCATCTGCACTCGCAGACGCTTGCGATGGGCCTGTTCCGCAGATGAACATCAATCTGTATCCGACCGCCCTCGCCGCCTCGTCGCGGTGAACGCAGCCGCTTGGATGCCGATCAGGGATCTGCCGATAAGAGAGCGACCGATCAGCGGCTCGGCTGACCGTTGACGTCGTAGCCCGACAGGTCGGTATCGCAGTGAGGA
>JBCCZQ010000094.1:0-8819 GCA_039187315.1 Planctomycetota bacterium | reverse complement strand
TTCAGCCCGCATAACGGCGGCGACCTGCTCCCAGTCCTCCAGCAAGCTCGCGCGGTGCAGAACGATGCGCTGCATCAGCACGTAGGCGCTCAGCCCTTCGAAGTAGCGCTGGGTAATCGAGGCGAACACATCTCGGAAGTAGCCGTCGTGCAGCACCCCGCGCTTGTACGCCGCTCCGAGTTCTTGCAACAGGTTGTAGCCGATGACGATCTCGCCGCGGATGCGTCGTCCCTCATCGTCGTTGGCGTGCGCGATCTCAGAAGCCCGCAGGCAGGCCCGGCCCTGCTCGGCTTGCTCCGCCAGCTCCGTGAGCGTGTCGCGCAGCCGTATCAGCGACGGCGAGAACGCCGGATCGTTCCACCGCTCGATGAAACGCATCGTCTTATCGAACTCAAAATGCGACCGAGCTTGGCGCCAGACAAACCAACCTGTGATCGCCGTCACGCCGAGTGTGACTGCCAGCAGGAGCACCTCCATGCTGCCGAGCCAGAACTCGAGCGAGAGACCCACGATCTCAGTCACCGTGTTCTGATGCTCAGGACCAGTGTCCGAATGGGCGTCCTGCACCGGTCAGACCGTTGCGAAGCCGTCGGTCACGCGGGCGAGATCCGCATCGAGCTTGGTGATCCCACCCGCGTCGTGCGTGGACACCGTCAGCGTCACTTTGTTGTAGCGGATGAGGATGTCGGGGTGGTGCTGCACGCGTTCGGCGTATTCCGCAACCTTGTTGACGAACACCATCGATCCCAGGAAGTCCTCAAACTGGAACGTCCGCTGGATCTCGCCGCCCACCTCGCTCCACTCCGGGAGGGTCTCGAGGGCCGCCTTGATCTCACTCTCGCTGAGCTTGTCCATACCGGCACCATCCTCCGGGTCCCGCCTGACCTGTCGACGCCGCTCAGTGTAGCCTCCCGGCATGCCCGTCAGGACCACACGCCTAGCCCCTTCCCCGACCGGTGCGCTGCACGTGGGCAACGCATGGTCATTCCTGATCGCGTGGTCGCTTGCACGCCAGAATGATTGGCGCATCCTGCTCCGGATCGAGGACCTCGATACGCCCCGCGTCAAACCGGGCGTCATCGAGCAGACTATCGACACACTCCGCTGGCTCGGCATGGACTGGGACCAACGCGCCCCGCTTCAGTCCGAAGACCTCGCTCCATACGCCAGCGCCATGCAGACACTCGCCGAAAAAGGACTCGTGTACCCGTGCGCTCTCACGCGGTCCCAGATCGCCGATGCCGCTACAGCACCGCACGATGACCGCGGCGATACAGCGCATGACCAGCGCTTCCCCGCCGAGCTGCGACCAGCCGATCGCCCGAACGTGTTCCAGGACCGTGCTACCAACTGGCGCTTCGTCGTCCGCTCGGGTGCTGTGCCCTTCGACGATCGTCTCGCTGGTTCGTTCGCTCCCGATCCGAGTGCATCAGTCGGCGACTTCGTCGTATGGACCAAACGAGGCCAGCCGTCGTACCAACTCGCGGTTGTTGTCGATGACGCTCGACAGGGCGTGACCGATGTCGTGCGAGGTCGCGACCTGATCGACTCGGCCGCTCGGCAGATCCGACTGATCGAAGCTCTGGGCATCGAACCCCGCCCGGTCTATGCCCACCATCCGCTCGTGCGTGGGACCGACGGACGACGCCTGGCCAAACGCCACGGCGATACCCGCCTGGAGCACTACCGCGGTCTCGGAGTCTCGCCAGAACGCATCATCGCCCTGCTCGCCCGATGGGCGGGGCTCCACGGCGCTCCCGACCGGATCTCGGCCTCCGAGTTCGCGGCGCGCTGGTCGCCGCGTACGATGCCCCTTGAAGACCCCGTCTTCACACCGGAGGACGACCGATGGCTGCGAAAATCTGGATAACGCCTCCAGCGATGTTCCTCATCACCTCAGCGGCGGCGCTGTGCATGTCGGTCCTGACCGGCTGCAGCGACACCGGCACACCGGCCGACACAGGTGTGGTCCGGGTCGATATCACCGACGACGCCGGCGAGCAGCACACTTTTTTCGTTGAGCCGGCGCTCGATAACGAGACCCGCGTGCTCGGGCTCAGCCACCGGACCGAGATCGCGCCCGACGGAGGGATGATCTTCGTCTTCCGCACCCCACGCGTGCAGAACTTTGTCATGCGGCACTGCCCGATCCCCATCGATATCGTCTACCTCGACGCGGAAGCCCGCGTCGTCGCCCAGCACGCCATGGTCCCCGAGGAACCCCAACGCGAGGGCGAGTCCGACGCCGACTACGAAGGGCGGCTCCCAAAATACTCCAGCCGGTTCTCGGTCCCGATCGTCCTCGAATTCGCGGCGGGCACGAACGAGCGACTCGGCATCGACGAGGGAGATGTCATCAAGGTCTACGGCCTCAACGACCTGCGTAAACGCGCACGGTGACGCCCCGCGATCGCCCGATCCGCGTCGCCGTTGGATCATGAGCCTCCGACCGCCGATAGCCCCCCACGCGGCCCGAATGCCGCAGGGGGCGAGAACGGATGACGCACACCATCGCACGGCTGCACCGGAACGAGGCAGACGGGGTGCTCTCGGCGTGGTCCGACCGCATACACACTGACTGGCCAACACCCGCCCAAGCACCCGTATTTATCGATCACCGGTTCTCGGACCTGACGACAGGTGAAGGCGATCCTGTCGCGGCCGATGCTGTCCTGATCGTCGCCGACCAAGCGACTGAGGCTGAGCTGCTTAAGATCGTTGACACGCTGCGATCCGCGGGTCTCGCGGGCGTCGTCATCGGCCCTGAACGCGCGTCGGCACCCGAGCTCTCCTCAGCGGGCGTGCTCGTCCGCGCGGCCAACACACCGCCCTGCAGGATCGGCGATGCGCTCGCCGCGCTCTGCTCCAGGCAGGAGCACGTCAAGGAGATCACGCAGGAGCTCCGCATCGCGCACAAGACCAGCGGCGGTGTGCGCGACGAGATGAACAAGATGAGCCAGGAGCTCAGCCTCGCTGCACGCATCCAGCAGGAGCTCATCCCACGCGAGCTCCCTTCGCCGCCCGGGCTCGATGTCGGCGTGCTCTTCCGTCCAGCGGGATACGTCAGCGGCGATATCTACAACATCGCCCAGATCGACGACTCGCGCGTGGCATTCTTCATCGCCGATGCCGTGGGCCACGGCGTACCGGCGGCCCTGCTGACGATGATTATCAGCCGCTCGCTGCCCATGCGAGGCGGGATCAGCGAGGGCAGGCTCATCACACCGGCCGATGCGCTCGGCAGACTCAACGACGAGCTCTGCGAGGTCAGCGACGGCAACCCACGCTTCGCCACCGCGGTCTATGGCATCCTCGATTTCGCCACCGGCATGGCGCGCATCGCCAACGGCGGCCACCCCCAGCCCATGCGGATCGGACGACGCGGCGTCGACCACATCGAGGCCACCGGCCCGCTGCTGGGCGTCTTCCACGGCGCCGAGTTCACCGAGGAGATCATCGAGCTCCGGTCCGGCGAGACGCTCCTGCTCTACTCCGACGGATTCGAGACCGCCTTCCCCAACGCCGACGCCGTCCTGCAGGCCAATACCCCCGCGCCATCGCGCAGGTACCTCGACCACCTTCTGAAGATCGGACGCTGGCGTGAGCGCGGCGTCAAGACGATCGGCGAAGCACTCGGCGACCTGGCCGGCTCGCTGGACTGCGCTCGAGGCTCACTCCACCAGCTCGACGACGTCACCGCGCTCGCCCTCGCTCGCGCCGCCTGAGCGCTCTCGGCGGCGAAGGACCTCGTCCGTCTCGACCAACCCGTCGCGGAGCCGGATCACCCGCTCGCACCGCGCCGAGATCGAGTCATCGTGTGTCACCATCATGATCGTCAGGCCCTGCGCGTGCAGCGACTCGAACGTCTGCAGGATCGCCTCACCCGTCGACGAATCCAGGTTGCCCGTCGGCTCGTCGGCCATCAGCACCACCGGGTCACCCACCAGCGCCCTCGCGATGGCGACACGCTGCTGCTGCCCCCCCGAAAGCTCCCGCGGACGGTGCCCCAAACGATCGCCGAGTCCGACTAGCTCGAGCGAAGCCGTCGCCCGACGCAGCCGCTCCCGGCGGGGCACGCCCTGGTAGTAGAGCGGCACCGAAACGTTGTCCTCAACCGAGAGCTGCGGGATGAGATTGAACGCCTGGAAGACGAAGCCGATCGTCCGGCCGCGAAACGCGCTGAGCGATTCGTCGTCCATCGTCGTCACGTCCTGGCCGTCGAGCAGATAGATGCCCTCCGTCGGGGTATCCAGACAGCCGAGCAGGTTCATCAGCGTGCTCTTGCCCGAGCCGGAGGCACCCATAATCGCGACGTACTCGCCCGATTCGATACGCAGGTTGATCCCGCGCAGGGCCTCGACCATCACGCTGCCGTCAGGCTTGTAATAGGTTTTCCGCACGCTGCGCAGCTCAGCGACGGCCTCGCCACCGGCTGCTCCGGCGGCGTCCGTACCGTTCGCGTTTCTGTTCTGCTCGCTCACCGGTCCACTCTAGTGCCGGCATCGGCGCCGGTTGCGTCGGGCCCAACATCATCGACAGGCTCTGCGAGATCCGAGAGCTGTGCGATCATGTCCGTCCGCCCGTAGGCGATCAGCTCGTCCCGCTCGAGCACCTCGGTCCGGCTGCTGGGCGCCGCGACGTAGTCCCCGTCCGAACGCAGGATGCCGACGATCATCACCCCCCACCGCGTCAGGTTCGCCTGACGCAACGATCGACCGATCGCCCAGTGACCCGGCTCCACCGTGATCTCCGCGACCCCGTACCCCTTGTGCGTGCGGAGCAGCACCTCGTAGTCCGTGGGGCGCACGTACCCGGCGCTGCGCAGCGTCAGCCGAGCAAGCAGATCGATCGGACGCATCAGCGGTCCGACACGAGCGAGCGCCGCGATGGAGAAGACGATCAGCGCGATCAGCCCGACCCGAACAATCGGGTGGCTATCGAGCGAGGCATCCTCGCGAACGAACGTCACGATCACGGTCCCCAGCGCGCTGGTCAGGCCGATGTTCCCCGCGATGATCAGGTGCTGGATCACCCGCCGGCGAATCGGGTGCCGCACGACCATCTCTGCCTCGGATGTCGTAAACCCGACGCCGAAGAACGCGCTGAGCGCCTGGAAGATCGCCGTCTGGCGGTCCAGCCCCGTCATCGTCAACGCGACCGCACCGGCCCGCACCAGCAGCAGCGAGACACACCCGATCACCAGCAGAGCCAGGATCGGTCCCATCCGATGTCCCCCGAGAGTCCTGAAGGGTTGGAATCAGCCGGCGCTCTCGGCGTCCGGCCCGAGCTGGATCGACGCCAACGCTGTCATCGGATCGGGCGATACGTCGAAGAGCTTGTCCAGCCCAGTCACCGTCATCACCGACCACACCCGCGAGTCGACCGAGCACAGCCGAAGCGACCGGCCTGCCTCGGACAGCAGCTTCCGCAGCCGGATCAACTGCGCCAGGTTTGAGCTTTTGATATACCCAACGAAGCCGAGGTTGAGCACGATGTGCGGCACCGAACCCGGCACGGACTCGGCCACCCGCTCGATCGCCGCGGACAGATCGTCCGTCAGCTGCGGATCATCCGAGAGCTCCAGAACCACGATGTCGTCCGACCAGTCGTTCAGCATGCCTGTGACAGCATACGGCCCCAGCACGCCGCGTGTTCGTTCGTCAGGTCTCACCCATGCCATGCCCAGCCGGACAGGCCGATGCATGCCCTCTGCGCAGCGATCTACGGCCCTTCTTCGCCCTCGCCGTCGGTCTCGGGGGCGTCGCGTTCGGCAACGGGTGCCAGGGACACGACCGCATCCCCGTCCTTGAGGCCGACCACGCGTACGCCCTGGGTGCCTCGGCCGTACGAACTGATCGAGCCCGCCGGCATCCTGACGAGCTGGCCCTGCCGGGTAATCACGACCACATCGTCGTCATCCGTCACAAGGCACGCCGCCGCAGACCGCCCGTTCCGGGCGGTGATCTTGATATCGGCACGACCCTTGCCGCCCCGGCTCTGGCTCCGCATCGGCCCGTGCTCGGGCTTCACGCGGTACTCGTCGACCTCGGTACGCTTCCCGTAGCCGTGCTCGGTCACCGTTAGCAGGGTCAGCCCCGTCTCAGCGGGCCGGCGGCTGTGACGCTGCTCGTCGTCGCCCTCGGCCTTGTCCATCTTGATCGCTAGCGCGCTGACGAGCCGGTCGTCGTCCTTCAGGCTGATGCCCTTCACGCCCGAAGCCGCCCGGCCTTGCTGGTTCGCATCGTCCTCGGGGAAGCGGATCGCCATCCCGTCGGCCGTTACGAGCAGCAGATCGTCGTGCCCTGTGGTCAGCTGCACGCTCAGCAGCTCGTCGCCCTCGCGCAGATTTACCGCGATCAGCCCAGAACGGTTCACGTTCTTGTACGCTTTCAGCGGCGTCCGCTTGACCAGCCCGTTACGCGTCACGAACGTCAGCGACATGCTGTCGGCCTCGAAATCGTCGACCGTCAGGTACTGCCGGGCACGCTCGCCCTCGCGCAGCTGGACCAGGTTCACCATCGCCCGGCCCTTGCTCGTTCGGCTCAGTTCAGGCAGCTCGTAGACCTTGAGCTTGAAGACCCGGCCCTGGTCCGTGAACACGAGCAGGTTCGCGTGCGTGCTCGACACAAACAGATGCTCGATGAAGTCGTCGTCCTTGGAATCCGACGCCCGGATCCCCTTGCCGCCGCGCCCCTGCGCGCGGTAGGTATCCAGCGGGACACGCTTGGCATACGCGTGGTGGCTGATCGTTACCGCGACATCGTGCTCCTTAATCAGCGATTCGAGATCGATGTCGCCCGCGGCGTCCTGGATCTCCGTCAGCCTGGCCGAGGCGTACCGGGCCTTCATCTCGAGGCAGTCCTCTTTGATGATGTCCAGGACCCGCTGGTGCTCGGCGAGGATCAGCTCGTAGCCCTCGATCTCCTGCACAAGCTCCGTGTAATCCTTCACCAGCTTCTCGATCTCCAGGCCCGTCAGCTGGATCAGCCGCATGTTGCCGATCGTCTCGGCCTGCACACGGCTCAGCAGCACGCCACCCACCCCGTCCGCGGACCGGACCGCGTCCATCATCCTCGCCGGGATCTTCGGTGCAAACGGATGGTCCGCCGGGATCTGGAACCGCTTGTCGATCAGCTTCTGGATCGCCTCCTCGCGTGTGCGGCTCGAACGGATGATCCGGATCACCTCATCGATGTCGCACACCGCGAAGATCATGCCCTCGAGCACGTGCGCCTTCTTCTTCGCCTCGCGAAGCAGATGCGCCGTCCGGCGACGGATGACCTCCACCCGATGATCGATGTACAGCCGCAGCAGCTCGAGCAGGCTCAGCGTCCGCGGGCGACGCCCCACCAGCGCGATGTGGATCATGCTGAACGTCTGCTGCAGCGGCGTGAACTGGTAGAGCTGATTCTCGACCACTGCCGGATCGCCCGATTTCTTCAGCTCGATCACGATCCGGGTCTGCGCATTCCGGCCGGATTCGTTCCGGACATCGCTGATGTCCTTGATCCGCTCGTCCTTGACCGCCTCGACAATCTTCTCCACCAGCGTCGTCTGCATGAGCGCGTAGGGGATCTGGTCGATGACCAGCTGCTGCCGCCCGCCGGATTCCTCGACATGGCATACGCCGCGGACCGTGACACGGCCCCGGCCCGACTCATAGGCCTCCAGGATCCCGCGGCGACCGAGGATGACGCCCCCGGTCGGGAAGTCCGGACCCTTGATGCCTAGCCGGGTCACGGCACCCGCCTCGTCGATCTCGTCCTGCATGATCTCGGGAAGGGTGATCTCCGGGTGATCGATCATGCGCGTGATCGCGTCGAAGACCTCGTCAGGGTTGTGCGGAGGCAGACTGGTCGCCATTCCCACCGCGATACCCATGCCGCCGTTGATCAGCAGGTTCGGGAACCGTCCCGGCAGGACCGTGGGCTCCATGAGCCGGTCGTCGTAGTTGGGCTGGAAATCGACCGTGTCCAGCTTGATGTCGGCCAGCAGGTCCATCGCGGCCGCATCCATCCTCGCCTCGGTGTACCGCTCGGCCGCGGGCGGATCACCCTCGATCGAGCCGAAGTTCCCCTGCGGATCGACCAGCCGCACACGCATCTTCCACCTCTGCGCCAAGCCTACCAGCGTCGGATAGATCACCTGGTTGCCGTGCGGGTGGTAGTTGCCCGACGTGTCGCCCGTGATCTTCGCGCACTTGATGTGCTTGCGACCGGGCCGCAGGTTGAGGTCGTTCATCGCGACAAGGATCCGCCGCTGGCTGGGCTTGAGCCCGTCGCGGACATCGGGCAGGGCCCTGTCCATGATCGTGCTCATCGCGTAGGTCAGGTAGCTGTCGCGGAGCTCGCTCTCGATCTCCAGGTCCTGCACGCGCGAAGCCACGGCCCCGTCGTCTCCTGGCAACCCGGCATCGCCGGTCGTCTGCGTCTGATCGTCGTCGGCCATGCCCGGATCGGCTCCTTCGCCACGCGTTCCCAGGGGCCGGAACGGGCCAGCGCCGATGCCCTGATCAGCCTGATCAGGGCGTGTGCCCAGAGCTCCGGAAAGCGGTCAGGGATTCTAGGCGAAAGCCACGAAAAGAGCCGTCAGATCGCGGGCCAATGCACCCACAAAAACCCAGGATTCAGCCGCCGGCTCCTGCTGTCGCCGGGGGTTCGTCGTCCTCAACAAGCACCCGGAGCGACGCCTCCAACTCGACCAGCGCCAGCAGCACCATCGCCGAGGCCTCCAGGGGCATCGCATGGTCCCAGACGGCCGCCCGAACGCCCCCCTCGGCCCGCTGCGGATCACGATACAGGTGACCCTCCGCCTCGCCG
>JBCCZQ010000093.1:0-8929 GCA_039187315.1 Planctomycetota bacterium | reverse complement strand
TCAACACCGATTGGCAGGGCATCCGCTTCGCATTCATCACGAGCGACGGGCAGAGCCGCTACCACACCCAGGGAACTCTTCGCGGCGGCTCACTCGCCGGCACCACCCACGCCGTCGAGCGCGGGTTTCTTGCGGTGTGGACTGGGGTTGGGCGGGAATAGGCGCCTGCTGCGCGGCAGGTCTCACAGGCGTCAAAGAGCTTCCGGGCGGCGTCGGTAATTGATGACGTGGTGGACCCCCAGGTAGAGGGGTAGCATACCGCCATCGTGCAATTTGAACGGCCGGCTCAAGAGAGCGAACTCGCACCATTTTGATCTTTAAGGTCATACACCTTGCCATCGAGCCGTAGTCGCCCGTCAACTGCGGACGATTCGATCGCGTCCCGTTTCTCTGTTGGCATCATCAAGATATCGCGGTAGCTGGGGACTGGAGTTAGGATCCGATTGATCGTGTGGACTCGCTTGCGTAAATCAAACTCCATCGTTGAGACAGTAAACTTGAATCGTTCCTTTGGTGACGCTGTGACGACTTGCTTAAGTTCGTCGGTGACGAGTACCGGGAACTTCAGGCAGACACAAAGGTCGCGTATGGGCGCGTGTTCGAAACCTTGCCGGCGATCGGTGTGAGCTAAATTGTTACGAATCTTGCGTATCTGGTGGAGTTCCCATCCAAACTCTGGAGTAATTACTCCGACCAGAATGGCGATATCGATGCGAGAGCCAAACGCGGATAGCGCACCACGACCGCCAAGCATTGATTTGATCGCGTTCTTGTCATCAACAAGTCTGGCCTGCAGTACGCGGTCAAGAGAATCGTCTAGACGGGCTGCACCGATGATTGCAATCTCTTGATCCGATGCATTGGCTAGGTCATTCCAATACGATTGCCAATCATCGAGTTCAGCACGAATCAAAGAGTAAGTCTCTGGGTCGCTCTGAGATCCCATGCGTCGTCTCCGTGTCACCTCCTGTAGCCAGATGCTCTGGCGTCGGGCGACGATCGTGAGGCTTACAACTCACTCCTCCCCCTGCTCCAGGACGGCCATGAAGGCTTCCTGCGGGATGGTGACGGAGCCGATGGACTTCATGCGCTCCTTGCCTTTTTTCTGCTTTTCGAGGAGCTTGCGCTTGCGGGTGACGTCGCCGCCGTAGCACTTGGCGGTGACGTTCTTGCGGAAGCCCTTGATGGTCTCGCGGGCGATGATCTTGCCGCCGATGGCGCACTGGAGCGGGATCTCGAAGTTGTGGCGTGGGATCTGCTTCTTGAGGCGGACGAGCAGGTTCCGGCCGCGCTGCTCGGCCTTGTCCTTGTGAACGATGACACTGAGTGCCTCGACTGGGTCACCGTTGATGAGGACATCGACCTTGGCGAGACGGTCGGCACGGTAGTCGGTGATCTCGTAGTCCATGGTGCCGTAGCCGGCGGTCAGACCCTTCAATTTATCATAGAAATCATAGATAAGTTCGGCGAGAGGGATCTCGTAGGTCAGCATCTCGCGGACGTCGGAGACGTACATCTGATTCTTGAAGATGCCCCGGCGGTCCATGGCGAGCTTCATGACCTCACCGACGTACTCCTTGGGGACCATGACCTCAACGCGAGCGATGGGCTCCTTGATGTCGGTGACGATGGACATGTCGGGCAGGTCGGCGGGGTTGTGAACCTCGATCTCCTCGATAGTGCCCTCACGTGAGCGGATGTCGACCTTGTAGGAGACTGTGGGCGCGGTCTGGACGATCTCGACTCCGCCCTCGCGTTCGAGGCGTTCCTGGATGATGTCCATGTGCAGCAGGCCGAGGAAGCCGCAGCGGTAGCCGAAGCCGAGTGCCTCGCTGTGGACGGTCTGGTAGGTGAAGCTGGCGTCGTTGAGGCTGAGTTTTTCCATGGCCTCGCGGAGGGCTTCGAAATCGTTGCCCTTCTTGTCGGAGTTGGTCGCGGGGTAGAAGTCGCAGAAGACCATCTGGCGTGGCGGCTCGTAGCCGGTCAGGGCGGTCTCTGCTCGGTCGTGGTCGATGGTGATGGTGTCGCCGACGCGGACATCGCCGAGGGTCTTGATCGAGGCGACGAGGTAGCAGGTCTCGCCTGCCGCGACGGTTTTTACTTTCTGCGGCTTGGGCGTGTACTTGCCGAGCTCGGTAACGCTGAAGGTCCGGCCGAGACCCATCATGCGGATCTTGTCGCCGACGGTGAGCGTGCCATCGAACACCCGGCAGTAGACGATGACGCCTCTGTAATCGTCATAGACAGCGTCAAAGATGAGCGCGCGGGTCTTCGGCGTCTCTTGCGCACGCGGACCCGGGAAGCGGTCGCAGATGGCCGCGAGCAGCTCGGGGATGCCCTGGCCGGTCTTGGCGGAGACGGGGATGCAGTCCTCGGCCGCGAGCCCGAGGACCTGCTCAACCTCCATGGCGATCTCATCGGGCCGGGCGCCGGGCAGGTCGATCTTGTTCAGCACCGGGATGATCTCGAGGTCCTGCTCGACGGCGAGATAGGCATTGACCACGGTCTGGGCCTCGACGCCCTGCGAGGCATCGACGACGAGCAATGCGCCCTCACACGCCTTGAGCGCCCGGCTGACCTCGTACCCGAAGTCGACATGGCCGGGTGTGTCGATGAAGTTCAGCATGAACGGCTCGCGTTCGTGCTCGTGGCCGACGGTGACGGCCGAGGCCTTGATCGTGATGCCGCGCTCGCGTTCGAGGTCCATCGAATCCAGGAGCTGTTCTTTCGCCTCGCGGTCGGAGACGGCCTTGGTGGCCTGGAGCAGGCGGTCGGCGAGGGTGCTCTTGCCGTGGTCGATGTGCGCGATGATGGAAAAGTTTCGGATGTTCATGGGCGGTCGGGGATCGTATGCGTGCGGGGGTTGTCGGCCCTGTGGATGGTGGCCGTATGCGCGCGATCGCCGGGCTGGTCGCAGCTTCCCGCTCCCGCTGGTTTCTTGAGCCCGGCGGGGCTACGGATCACTGTGCCCAACGCGCCCACAACATCGAGCATGACCGCTTCCGGACGCCGAGGCCCGGTGAGACTGGCCCGGCGGGCTGCGGGATCGTTCCACCCCAGGGCGATGCCGGCGCCGATCCGGCGGAACTATGGCCGTGAGCTCGCGGGAACAGGGTTCCTGTCTGTGGGCCGGGCGGCGTTCGAGGGCTCGGTGCTAGCGGGTGTGACCCGTGTGGCATTCGACGGCGTGGTCGATGATGTGCCGCTGAACTATGCGGTGGCTGCGTTCGCCACGCTGCCTGCGGCAAGCAACGTCATCAACTTTATCTGGACGCGGATCGCGCACGGCGTGAACAAGACGCGGTTCATCGCGGGTGTGCAGCTCGGGATGGTGCTGGCGATCGTGGCGATGTCGCTGATGCCCCCGACCCCGGGCGGGCTGGTTGGGCTGATCGGGTGTGCACTGGGCGCGTGGATCTGCTGGTCGGGATATATCGCTGTTCGATCGACGGTGTGGCGTGCGAACTATGCACGGTCGCTCCGGGCGCGGGTTGCGGGCAAGCTGTCAACGGTGCAGACGCTGACGTTCGGCGTGCTCGGCCTGCTGCTCGGCGCGATGCTTGAGGACAAGCCGGGCGAGCTGGTGCCGGCGCTGTCGCACGAGGCGCTCGGCGTTGAGCCGTGGGATATCTACCGGGGATTTATGCTGATCGCTGCGACGGGTGCACTGGTTGGGACAGGCTTCATCTCAACCATCCGCATCCGCCAGCACAAGCGGATGCTGCTCGCCGAGCGCGAGAGCACTGCCGACAATACCGGCCCAACGCTGAACCCGCTGGGTGTCATCGGCCTGCTGCTCGAAGACCGGCGATACGGCGCGTACCAGGTCAACCAGTTCCTGTTGGGCATGGGCAACCTGATGATGTTCCCGCTGATCCCGATCATCCTGCGTGATCAGTTCAATGCGGACTATTTCAAGGTGCTGCTGTTGTCGTCGGCACTGAGCATGTTCGTGGTGCCTCTGGCGGTGCCGATGTGGGCGAGGCTGCTCGATGGCGTGCACATCGTGCGGTTCCGGGCCTTCCATTCATGGGTCTTCGTGATCGTGATGTCGCTGCTGCTGATCGCCGTGACAACACACACGATGTGGATGCTGTACATCGTCGCGGCGCTCAAGGGTGTTGCGTTCGCCGGCGGGATGCTCGCGTGGCAGCTCGGGCACCATGACTTTGCGCCCGCCAGCCGCGCGGGCGAGTACATGGGCGTGCACGTCACGCTGACAGGGGTGCGGGGTCTCGTCGGACCGGCGGCGTCCGTCTCCCTGTACAACTACCTCGGAACGATCGATGCGTCGCTGGCGCCGTGGGCGATCGGATTGTGCCTGGCGCTGGTGGTTACCGGAGCGATCGGCTTCAACCGGATGAACCGGACGATGGACCTGACACCGGTAGACGACCGCCCGCCGGCGGACAGCAGGACCCGTGGGCCGGCGCCCCCTGGCCGCGTCGACGGCTGATGCCGGACAAAGATCGGTCCGGGGCGCTTGCGGCGGGCCGGAAGCCGTCCATACTACTCTCCGATGAAGGCCCATCTGACCGTGATCCCGCTGACCGCCGTGGCGTTCCCAACCGCCGCACAGCTCTCCGTCGAGTCGTTCGGCTTGAACGCCAGCTATAGCGTGAGCGCGTTCGCAGGGTCGGCCTCAGGCGAGATCAACATCGGGCCAGAGCCCAATGGGTACCTGGAGATCGTGCCGGAGGCGACGCTGACCGATGAAACGGGCACGCTCTCGGCGACGTTCAACGCGGCGTTCATTGGTGAGGTGTTCCCCGACGGGTTCAGCGTTGCAGGCACGCTGTTCTCGGAGGACCAGCCGATTCCGTTCTACGAGCAGTCGAGCGTGGTATCGGCCGCAGTGATATTCGAACTGGCCCAGCCGACACAGATCCGCGTGCAGGGACGGCTACTTCATGATCCTGTGACCGTGCCGGGCGACATCGCGCTGCTCAACGGCACAAGCTTCGCGCTTTCCGACGCGGGTGTTCTTCCGGTGATCTACTTTGAAGCTTCGGCGGGACCGATCAGCGGGGAGACCGCGGCCGCGTTCAACACGACGGTCGCGTTGCCGGCCGGCATGCACAGGATCGATGTGGAATCGTTCAGCTCCGGCGTCGGAAGCCCGATCAGCTCCGGACTGCGGAGCGTCAATTCGGAATGGGATATCGCGATCACCGTGGTGCCAGCGCCGGGCGGCTTGGCGCTGCTACCGGCGGGGCTCGTGCTTGTCGCGCGGCGCCGGTGCTGAGCGCCGATTGTGATAGAGTGACAGGCATGGACACGCCCGTCGACCTCCGTTCGGATACCGTCACCCGGCCGACGCCGGCCATGCGCGAGGCGATGGCCTCAGCTGCGCTGGGTGACGATGTCCTTGAGGGCGACCCCACGGTCGGCTCGCTCGAAGAAAAGGTCGCTGGCCTGCTCGGCAAGGAGGCAGCGCTCTTTGTACCCAGCGGGACGATGGCCAACCTGCTCGCGCTGCGGAGTCAAACGAGCCACGGCGATGAGATGATCTGCGACCACGAGTCGCACATCGTCTACTACGAAACGGGCGGATACGCCGCGGTCGCCGGGCTGAGCGTGCGGTACACACGTGGCAAGAACGGGCTGTTGACCGCAGACGACTTTGAGCCGCTGGTCAGGCTCTGGGACGACCCCCACTTCCCCAGGCCCAGGCTGCTGGCGATCGAGAACACGCACAATCGCGGCGGCGGGATCCCGTGGCCCGTCGGTCAGCTGGCACACGTCGCGGAACGGGCGCACGCGCGAGGGCTACGCGTGCACATCGATGGTGCTCGGCTGTGGAACGCGTGCATCGCGGAGAGTGTCGAGCCCAGCGCGTATGCGGAGCACGCCGATACGGTCAGCGTGTGCTTCAGCAAGGGCCTCGGCTGCCCGGTCGGGTCGGCACTGGTGGGCGATTCGGACACGATTGGCCGGGCCCGACACCTGCGGAAAATGCTCGGTGGAGCGATGCGGCAGTCAGGCATGCTGGCCGCGGCTGCGATGTACGCGCTCGATCACCACCGGGCTCGGCTCTTTGAAGATCACGCAAGGGCGCGGCGGCTCACGGAACTGATCGACGGCTCGGCTGGCCTGACCGTCGACCACGAGCGTGTGCGCACGAACATGGTCTACTTCGATGTCGACCCGAGCCTCGGGTCGGCAGGCGACTTCTGCGATCGGGCCAAGGGCGATGTGCTGATGCTCGACGAAGGGCCGCAGACGGTGCGTGCGGTCGTGCACCTGCACATCGATGACGATGCGATCCAGCGAGCGGGCGCTGCTATTCGGAGGGCTGCTTCGCGTCAGGTTTCCAGCTGATCCAGCGGATATCGCTGCGGTCGATGCTCACGCCCGCGAGTTCGGTACGGATCGGATCGAAGGCGAGTTCCCTGCCAACAGCCCACGGGGATGCGTAGTCCGCGAGCAGCATGAAATCGGGATTGATCGCTGGCAAGCCGTGGGTATGCACAAACCCCTCTTCGGGATCAACCACCACACGAAGAGCTGGCGCATCTTCTTCGAGTTGGCGCAGAGTCAGTATGCCGTAGCCAGGCTGGGTGATGTCACGGTGCTCGATCGTTTGGAAACGGTTTTTTGCGTAGAACACGTGGTGTGTCTCGAACCCACTCATCGCGGGAGCGAGGCCGTGCTCTCCTGCAATGGCTTCGATCTGGCGAAATGTCTTCGGCTCAGCATGGATGACGTAGAGAATCTCGGGGCGTGTCGCGGCGATGACCATGGAGAGCTGCTCGAGTTGGACATCTTTGATATCGGCCAACACATAGCGAAACGCGGTTCGATCTTGGGTACGAATGATCGGCACGATTTCGTCCACCACGCCGTTCGGGATCGTGATATCGAGGTGGTAACGCACGATCTTCCACTCGCCGTCATCGAGGCGTGCGGCTCCCGACCCCCGACACGGACCGAAGCTGTCGCTGAAGACCGCCTCGTCGAAGAGCGCGATCGTCCCGCAGGGTTGGATGTCGATGCGGCGGTCGCGTGCCTTGAGCTCCCAGCCGCGGCCAGATTCCATGTAGGGCTTGTACAATGCCTCGAAGGCGTCGATCGGCCAGCGTTCCCAGAGGTCGGTGCCGAAGAAGACGGCGTCGTCGGCAAAGAGATCGAAGTAGGCCGTGTCGGCATGCTTCGAGGCCTCGTGCATGCGGCTCAGGAGCGCATCGACTTCGTCTTCCTGACCTGCAGCGGCCAGAGGCACGCAACAGGCAAGCAGACTAGTCAGGAGAACGGCGGCGGCGGGTTGGCTCATGCCCCCCAGCGTACCACGGCCTGGGCGATGCGCTGACCGTACTGCTCGGCTGTGGTGCGGTCGCCCTGGGGCGGCGTCTGGTCGGCCGGTGCGTTGTCGGACTGGGCCATCATGCCTGCGAAGGAGCCCATGCGGTTGACGCTCTCGGGCGCGTTGCCGTCGGCCAGATCGCCGACGCCGATCCAGACCATGCCGTGCTGCATGGCGTTGTGCCAGATGTCCTGGAGCGTGTTGATCTTGTCGCCAGAGTAGCTGCCGCCGTTGGTGAACCCGCCGGCGAGCTTGTCTTTCCACGCACGCTGGAACCAGCGTCCACTGGCGGCCTCGAAGACGCGTTTGAGGCCGGCCGCGACAGAACCCATGTAGGTCGGGGCGCCGAAGACGATGGCGTCGGCCTTGTCGAGTTCGTCCCAACGGCCGCCGAAAGTGTTGTCGACCGGGTCGGGCAGATCGTCGGCGCTGATGAGCACCGCCTCGACGCCGTCGACAGCAGCCGCGCCCTTTTGGACATGCTCGGCGACGGCCTTCGTGTGACCAAAACCTGAGAAGTACACAACGGCGACTGTTGGCATGGCAACGCTCCAGGGCTTGTGTGCGTCTGGAGCGTAGGCGTACGCGGCTTGCCCCGTCAGGAAGCCCTGCGGTCGTCGGCGCAACGGAGCTGGGCGTTGCTGGCTGCGGTGCGTGCGATACGGCCGAGCATCTGCGACTGCTGGTCGGTCAACTCACCGAACTCCAGGCCGACCTCACGCTTGAGCAGGCCCGCCTTCTTGACCCAGGCAACGCGGCAGGTGAGCTCGAGCCTGCGATCGAACGCGTGGATGACCGCCGGCAGGTTGTACGCCGGGCCGGGGTTCATGCTTCGGCGTGTCAGGATGCGCATGCCCGACTTCGACAGGTCGAGGATCTCGCCGAGCGAGCATGTGACCGCCTCGATGCGGAGACGACCGGACCGACGGAAGTCGGGCGCAGGCTTCGCGGGGCGCTCGTTCTTGAGCATGGTGATCGAGAGGATATTACGGCCTGATCGGTTCATGGTATCTGCACCATGCCACGGGATCGGCGGGTTGCCACGCACGACAAGGCTCGCCGGCAACGCGAGGTTAAGCCGCGTTCGGTCTGTGCGGGCTGGGGAACAAGGATCGGGCGGTGTTGGCCCGTGGATCAGTCTTAGCGGTCTGGATGAGGTCCGGAGAACGAGACTTCGATGTCGCCCGCGGCGGTCTTCAGTGTGCTGCGGTGCTCGGCAAGACCCATGCTCATCTCGGACGAACGGCTCGGACCGAAGCCCGACCGGAGCTCTTCGCCGTCGATCTCGATCGAGCCCGCAGCGGTGCTGAGCTCGAGGGTGCCATCGAAGTCGGGCAGGAAACTGACCTCGATATCGCCGGCGGCTGTGCTGATCTCGACGGGCCAGCCGATGTGCTCGAGCTCGATATCGCCGGCGCTGCTCGAGGCCGCGATCGGTCCGGAGGCTCGCTCGACCTCGACGCTGCCAGCGCTGGTGTCCATTTCGAGCGTCCCTGTGTGATCGCGGACTTCGATGTCTCCAGCCCCGGAGTCGAGCGACGCATACGCTTCGAATCCCACCAGCTCCAGATCACCGGCGGTGGAGCGGAGCTCGACCCGGTCGATGTTTGGAAGGCGTACCCACAG
>JBCCZQ010000092.1:0-9006 GCA_039187315.1 Planctomycetota bacterium | reverse complement strand
GGCCGAAGTATGGCGGATTCAGGCTTCACCGTGGCGAGGTACGTCCTGCGTGAAGCGTGAACAGTATAGCAGGTTCCGGTTCGGTATCGGACATGCCGGGCGGAACGATCAGGATCGGGTTGCAGCTTGCTGCGTTGGGCTACGCCGCTGCCTTGGTGCCGCCTGCCTGGAGGCCGACAACGTACCGACAGATCTGCTCAGCGATGAACGATTCGTACTCGCGGTGCATCGAGAAGTCGAAGGCAAAACCGGCCTGCACGTTCTGGCTCGAGTCGACCTTGGTATGCGCGACCCGCGCGGTGATCGGCAGCGCGAGCGGCACAGAGGGGGTCAGATCGAGCTTGAGAAGGAAGGCCCCGACACGATCGAGCACGGAGGCGTGCTCAGGGCTGACGGTGACGCACGCCCCGCCGCCGCCCAGATTCAGCAGGGCCGCATCGGTACCGCGGCCGACCGTCGGCATGGCAAGCTCACCCGGATCCGGGACAGCGCCGTTGCTGGCGCCTGCGGCATCGGCGAGCGCGGCGCGCGTCGCCATCTCGAGAGGTACGGCCGCGTCTGGTTCCGGAAGGGCCCAGCACCCGACGGAGGGCAGATCGAGCGCGACCGTCGAGATGCGGTAGAAAGACCGGCGCTGGCAGCGTTCGACGGCGTGCGGCTCGCTCAGCCGAAGCACCTCGGTATCCCGGCCCCTGACAAACCTGGTCTCGGTCGCCCGCACGCTCGTGAGGAACATCCAGCGGTTCTGTCCGATGGCGATCGCGCCGACAAGGGGCGTGGCCGCCTGCATGGGCACAGCTCGCCGAAGCGTGACCGGCTGTTCAACGATCAGGTCGCCGTCGTCGATCTGGAGCAGTCGGACTCGCCAGACGAGGCTCTTGGCGCCTTGGGCAAGGACGCTGATCTCGATCGGGCCGCCGCGCGCACAGAGCTGCCACAGCGACTCGGACCAGTTCTCGGTTCGTGATCGGCGTGCTGGCATCCCATTCCCCCTGGGCGTGGCGCGTTGAAGACATCGGCCTGTCGGTCGCCGCGCTTCACTTGAACCGGAGTGACAGGGCTTATCCGGACCGCGTCTTGTTACCGGTCGCGGTGCTCCAGCGGTCGAGCGCGTTTTTGAGTTCGAGCATCGCGTTGCCTGCCCGGCCGCGGGGCCCGAAAGCTGCGTACTCGATAGCGTGCGCGAGGCGTAGGGCTGGTGTGTCTCGGATATCAGCCGCGTGCGCCACCAGGGGCGTGGCAGGCGGGCGAGGGACACCCGCGCGATGCCAGGCGCGCTCAAGCTGTCGGCGGGCATCCAGAATCTCGGCAGCGAGCCCCACCCCGCGCTTCCGCCGGCTGAGACTCCTGGCTACAACAACCACGACGCATCCCGCTGCGAGCACCGCCGCTGCGAGCACTATCCATCGCGGGGCACCGTTCTGAGGCTGCGAGCCGCGTTCCTCGGCATCGAACCGGCCCGAGACGCGCTGCCAGAGCGCATCGATGCTTGAGACAACGCTGCGTTGGTGGTCGCTGTCGAATGAAACAAACGAGGTAAGCCAGGCGGTCTCGAGCCTGCTGAGCCACTGAACAATGGGACCGATGTCGGCCCGCGCAGAGTCCTGGAGTGAGGCTGGAGGTGTTGCATCGAACGTTCGCCAGGCGTCAGGCCCGACCAGGGCTTCGACCCATGCATGTGCGTCGGATCTGCGAACAAGCCCTTCGCCGGATGCGCGGTCGTACTCATTGACAAGGTAACCAGTCACGACCCGGGTCGGGACGCCGACAGATCGTCCGAGCAGAGCGAGTGCGCTGGCAAAATATTCGCAGTGGCCCGCAACGCCGGCCTCAAGGAACCACAGCGTCGGATCGACGCCTTCGGGGGCCGCCTGTATGTCGAGGGTGTAGGCGTGCTGCGATCTGAGCCAGTTCGTGAGCAGCCGCATGACCTCATCGTCGTCGGCGGGGTCGTGTGTTGATGCGTCCGGATCAAGACCGGCCTGTCTCAACACGCCGCGGGCGATGCTCGCATAGCCGGAAGGAGCGCCCACGAACGACCGATGGGTGGACCGCGCCGGCCGACCGTCGGGGAGGTCGAGAGACGGAATCTGGCTTCGAACCACGTACGTGATACCGGGGTCGCTCTCTCCGAGAAGCCGGAGGGTGTTGTCACGGGTGTCGTGCTTGAAGTCCCCCTCTGCATCGAGAAAGGTGATCTTCTTCGGGCTGAGCAGCGAAAACAGCGTGTTCTGTTCGCTCGCCCCACCGAACTGCTCGATCTCCAACTCGACGATGGTGGCATCACGCTCCTTGACCATCACAGACCCGTACCGCCTCGAGAACCCCGGAAAGACGGTCTCGTCCTCTTGCATGGCTCTGGGTGGTGGGCTGTTGCGCCACGATCCCAAGCTCGGCACGTATTCGGACAGCGTGACTCCGCGCAGCCAGAGGTTCACATCTGGATACGCCCTGAATCTGCCTTGGGTGATTCGGCGGGCTTTGACGGTCATCACAACCGTGGGATCGCTCGAGATCAGGCCTCCCTCTCCAAGCTGGACCTCTTCACTGAACCCGGCAACGCGCTGCGTCCTTGGACCCTCCTGGCCGGGAAGCAGCTCGCTGTCGAACTCGCGTGGGAGCACGAGGAACACAACCAGGCCGATGCCGCAGATCCAGATGAACGCGCCGGTCGCCAAGCCGATCATCCGGCGTGATGACGGAACCGGGGTTGCAGCGATCGCGGTGTCTGTCGATGGGGCGGGCAGCACGGCCGCGACCTGGACGTGCATCGCGGCGAGTATGACAAGCAGGAGATACAGCATTGTCAGCACGCCAACGGCGAACTCATTGCTGTTTACGACCGATGCCAGCACGATAAAAATCGAAACGATCAAAAGCTGACCATCGTCGCGAGCCGTGTGCTCCTCAAAACACTTGACCGCGCCGAGCAGCAGCATGAAGTGTGCAAAGATCGCGACATCGGCACCCTGTGTCAACGTGCTCACCGCGGCGTAGGCGACCACCGCGATGACGGCGATGCCGATGATCACGCTTGGTGTGCGCCAGTCCGGAAGGACCCGGGGCAACAGACGGCCGGTGACACACGCGATAGCGGCAAGGATCGGGATGATCGAGGTGGGATCGGAGACCTGGTAGGTCATGCCCGCGATGATCAGAACACAGGCCGGGAGCAGGCCCGCGCCGTGTTGTCGCCTCGGGTTAGCCACGATCGTCACCCTCCCCCACGGGAATCCATGTCGCGGCCGGCGGTTGCTGCCCGGCTGAGCTGCCGGTGGTGTCCCCGAGCATCGCCAGCGCAGCGCGCCAGCCCTGGGCAGAGCCGGGCGGAACGATGGTGGCGGTTTCCGGGTGCCAAAGCCCGGGGAGTCTTCCGGCTCGCTCGGCGGCCTCGGCGAGCCAGCGGAGCTGACCGAGCACGCGCTCTGCTTGGGGAACCCGGTCGCGGAGTTGTGCGGAGCTGACCATGGGGCGGAACCAGACCGCCTGCTCACCGACGGGCTCGTCTTCGCGGATCATCAGTCGTGCCGCACGTGCCGAAGCCTTCCAAGCGATCGAGCGACGCGGATCGCCGGGCCGGTACTCGCGGAGCGCGTAGGGCAGACCGGTCGCGCGTTCGAACGCGCGGGGCTGCGGCAGCGGCCTCGTTGTCCCGACGCTGAGCTGCTTCGGCGCATCGACCCGAACCGCGACCGGAAGGCAATCGATGTCTCGCGGATTCCTGAAAACAACGACCTTGTTCGACAGGCCGAACGGGAAGGTCGTGGAGACGCGGATGACTGCGATGGTCCAGCGTCCTCGGATCGGCAGTGTGTGTTCGATCTGTGTCGTTAGGAGCTGACCGGGTTCGAGACGCGCGAGACCGGTTCGGATCCGCTCAAGCTGACCTGTCGGTCCGCGGATTTCAAGCGAGACGCGCAGCGCATAGATGGTGCGGCGCCGGTTGATGTTCTTCAGCGTGAGACCGATTCGGACCGAAGCGCCAGCATCGATCTGCGCCGGAGCGGTGATGTGGGCGAGACGGAGCCCCATCATGGAGGGCCCGGCGATGAAGCCGCTGACCGCGATCGATGCGATGGCAACGCCGACCATCCAGAAGAGCATGTTGTTGTCGCTGGTGATGGCGCCCAGCAGCACGAGCAACGCGAGCGCCATGTAGACGACCGTCAGCAGTTGGAGCCGGTCCTGCCGCTTCGAGGGGCCGATCAGCATCGCGTGGGCGGTGCGTTCCATCGGTGTCTTTTACGGCGATGTATCCCGCAGCGGTTGCAAGAGAATCAGGAGCTCTTGGCCCGGAGCGGGCGTGGGCATCGAGGCCTCGACTGCGCCGAGGTAGCCGTTCGCCTCGGCTTCGACCATCATGGGACGGCTGAGCGCCCCTGTGCCATCGAGCGGGACCGCGAACCGACCGAACTCGCCGGTGGTATCCTGGCGGACGGCTCCCGAGCGTCCGGTTTGACGGATCGTAACCTTGGCATCCGTGATGCCCGACTGCTTGAGCCTGGGATCATCGGCATCGACAACCGCGATGACGCTGATCTCGCCCGGCACAACGGTCCCACGGATCACGATCGGCGAGCACGCCGAGAGCAGGCAGACCGACATGGTCAGCAGAAGCGTCGTTGTGCGTGCCAGAGAGCGGGTCATACGGCACTCCCCTGTGAAGACTGCTGATCCTCTGACGGACCATCGCGTCTGGGTGCATCCTGGGTCGACTCGGCGGGCCTGGTTCCCTCGACGGCGGGCAGATCGCCGAGCTTGGCCAGGCCGAACTGGGCAAGAAAGCCGCTCGTGGTGCCGTAGAGCATCGGCCGGCCGAGTTCTTCGGCTCGGCCCGTGATGGTGATGAGCTTGCGTTCCATGAGCGCACGGAGCACCTCGCCCGCGGCGACACCGCGGATGGCCTCGATCTCGGCTCGTGTGACGGGCTGGCGATAGGCGACGATGGCCAGCGTCTCGAGCGCAGCGCGGCTCAGGCGGGTCGAGGCACGCGCGCCGTGATATGCGGCCAGAACCGCGGCCGCGGCGGCATCGGCCATGATGCGGTAGCCCGAAGCCACGCGGTGGATCCTGAATGCACGGCCCGAAGACTCATAGATCTGATTCAACGCCTCCACGTGCGTCTCGATCTCGGACGAGGTGGTCTCGATGCCCACGCTCGACAGCGCTTCGGCCAGCTTGGCGGCGGCAACGGGCTTATCTGTCGTGAGCAGGATGGCTTCGATCGCCGACTCTGCGCTGAGTGAGGTTTCGGTCGTATCTGCTTGTTCGGCGGTGTCTGGCATCACGGGCATGGTACACGCTCGAACCAGCGGCGGTGCTCGCGGCTAGGCTGCTGTGTGTCCGGCTACGCCGCCCCACTCCCGAGCCAGCAGCACCGGTACGACGGGCTGGATCCGTTGACAGAGGCTGCGCTGCACCGGCGACGCGAGACGGTCTTTCTCGTGTTTGCCGGGATCTTCCTGGGTCTCTTGGCGATGCTGAACATCCTGGGCATCTCGAGGTTCCTGGTGATCGCATCCTGGTCGGCCGAGGGTGGGCTGAGCTGGGGGCAATGGGGCGAGCTCTCGTTCGCTGTGGCGGTCGGCGTGCTGCCCTATCCCCTGACGTTCCTGTGCACGGATATCATCAGCGAGCTGTTCGGGCGAGCCCGGGCGAACGCGGTCGTGCTCGTTGGCTTCCTGATCAATCTGCTCGTGGTCGGCGTGCTCTGGCTGGGAGGGGTGCTGCCCGAGACGGTGGAGATGGTCAGCTACGGCGTCGATACGCTGGGGCGCGAGGTCATGGGCCCGCCGCTGCCGGAGCCCGTATACAACGACGGCGGTGCGTTTCTGCGGTTCAATGAGGCATGGACGTTCTATCGGGTCCGTGAGTTGGCGTTTGGGGCCGTCGCGGCGTCCATGACCGCGTATTTGGCCGCGCAGCTGATTGATGTCCAGGTCTTCCACTTCTGGAAACGCTTGACCAAGGGCAAGCACCTTTGGCTGCGGAACAACGGTTCGACGATCGTGAGCCAGTTTGTGGACACGACGGCGGTGATCCTGATCACCCATTTCTATGCCCGTGCGTTGTCGATCGACCCTGAACAGGGGGTCTGGATCCAGCTCATGGTGTATATCGCGACCGGGTATGCGTTCAAGCTGCTGTGCGCGATGGTGGACACAGTTCCGTTCTATATCGCGGCCGGTCTGCTTCGGCGTTATCTGCGTCTGCCGCCCGCGACGCACGGCCACGAGCCGTCATAACCCGCAGGGTCCTGTGCCCCAGGACGGGGAGTCGGTCCCGGGCCTCGATCCCAGGTGAATCGGTACCGATGAGGAAGGTCATGTCGGTGGATACAACGCTCGCGGTTCGCGTGCTTCTCGTGGACGACGAGCCGCATATCACACACCTGGTGCGTCGGCGCCTCCAGGGGCTCGGCATCGGCGTGCGGGTCACCCGCGACGGCCAAGAAGGCTTTGCTGCGGCGGTGAGCGAGCCTCCGGAGTTGATCGTCAGCGATCTTCAGATGCCCAAGATCGACGGCCTGACGCTCGCTGAGCAGCTCAGGGCTGACGAGCGTACGGCGGACGTGCCGATCCTGATGATCAGCGGGCGTGGTTTCCTGCTGAGCAACGAGCGCGTCGCGAAGACGAATATCATCGAGGTCTTCGAGAAGCCGTTCAGCATCGAGACGGTGCTCGATCGGATTCTTTCCCTGCTCGGCGAGCGATCGGATCGTGCGGATGCGGCATGAACGACCTGGTTCTGACAACTGATACCGAGCGCACGATTGTGCGCGATGCCTGCCGTGGTGTGTTGGACAGGCTCGCGGCGCTGAGCCTGGGTGGTGTTGCCCGCGGGGCGGAGTTGGCCACGGATCCCGCGCTGCTTCCAGCGTTCAGCGAGGAGGTTCTCGCGGGGATCGATACAGATCTGGAGCACGCCGCGTCCTGTTCGCCCTGGCCGGGTGTGCGTGTGGCATCGGTCGAAGTCCGGTACCGCGGCGCAGCGGGCGTGCGGGTGTATGTCTGCGCGAGCCTGACCGAAGCCGGCGACGACACTGCGGTTCCGTTCGATACGTCCGGTTTGCGCCTGATGTCGGTGGGCGAATTCGAGAATCTGCTCGGATCGCTGCGAGTGATGTGCGGTGACTGCGTGGCGCTGGCTGAGAGCGCGGCGGACATCGAGGATCTCGCGGATCAGCTCGCCGATTCGTTCGAGACGCTGGATCTTCTGTACACGCTCGGGCGGCAGATGACAGACCTGAGCCACCCGACGACGTTCCTCCAGCACGCATGCGAGAGCCTGAGGACAACGCTCGGGTTCGGGTACATCGCGGTGCACGTGCCGAAGGATTCGGGCTGCGCCGGAGAGCTCGCGGGGCAGACGCTCTGGACGGGTGTGCCTGGCGGATCCGAATTGGACGGCACGCTGGACCGTCTTGTGCGCGCGATGTCGAACCTAGGCGAGATCTCGAGCGCGTTCCGGGGTCCGCAGGCGGTGGTCCGTCCGCTGAACTCGGACAAGGGTCTTGCGGGGATCCTGCTCGCGGGCGATAAGCAGTCCGAGGGCGGGAACATCAGCTCGTACGACACGAAGCTGATCGACGCGACGATCGGGTTCATGTCGACGTTCATGACGAACTCGCGGTTGTTCTTCGAGCAAAAGCGCCTCGCGTTTAGCGTGCTTGAGTCACTTTCGGCAGCGATCGATGCCAAGGACCCGTACACGCGTGGCCACTCGCAGCGGGTCAGCTGGCTCTCGGAACAGATCGCACGCTCGATGGGTATCGATGAAGCGACTTCCGAGCGGCTGCGTATCGCGGGCCTGCTGCACGACATCGGGAAGATCGGCGTCCGTGAAACCGTGCTGAGCAAGCCGGGACGGCTGACCGAGGACGAGTTCGATGAGATCAAGAAGCACCCCGAGATCGGGCACAAGATCCTCAAGGATCTGATCGGACTCGATGATGTCCTGCCTGCGGTGCTGCATCACCATGAGCGGATCGACGGGCTTGGCTATCCCTCCGGTCTGGCAGGTGACCAGATCCCGCTGAGCGCACGGATCGTGGCGTGCGCGGACACGTTTGATGCGATGAGTACAACGCGTTCGTACCGCGAGAAGATGCCTCGGGCAAAGGTGCTCGAAGAGATGCGACGTTCTGCGGGAACTCAGCTCGACCCTGGGGTCGTCGAGGCCTTCATGCGGCTCGACCTTGCCGCATTCGATGCCCTGCTGGATGATAACCGTCCGTCGGAGGCCTCGGAGCAAGCTGCGTAGCAGGCTCGGCATCGCTCAGTCGTCGATCACCTCGCGGTAGGTGCCCTCGACGATCATCAGCCCCTCGTCAACACGGAACCCCGGCGGGGGTGATTCGCTGTACGCTTCCTCGAATCTAATGACGGCTTTGTCGTTGATGTCCGCGCTGCCGGTCACGATGAGTGAGCCGCGCATCTGAAGCTCTTCGTCGATCTCGAGGTCCCCGTCGACATAGATAATGCCCTGGAGGCCCTCGAAGCCTTCCTGGTCAAAGTCTGGACCTGTGTCCAGATCGTCCAGATCGCGCCATGAGGTATCGAGCCTGTGCTGTGCGTGTTTGATGATGACATCGCAGTCGGCGAGGATGAGCGGCAGCCCTTCAGGCCCGGGACGGGCGACGATGGGGTGGAAGAAAGTGAATGACCTTGCGTTGATGACAACGAGTGTCCCGATCAGTGCGGTCTCTTCGAGCTCGACGTGCTGACCGCCGCCGTCGATCACATAGATGTGCCGCAGATTCGACTCGATGCCAGCTGACACACCGGATGAGGTCAGTTCGAGATTCTTGTACTTCTTGCCCTGCTGCTTGTCGCTCAGACCGACCGGCACGAGTGTGCCGATCGCGGCGTACTCCTGAACCACGCTCGGATCGGGCAGGTCGATCCAGAACATCGAGGCAGCCGAGTACATCCAATCGATCGGGACCTGGAGAGACCCTCCCGCGCAGAACGGAAGAAAGCTGCCGCGTGTGTATCCGCAGAGCTC
>JBCCZQ010000091.1:0-9296 GCA_039187315.1 Planctomycetota bacterium | reverse complement strand
TCGATGCTGACATCCTCGGGAGCGTTGTCGATCGCGCCCAGGCACTCGAAGAGGCTCGCACCCCAGGTGACGACGGTCAGATCGTCGCCCTCGCTGACGACCTTGGCCTGGCCGATCGGGATGGTGTACTCGTCCTCCGGTACCTCCTCGCGGAAGCTGCGGTAGACCTTTTTCGGCTCAAAGAAGATGACCGGGTCGGGGTCTCGGATGGCGCTGGTCAGCAGGCCCTTGGCGTCGTAGGGCGTGGTCGGGTAGACGACCTTGATCCCGGGCGAGTGTGCGTAGATGGTCTCGGGCGAGTCGGAGTGGAGTTCCGGCGCATGGATGCCGCCGCCGACGGGCACGCGGATGGTCAGGGGCACGGTCACGGCGCTGCGGCTTCTGTTGCGGTAGCGGGCAGCGTGGTTGACGATCTGGTCGTACGCCGGCCCGAGAAAGCCCTCGAACTGGATCTCGGGCACCGGCCGCATGCCGTTGATCGCCAGGCCGATGGCGGTGCCGATGATCCCGCTCTCGGCAAGCGGTGTGTCGACCACGCGGTGCTCGCCGAACTGGGCTTGGAGGCCGTCGGTGACACGGAACACGCCGCCGTTGAGTCCGACATCCTCGCCGAGGATGACGACGCGCTCATCGCGGGCCATCTCCTGCTGGAGCGTGAGCGTGATCGCTTGTACAAGGTTGAGCGTTGCCATCAGCGGCCCTCCACGGTTGCTGCCTGCTGATTCAGACCGGTCTGCAAAGGGTCCTGCCCGAGGCTGCTTGTCCGCATCGTCTCACGCTGCTTGCGGAGGTCCTCTGGAAGCTGGTTGTACATGTCGTCGAAGAAATCGGTCGTGGCGGGGGCCTCGACGTTGATCGCCGCGTCGACGACCTCGGCCACGATCTTCTTGGCTTTGGCAACCAGCGCCTCATTCCGCTCGTCGTCCCATGCGCCCTTGGCGGTCAGGTACTTGCGGACACGGGTGATCGGGTCGCGGCTCTTCCACGCCTCGACCTCGGCCTCGTCGCGATAGCGGCGGGCGTCGTCGGCGGTGGTGTGATCCCCGAGGCGGTAGGTCACGCACTCGATAAAGCTGGGTCCCTCGCCCGCGCGGGCCCGCTTGACGGCTTCCTTCGCGGCGTAGTGCACGGCGTAGATGTCGTTGCCGTCGACGCGGACAGTCGGCATGCCGTACGCCAGAGCCTTCTGGCAGAGCGTCTCGGAGTTCATCTGCTTCGAGCGGGGGACCGAGATCGCCCAGCCGTTGTTCTGGCCGATGAAGACGACGCCGACCTTCAGCGTTGAGGCAAAGTTCATCGCCTCGTGGAAGTCGCCCTCGCTGGTCGCGCCGTCGCCGAAGAACGTCGCGGCGACGCCATCGCTCTTGCGGAGCTTCTCGGCCCAGGCGATGCCCGTCGCGTGGAGCATGTGCGTGCCGATCGGAACGCTCAGCGGCGTCACGTTGACGCCATCGGGCATCCGGCTGCCCCGCTCGTCGCCCATCCAGTACATGAGAATGTAGTGCATCGGCAGGCCGTGCATGAACAGCGCGGCGTTCTCGCGGTAGCTGGGCACGATCCAGTCCTTGCCCTTCTCGAGCGCGAGCGCGACGCCGACCGCGGCGGCCTCTTGGCCCTTGTTCTGCGGGTAGGTGCCCATACGCCCCGATCGCTGGAGCTTGAACGCGATCTCGTCGAGCTCGCGGCAGATGCACATCTGCTCGTAGAGATGCAGCGCCTGATCGTCGGTCATCACGCCATTGCCGAGCTCGGCGTCGAACTTCGCGTGCTCGTCGAGGATCGAGATGTGCTCGATGGAGGCCTGGTAGGCCGTGGTCTTGGGCATCGTGTCGCGCTCCGATGGCTCAGCTGTGAACGTGCTTGTCGCCCGGGAACTTCTTGATCGCCTCGCCGCGGGCGCTCCGGCCCTTGCCGAGGAACTCGGTCGGTGTCTTCTCTGGGATGATGAACAGGCCTGGGTCGAGCGTGTCGTTGTGGTCGAGTGCGGTCTGGGCAGCGACCATCATCGTGTCGTCGCCGTTGCGGTAGCCGTCGCGGAAGTGCTTCTCAATCTCGAGCTCGGCGAGATCGAAGAAGTGCAGCGCGGCCGCCTTGTCCCGGGCGAACTCGGGTCCGCCGTTGTCGCCATGCGTGCGCAGCTCGGAGTCGAGCTTGCTCAGCACGCACGTCCAGGCATGCAGCTGGATGCAGGCCAGCGCCAGCCGGCTCTGGGGGACCTGTCGGTGCAGCATCGCCGCGTCGTGCTTCTTGCTCATCTGCTTGAACTGGTAGGTGAACTCGCTGATCAGGCGCGCAAGGCGGTCGGCGTGCGGCCGGAGCTGCGGGTGGACCCGGCTGATCTCTGGCGCCCGACGGCGGATGCCCAGGAAGACCTCCATGCCCAGCGGGATGGCCTGCTTGAGCAGCGCAGGCTTCCAGAACTGGGTCTTGGCCGCGTCGCGGAGGCCCAGCATCCACTCGCCGAGCTGCTTGCCGCCGTAGCCGAAGATGAAGGACCACATCAGATCGTTCGAGCCCTCGACGATCGTGTTGATGCGTGAGTCGCGGAAGATCCGCTCGATCTCGTTCTCGGTCATGTACGATTCGCCGCCCATGATCTGCATGGCGTCGTTGACGACCTGCCAGCCCATTTCAGAGCAGAAGACCTTGCAGATCGCGGTCTCGACCATGATGTCCGAGTCGCCGCGGTCGAGCATGCCGGTGGTCATGTAGAGCATCGCATCCATCGCATAAGTCAGGGCGGTCATGTGCGCGATCCGCTGCTTGACGAGCTGCTTGTCGCTGAGCGGGTCGCCGAACTGGTAGCGGGTCTGCGACCACTTGATGGCCTGATCCATCGCGCGCTTCGCTCCGCCGGTCATGCCTGCCGAGAGCGTGCACCGCCCGTAGTTCAGGCAAGTCAGCGCGACGTTGAGGCCTTTGCCCTCTTTGTGCAGCAGGTTCTCGGCGGGGACCTTGACGTTCTCGAGCTTGATCCGAGCCTGCCACGTGCCACGGATGCCGCACTTGCTGCGGTTCTTCTCGAAGATGTCGATGCCTTCCATGTCCGGCGTGCAGACCAGCGCGGTGACCTTGTCTTTGCCGTCGGGCATCTTCTGCTTGCACATGACGGTAAAGATGCCGGCGAGCGCGCCGGAGGTCGACCACTTCTTCTCACCGTTCAGGATGTAGTGCGAGCCGTCTTCGCTCTTCTCGCAGTGAGTCTCCTGCCCCCCCGCGTCGCAGCCAGCGTTCGGCTCGCTCAGGCAGAAAGCGCTGAGCTTCTCGCGTGCGACGATCGGAAGCCAACGCTGCTTCTGCTCGTCGGTCCCGAAGAGCAGGATTGCCTTGCAGCCGATCGACTGGTGTGCGCTGACGATCACGGCCGTGCTGCCGCAGTACTTGCCGATCATCTCAAGCACGCGGTTATAGCTCGTGATGCCGAAGCCCAGCCCACCGAACTCCTCCGGGACTGTGCAGCCCAGGGCACCCATGTCGAACAGGCGTCTGATCGCCCACTCGGGGATCTCCTCGTTCTGGTCGATCTCGATCGAGGGGTGCTCGTTGCGGAGGTAGTCTTCGAGTTCCGCGAGCAGCTGATCGCACTTGGCTGTTTCTTCGGGCGAGGTCTGCGGATAGGGCATGACCCGCTCTTCCTCGAAGCGTCCCCAGAACATGTTCTTGATGAAGCCCATCTCATCCGGCTCGGGGCCGAGGAGGGACTCGGCCTCTTCGAGGATGCGACGGTCCTTCTCAGACACGCCCTTCATGTTCTTTAGGTCTGCCACGCCTTCGTCCTCCTCCGACCGGCACCAGCCGGCGCCGTTATCCCTTCGCCGCCGACTTCGCAAAAAACCCTTCGATCGCTTCGATGCCCGCGGGCCGGTTGCGCAGCCAGATCAGCCGCGCCCGTTCGATGGCAAGCGCCGCCTGCCAGCCCTTGACCAATCCTGTATCGACCGCTTCGGCGACCGCCTGAGCCGGCTCGTCCTCAAGCGATTCTCGGACCTGCTCAAGGGCCGCTTGAACAACGGAACCCGCGTCCTTGCGCCCGATCCATCGCAGCGGGCAGCCATCTCGAGATGTGCTGGTGCGCGAGCGGATCCAGTGCCGCGCGGTCTCGATCAGCCCGCCCGCGTCATCGGCAACCGCATCGAACAGACCCGCCTCCCGGGCGGTCTCGAAGTTCAGCGGCTTGCCTGTTGCGGTGGCCTGGATCGCCCGACCCGGCTCGATCCGGGCCGGTAGCAGATTGGTCCCGCCCCAGCCCGGGCAGATCTTCAAACCCGCCTCGGGCAGGCCGACCGGATATGGCCTGCCGGGTGAGCCGTCGTCCCGAGGTTTGGGCGGCGCCGCGATGAGCCCGTCGCAGTGCATGGCCAGCTCCAACCCCCCCCCGAGCGCAGCGGCGTGGATCGCAGCCGCTGTCGGAAACGGGAACGAGGCCAGCCGTCCGAAAACGCGCGAGCCGAACTGCAGATAGCGGTCGAGCTGCTCGTCATCGAGCGCCTTGATGGTGTTGAGGTCCGCCCCCGCGACAAAAGCGCGTGGGGCGGCGCTGGCGAGAACCAGGCCGTCGGCGTCCGCGGGAATCGTGTCGAGCGTGGCGTCCAGCCGCCTGATGAGGTCCTGGTCGAGCACGACGACCGGCTTGCCCTCTTGTTCCAGCCAGAGGACAACGATGCCCGGCGAGCCCTGGGCCCGTTCTGGTTCGACTCGAAAAAGGTCCATCGTCGGATTGTATACAGCCCCTGGCCCGTCGCCCACCTCGGGCTCTGGGCGGCGGGTTGCGTCCGAGAACGCGCGATGTGTCCCCGAGTCGGCAGCCGTCACGAGGCAGACGCGAGATACGCCGCCAGCACATCACGCGCCGCAGCGAGGTCCTTCCGGTCGATCATCTCGCACACCGTGTGGATGTACCGCGTGCCCACGGTGATGCCCACGGCCCGTGCCCCTGCCGCCGCCTGCTGCGCCGCCGCGCCGTCCTGACCGCCTCGAGCAAGGATCGATCGCTGGTACTTGATCCGAGCCTTCTTCGCGATTGCCTCAACCTCGTTCACCAGCGTGTGATCCGAGATGAAGCTGCCATCCTTGACGTGCAGCACGAAACCATCGCCCTGCGTCGAGACCCGCTCATTCTTCGGCACGCCGGGCGTATCGCACGCAAGCGTCACATCCAGCCCGAAGCCGATGTCGGGCTTGACCCGATAGGAGGCCGTCTTCGCACCTCGGAGTCCGACTTCTTCCTGCGTCGTGAACGCAACGATGATCTCAGCGGCGTGTCCCTTCTTGGATGCCGCGAGTTGGCGGATCGACTCGATGCCCAGCCAGCAGGCAACCCGATTGTCGAGGGCCTTGGACACAAGCTTGTCGCCCATCTCCCGGAACGGCTCTTCCATCACGATGAAGTCGCCGACACGCACGCGTTTCTCGACGGCTGCCTTGGACATGCCGATGTCGACGAAAAACTCGTTGACCTCGGGAACCTTCTTGCGGTCTTCGGGTGTCGCGATGTGCACCGGGCGACCGCCGGGGTTCATGACGCCGTGGATGTCTCCCTTTTCGGTACAGACGCGGACACGGCGCGAGAACAGATTCCGTGTATCGAAACCGCCCGCCGGGTCGATCCAGATGTACCCGTGCTCATCGATCGATGAGACGTAGAACCCGATCTCGTCCATATGACAGAGCAGCATGATCCGGGTCGGATCACTGGTCTTGCGTTTGGAGCCCGAGGCTGTTCGGGGCTTTCGCGTACAGATGAGCGTGCCCATCGCATCGGTCAGTGTTTCGTCGAACAGACCCTTGATCTCGGATTCGATGAGTGCGCGGACGCGTTCTTCCCGCCCCGGTACTCCGGGCGTTTCGCACAAGCGCTTCAGCAGGTCGGTGTTCATGGGAGGTCTCCACGCGGCCGCACGTCCGCGGTCACGACTCTAGCGCACCGGCGCGGTTCGCTCGACCTACCGTCGTATATGGCACACCGATCGCCGCTGGTGACAACCTTTGAACGCGAGGGGGCGGTCACGGCGTCATACGGTCCAGAGGACGGTGGGATCGATGTCACCCAGACCTTCGGCCACCTCGAGCTGGAGTATGCAGCACTCAGGAATCGATGCGTGCTGCTCGATCGTCCCGATGGCGCTGTCATCCGAATCGCCGGCGCGGACCGCATGGAATTCCTGAACAACATGCTGACGCAGGAACTCGCGGGCGTTGCCTCAGGAGACGCTGTTCGATCGTTCTGGCTAAGCCGCAAGGGACGCATCGTCGCGGATCTGCTGCTGCTGATCCGGGATGACCACATCGTTGCGCACCTTGATGCCTTTACGGCATCGGCGTTCGTCGATTCACTCGGCGGCTATGTGATGATGGAAGACACGACGCTCGAAGATGTGACGGATCAGGCGCATCGGCTCGAGCTGATCGGCCCGACCGCAGTCGAATTGCTCTCGTCCCTCGCGGGCGATCACCCGACTCGCAGCGGTATGTGCATCAAGAGTGAGATCGCGGGGTGCGCCGTGCTGCTTGATCGCGACGATGCGCTCGGTGTGCCGGCGATCGGGCTCACGCTGGCAGCACAGGATGCGGTCCAGGTAGCACAGGCACTGCTTGCGGCGGGATCGCCCGCCGGGCTTGATCGCATCGGCCAGGAAGATGGGGCGATCGCGGATGACCGATCGCTGGCCGCGCGCGTCCGCCTGCGCCTGGCGGGCTGGCAGGCGCTCAACATCGCTCGGATCGAGGCCGGTCTGCCCAGGTTCATGCTGGACTTCGGACCCAGCAGCCTGCCGGCGGAGACCGGCCTGCTCGACTCGCGCGTCAGCTTCACCAAGGGATGCTTCCTCGGGCAGGAGATCGTCGCGCGGATGAAGTCACTGGGTCACCCGAAGCAGGTCGTCGTCGGCCTGCGCTGCGAGTCGAAGCTGAACGATACCAACGGCGTCGTCCAGCCTCAGACCGGTTCCGTTCTGTCACCAGAGGGTGAGCTGGGCGTCGACGTCGGCGCGGTGACCAGCGCGACACTGAGCCCCACGCTCGGCGGCGTGCCGGTGGCGCTCGCGACGGTCAAGTGGGGATACCACGAGCCCGGCACGAGGCTGGTCCTCACCGCCGAGGGCCAACGGCTTGCTGCGGAGGTGCAGCCAGGGCTGGCGACCGCGCCCGTGATCGCGGCGAACAACTAGTTCTGATCGCTCAGCCGCGAGCGGAGGCGGGCCTGGGCCTCATCGGTCGAGAGCACGTCGGCCGAGAGAGCTGCGCCGCGCTCGAGCAGATCGCCCGCGAGCGAGCCGTCGATCGTGTTGAGCAGCTCCTTGGTCGCGCGGAGGGCGCGGGGGCCGCCGGCCGTCAGCGACGAGACAACCGAGCGGGTTTCTTCATCGAGCCTGTCGGCCGAATCAACGACATGCGACACCAGCCCCAGCTCGTAGGCGTCCCGCCCGGACATCAGCCCACCTGCCAGCAGCACCGTTCGGGCGCGGCCGTGACCGATCCGCCGAGCCACCCACGGCGCGACGACCGCCGGGCATAGCCCGAGGTCAACCTCCGGGAAGCCCAGCTTGGCCTCGGCATGCGTGACCGCCAGATCGCAGACGGTCGCGAGCCCACAACCACCCCCGATGGCCGCGCCAGAAACCGAGGCGACGGTCACACTCGGGAGCAGTCGCAGCCGCTGGCATGCCCGCGCGAGGGACTCGAGAAGCTGCCGCGGTGTACCGGCGCTTTCAGGGCCATCGATGATGACCTGCTTGAGGTCCATCCCGGCGCAGAAGCTCTTTCCCTCGCCGGTGAAGACGAGCACCGTCGGGCCGCTCTGCATCGCGTCGAGTTCATCCAGCCGCTCGTGGACGGAGCCGAGGAGCTCGAGCGACAGGGCGTTCCGCGCTTCAGGACGGCGCAGCGTGAGCGTCGCAACCGGGCCATCAAAAGTCAGGCTCGCTAGATCAGCCATGCGGTCCGTCCTCCATCCGGTCACCCCGGTTCTGCGTGCCTGTCCCGCGTCCGCCTTGGTTCGGCTCGGGCTGCTTGGTGCCCAGCAGGGTGGCCTCTTCGCTCCCGCCGGTGAGCCCCAGCGACACGGCGAGCGCCTCGTCGAATGCCGAATCGCGGTCCGATCCTTCGAGCACGCCCAGCCATCGTTTGGTCGCTTCGAAGGCGCCGGGTGGCTTGGCTGCCAGCCCGAGCGCGTGTTCGAGGCCGGCGTTCTGCGCCTCCGAGTCGTTCGCGTGCAGCTCGTGGACGAGCGAACGCCGCGCACCATCGACACCGTCGAAGAGGTCCGGAAGCAGCGTGCGGTGCCGAGCACCCCCGTCGCCGAGGTACAGCCGCAACAGCGGGACGGTGACGGCCGGGGAGATTCCCAGGCGCACGACGGGATAACCGAGCTTGCAGCCCGCAGTCGCGATCACGAGATCCGCGCCGCCCAGCAGCGCGCAGCCTCCGGCAATCGCGGCCCCGTGGGCGACAACTACTACGGGTCGCGGGTGCCGGCGCATCGCGCGGCAGGCGTCGCTCAAGCCGGTCAACAAAAGACGCAGCGTCGAACCGTCCGGGGTGGTCCGGCACAGCTCGAGGTCGAAACCGGCGCAGAAACAGCGGCCCTGCCCGCGGAGAAGGACGGCCTCGCCGTGCGCTTCGGCCTTGTTCAACTCGCCGACCAGGCTTGCGAGCATGCCGGGTGTGAGTGCGTTGCGCTGCTCCGGGCGGGCCAGCGTGATCATGCGCACGGCCGCTCCATTGCGCTCGACTTGCTCGGATGCAATCACGGTGATTCGCTCCCGCCAGAGGGGGCGCGCATGCCGGCTGCGAGAGCCTCGGCCGATTTCAGCGCAGCCTGGTCGATATCAACGGTATGGCCCGCCGCTTCGATCACTCCGGCGAGCGTACCCAGACCGATATTGCCAGGGGCGCGCGTTGTGGCGGTCGAGGCGTACGGGCACCCACCAAGCCCGCCGACTGCGCCATCAAAGCGGCGAACGCCCGAAGACAGGCCCGCCGCCACGCACGCCGATGCCCGCCCGAACGTGTCGTGCAGGTGCAACACCACCCGCTCCACAGGCACAGCGTCCAGCACGACATTCAGCAGCGCGTCGATCGACTCGGGCGTGCCAGCACCGATCGTGTCACCCAGATCGATCTCGTCGATGCCGAGCGACAGCAGCCGACCGGCGACGTCGGCGACCTGGGCCGGGTCGATCGAGCCCTCGAACGGACAGGCCACTGCGCATGAGACGTAGCCCCGCGTCGCCAGGCCCGCCTCCCGAGCCCGCTCCGCAACCGGGCGAAACCGTTCGAGGGTCTCAGCGATGCTCGCG
>JBCCZQ010000090.1:0-10108 GCA_039187315.1 Planctomycetota bacterium | reverse complement strand
GCCTACCGCGGCCGGCTGCTGCTGGTCTCCTCCCACGTCGACGAGCACGACATGACACACGTCATCCTCATCGAACCGCCAGCAAGCACGACCGAACAAACCGCCGCCAGGTAAAGAAGATAAGACGCACAGCGGGAACTGTTCACGGTGCGTGTTGCTGCGCATTGATGTCCGGACAGATGACTGGACGCAGCCGACTACCGCAGCGCGCGTCGGAGTTCTTCCTGAAGCCTGCGTGATTCCGCGCCACCCATACGCACGCTCGCGACTTCGTGGCCGTCTGGCGTTTGCACAATAAGTACCTCATGATGATCCGGTGATGATCGAGCGATGACAGTCGCCCCGTTCTTAAGAACAAGGGAATCATGTTCGTTGAGCTCGAATCCTGTCGTGTCGACGATGAGCGAGATTCCCTTGGACCATGGCGTCTGGCCGCCCTCGGGATCCTCCGCAACCGAGCGTCCAACTCGCTGTAGCTCGGCGATCAGATTTTCAGCCAGCTGATGATCGAGCCTGATCATCAGCGGCCACATGCGACGCTGGGAATCTTCCAGGATGATCGTGGGCCGGCTGTCCGTGATCCGATTGATGCCGTCCGAGCCGACGTACTGCGGCATACCACGCCATTGGATCGAGCCGCTGATTGTGTAGACACCCTTCTCACTCAAGTCAGCGTAGCGGCTGAGGTAGACACCTGCGAAAGTCGGCTTGGCTGGCTCGGACCACAGAAGGCTTCCGATCTGTCGCGCGATGCCGCTGACTTCGATTGAGGCCTCGGCCATGATGACGACCGTTGCACCGCGTCCATCGAACGCGATCGGGTATCGCGCAACCTGACAGACGTAGCCTCGTGTCGAGCCGCCGTGCCAGAACCTGGTCACGCGGCCATCATCGTTCACATCGACATAGAAACCCAGGCCATAACCATCGGTGCTCGGCGCGAGCATGGCCGCGCGCGACTCGGGCCTGAGCCACTCACCCGCATCGATCGCTTCCACCCAATCCGCAGCGGCTTGAGCGGTCATCACGACGCCGGTCGCACCCCGCTGCCCCCAGTTCCACGGATAGTCGAACAGCGATCCGACCGATGGCAGCCCGCGCGGCGCGCGTGAGACCCTGGCGGTTGGCCTTGCGCCGGGCACCTCGCCGTCGCCCACAAAACCGACGCCCGACAAGCCCGATGGCTCAAGCACCAGCCTGCGGGTTACGTCCTCGAATACACCATCGCCCACCTCTTCGATCACAGCAGCGAGCACAAAGTATCCGATGTTCGAATACGCAAACTGCTTCGCGCCGAGCTGGGCTTGTCCAAGGGCAGCGATCAGTGCGTCCGCTGAATCGAGACTCCCCGCCTGTGATAGAGCGCTGCCGCCGCTTCCAAGACCCGAGCGGTGCCGAAGCAGGTCATGCACGGTGATATCCGAAAGATTCCCTGCGTCGTCACCGAAGACCTCGCGCATCGTCGTTGAAAGCTCGATCTTGCCTTGCTCTACAAGCCTGAGCACGGTGGCTGCTGTGACCGATTTTGCGACAGATCCGACGTCAAAGAGGCTCACCGATGGATCGATCGCGCTGAGTTCGCGGTTCTCTAGCCCGTACCCGTCAGAAATAACTTGATCATCCCCGACGCGGACGACGACCGCACCCCGGAACCGGCCGAGTTCAGCGCGGCCGATGATCGATTGGATCTCCTTGCTCAAACGGTCAAGGTCGATGCTTCCAGCCAGGCCGGTTGTTTCTTGTGCCGCTATGCCTGGACCAGCCAGGACGAACAGTATCGAAAAGATCTTGAGCCAGAGTGTGTGCATCATACCACCAGTATGCCGGATACCGGCTGGTAGTTCACTAAGCCGGGCAACCAACCGCAGAGAAAGATCTTGCGATGTCGGCCTTGTGCAATGAGCAAGCCCGTCAAGACTCACTGGCATGCGTCTGGACTCGACCACGTACCGAGAAAGCGGCCGAACGCCGCGAAGCGTTCGGCCGCGGTATGTCCTTGGCCGGGACGATCTGACTATCGGCGTCGGCGTACTAAGCCGAGTGCGCCGGCCGTGAGTACAAGCACGGAGCCTGGCGCCGGGACGACAGCGTTCACCGTGCCGGTCAGATCGATGACAACCGTGTTGCCGAGCGTATCTGAGACATCGTCGATCTGGAACGAGATACCGTTGCCCGAAAAATCGAGCGTGCCGCTGTAGGTTCCCTGGCCATCAAGAACAAAGTCGGCGTTCACGCTGATGTTGATAGATGTCAGCAGTCCGTCGGTGAAGGTCACGGTATCGGATGCATCAAATGCTCCGAAGTCGATGCTCCCAGTCGCGTCGAAGAACCAGAGCCCGATCGCACGGTCCGAGATATCCGAGATGACCGAGGGCGGGCTGCCAGGGGTTGGGTTCTCACGGTTTGGATCTGCGGTCCAGAGCCCGGAAAGATCGAGGCTGGTGATGCTGGTGGTCTCGACACCCGTGCCGAAGATGGCGCCGGCGTCGTAGCCGACGGCGCCGACCTGGAAGTTCTCTTCGCGCGGGAAGAGATCAACGGGTGTCCCGAAAGGGGCTCCAGGATCCGGGGCACCGAGGTTGGCGAGGCTGTAGAGCCCGTCGGCGTCGCCGGTGTTCGCGCCGACGCTACCGAGGGAGCCGTCACCGGCACCGATCTGAGCGAACGCGAACGTAAAGCTGTCTTCTGACACGAAACTGTTGGTGTTCATCGTGCTCGCGAGGCTGATGGTCTGTCCCATGGCCGTGCCTGCATATGCCAGCACGCCGATTGCAAGAGTATGTCTCATGGTCTCTCTCCAAATGCATCTACGCCGGTCGGAACACCCACCCGGCTGTCTTTCTCACCTGCGGGCGCTACCCCGCGTTGTCCCGAATGCGTCGTGCGGCGATCAGGCCGAGCGGCGCGGGCTGCTGCGGATCAGGGGCATCTCATTCCGGTCGCGAAGAAGCGATACTCATGCTGCGCTGCTCTCGATCAAGGGGCTACAAATCGGCCATGAATCATCAAAGATCGATTCAGTCCGAGCTGTCCGGCTCTGCGATCATGCCGAGCCGGAGAAGGAACTTCTCCGCTTCGTCCAGGATGTCTTGGTCGAAACGGTGTGCGCACGGTGTCGCGGCCGTGGGGCACAGCAGTTCGGGCAACTCCGGTGCGATGCCGCACCGCCGGGCATGCGATGCCACGATCGTGTAGTAGAGCGCCGAGGTTGCAGCACAGAAGCGGTTGATCTCGTCCTGTGACATCTCCGAGGCTTGTTTTTTCACGGTGCATTCCCCCATATCGGACCGGAATCATGCGAGCTTGGCCCGCGATGCGTGCTGCGCTGCATCACGGAACCCCTCCATCCCACCATTCGTTGGTGGGCGTCTCACCCTCGTAGATATCGCCCACGAGCAGGCGCCGCTCCGTGGCGTCGGATTCCTCGAGTCGGACAGGTTCGCCTGAGACGTGGCCGTCGGCCCACAGCGCGTTGGCCTGCGTGCTGTGGCGTCCGTGTACGGTGGCCGCCGAGGAGTCGGGCCCCGATCCTGACCTGAGGCTATAGGAATCCGCGACGGGCGGCTGAAGCTCGAACTCGAGGCTGAAGATGAGCTCGTCGCTGAAGCCGCTCGTCACGATCGCGTGATCCGTAACCAGGATGGTCTCCGACGGACTCCGAAGCTGAGAACGCTGGAAGCCGATCCACCGAGACGGTCCGAACCGTGGGCTCGGCACACCCAGCATTCTGCCGTTGTAGGCGTAGTCGATCGGTGGCAGCTGCACGCTGGCCGGAGACGAGTAGATCAGGTCCAGGAAGTCATCCGGCGGGTCCCAAGACGGGCACCCACCGATCTGCGCCACGCCTTCGAGGTACGGACCGAGCGAGCTGGCCAGGAACACCTGCTCGGGCGATCCGGCGACTTCGGCAACGCACCACGCCCGCTTCGCGTTCATGAGGCCGGTCGGGCTGACCAGATCGGGATCGGCGAACGAATGCGGGGGCAGGCGGTCCCGGTTGTCGCTTCCGTAGCCCTCGAACGCGACGCCGAACTGACGCTGGTTCGACGCGCAAACGACCGAGCGTCCTGTTTCCCGTGCCCGGCCAAGCGAGGGGAGCAGGATGCCGATCAGCAGCGCGATGATCGCAATCACCACGAGCAGTTCGATGAGCGTAAAACCGCGTCGGCCACGGATACACGCCGCGCGGGCGATCGCACACTTCGTGCGCAGGATGGGCGGCGCAAGCATCATGGGCGTCAGGAACATCCAGGGCCGATGAATTCGGTAACCCAGGCGAAGAAGTCGCTGTCGCTGCAGTTGCCATCGCGGTTGACATCGCAAGCGTCTTCCTGCTCGGGCGTCCGCGGATCAGCAACGAACGCTGTGACCCAGGCAAAGAAGTCGCTGTCACTGCAGCGCGTGTCGTTGTTCACATCGCAGGGGCACTCGGCCGGGGCGAGACTGAACACGTTGACGGCATCGACGGTGCCTCTCCGGTTCAGGATGAGGCGGACGTCGGACGCGATACCCGGCAGCTCCGACAGATCATCGACATGAAACTCGAGCTGATCGCCCGTGATCGTCATCGTGCCGCTCGCCACAAGCCCGAACCCCGCTGGGAAGGCCACGCCGCGTGCCTCGACATCCACACCGAGGGTCAGAGCGATCTCTGTCAGCACGCCGTCGGTAAATGTCAGTCCGGACCCGCTTGCTCCGGTCTGTGTGATCGAAACGATGTTGGCAGCCTCGTTCCGGTTGGATCGCCCTTCGGGTCCAAACGGCGGCGCATCCGCACCAGGGAGCAGTTCGACACGGTTGGTCGACTGGAACTCGGTCCCGTCGAACGTGATCGTCAGGTCTTCCGGGACGACGACGTCGACGCCGACCGTGCTCACGGCGTCGGCGTCGAACTCGATCGATCCGACGTTGAAGATCGAAAAATCCGCGTCTTCGGTGGCAGCATCGATGAACGTTGTATCGGGCAGCCCTGCGTCTTCGATCGGCCTGAGCGGTGCCACGCTCACGAGCACGCCGTTCTCATCCGGGTACAGCGGATCGGGATAGTCCAGCCCAAACCGGTACGGCTCGACATACATGATGTAGATGTTGTCCGGCTGATCCGGATTCACGAAGGCCGGGTAATCGTAGAACTTCGCGTTGCCGGGGTTGCGGTCGATGTTGTCGAGGGTCTGGTTGCCCTCCTGGTTCAGATTGACCGTGGCCAGGTAGCCGTCGGCGTCGACGCCGCTGAGATCGAACGACACCATGGTCTGCCCGACGGCCGGTGCGGTGCATATGAGCGTCGCGGCTGTGGAAGCAGCGATCCGCGTGATCCGCCGACGCGGTGAACGATCGACACGCATGGTTCCAGTCCCCCTCTTGACCAGGTCTTGCCGTCTCGAGCGTGATACGCAGCTCGGTCGGTCAGCGGCCTGTTGTTGGATGCCGGGGCTCTCTCGACACCGACACTGTTGAGACTCAGTCTCAATAAAATAGCTGCCGTCGCGAGCTGTTTCAAGCGCGTGTGGCTCAGCTCCCTTTCAAAAAACGGATGTTGTCGCGCGGGTTCGGATCAGGGAGGAAGAGCAGCGGGTCAATCCCCACCCTGAGAGGCCGCTCTTCGAGCACCCACGTTCGCTCGAACGTTGTCGCTTTGGGGACGATGCGCTCACGGTGGAGAACGGATTCTGGACCGTAACCTGCATCGCGGTAGAGCACGAGCTCGACAACCGCGTCCATGGGAACCCGGTTCTTTTCCCCCCATCCGGTGGTGCGATATTGTGCCACTTCGAACGCAGCAGTGACATCCCAGCGTCCGTCTCCGCGTGGCTGGATGGTCGCGTCAGTGACGCCCAGCGACCAGGTCGTGATGTGCTCGAAGATGCCGGCCAGTTGGTTGTGATGCTCCGGAGGAATCGTGTGCCGCAGATGCGCCACGAAATCGCGCGCTGTTGGAAACGGCGAGGGCCGGTAGCGCCATCTATCGAGGAACGAGGCGAAGGATCGCTCAAGATGCTCGGCACCCCCGATCAGGTTCGCGAGATACAGCATCTGGCCGCCGCCTTTGGCCCGGAGCATCGTTGAGTCTTTGAACTCGTCGAGAAACGGTGACTCTTCGTCGATGAGCGAGCTTCGGCCACGGAACGCCTCAGCAAGGTGCTGCATGCGCAGCCTCCGGTCGAGACCGGGTTCGCGGCGTTGATGGAGGTAGAGCTGCGCACTCCAGAACGGCAGTCCGGCGTGAACAACCTTTGCACCCGAGACATTCGCAGGGATGATCTGATCGCCGAACCAGGTCATGCCCATCATGTGGGCGGCCATCTCGTGCAGGTCTTCCCCCCCTCCGGCGCGGACGTCGGTCTTCCAGCCGAGGATCTCGCTTGCGAAGCCCATACCCGAGCGGACGCCCATGCCATCGAAATGCAGCGATTGCTCGACCATCCGGAATTCATCGAACGGCGGTGGGCCGTAGCGGTCCTGGAAGTGCTCGATGGCATCGAGCAGCGCGTCGGCGAAGGGCTCGACCGCGTGCGTGTGGTCCGGGTCATGGGCCATGACGACATCGGGGATGCCAGGTCTTCCGAACCTGGACTCGATGAACCGGCCCGAGACGAGTGTCGCCCAGCCTCGGCTCGGGCGATCGATGAGGTAGCGGAAGCTCCGGCGGCCGTCGTCGGTGAACCATGCATCGAGCAACCGGCCAGGGTGGTACACGGACTGGTCGGCGTCGGTCGTGATCGTCATCTCAAGCCGTCGGACCCAATCGAGATGGAACGTTGCGTGCGCCTGGCCGATACCGATCGCGGGGTCGGGCGGCGACCACTTCGGATCGAGGCCGAACTTGCGACGTTTCCAGCCCGGCTTGTGCTCGACGCGGTCGGTGTAGCCCACCGCGGGCATCAGCTGGATGTTCAAGAGCGACGTGCCGTTGCCGAGCACCTCGGTCGGCGCCACCTCGGGCACGCCGTCGTTCTCGGCATGCACGGCGAATCCTCGAGGCGGCGACCATGACGTTTCGAACGCGAGCTCTGTCTCGGCACCGGGCGCGAGCGGCTCTTCGAGCCGGAGCACCCAGGCATTGAGCCTTGCGTCCGTTTCGATGATCCGACCGCTCGGCATGTCGAGCGAATCGACGCGCAGCCACGGCTCGGCGAGTATCAGCACGCGGTCGATCGCGGTGCTGTGTGGGTTGTGCAGAACGAAGGAACCCCGCAGCTCGAAACGCCGCATGCTCGGGTACAGGTCAAGTTCGGACCGCATCTCAACCACGCGCGGCTGAGGAACGTTGCGCCACCGATCGCCGTAGGCCATCTCGACCTCGGCCTTCATGGCGTCGTCGTTGATACGGGGCCACATCGCGTGCACGGTCGATTGCCACCAGATATGCGTGCCGACAGCTGTGAACGCCACAGCGAGCACGAGCACGGCCAACCCGCCCCGCGAACGCAGCCGTGAGGGCAGGAGCCGGTACCCTGGCGTTCGCTCGTGTCCGCGCGAGAACGCAAGCCCTCCGAGCGCGCACACCGCACCGGCGCCCAGGCTCCAGTACGTCAGCATCCAGAGATGGGCGCGCCAGAAGTGCCCGTAGCCATCCATCAGTGAGTACCAGAAGAAGCTGCTGCGTCCGTAGCGGTACACAGGGTGGTGCAGCCCGATCGCATCGAGCACGACTTCGGACAGGTAGACGAGCAGCACAGCGCCCATCGCGATGTAGCGTCGCCCTATCAGTACCTGCGCTGTAAGCGCGAGTACGGAAAGAAACACGTAGTATGGGGCCTTCATCACGAAGCTGTCGGTGATGTAGAGGCCCAACTCGAAGTCGTAGTACCCGTTTGCTGCCTGATATAGCAGGCCAACGATGATCGACAGCGTCCAGAACACGAGCACGACGCCGACCAAGGCAGCAAGCTTGGAAGCGTACCGGTGCCAGTCGCGTGTCGGGAGCACATCGATGAGCGGGTCGACCCGGTTCGATCGCTCACGCCAGATCAGATCGCCGGAAAGCCAGACGATCGCCAGGACAAGGATCTTGTCGAAGTAGAAGCCCGTGTTGTGTACGAGCAGATCCGTACTCGGCAGCGAGAATCGGTGCGTCACAGCGCTCGCCGAGGACCACCAGAGCGAAAACGCGACGAGCAGGAGCACCAGAAACGCCCCCGGTGCGCGGAGGATCGTGCGACATTCCCAGGCTGTCATCGTTCCTAGCGGACCGAATACGTTCGGTACGGCTGTCGGGACGACAGCACGCGAGACTGTGTTTCCCCTCTTGCGGCGTGCGCGGGGAAGCCGCTCACGCATCGGGAAACCAACAACGCCCGCGGCGATCAGAAGCGAAGCGATGCCCAGCCAGATCGCACGGTTCGCGAGCAGCAGACCCGTGAGCGGCGGGAACCGCTGGTTGCTCTCCGCCACGGTCCAGCCCATCGCGAACTCCGCGGACGCGATGCTTCCGAACGGATCGAGCAGTGCAGCTGTCGCAAAGATATTGTGCCGGAGCACATCCTGACCCAAGACCATACGGACCGTGATCCACACGGAAACGAGAGCGATCGCCGATGCATACGCCGACGCTTGGCTCTGTGTACGCGATGCGACCGCGAACGCGACGGCTGAGACGAGCAGAAAGTTGGGTACGATGAAGATGGCGGCCGCTGCGGCGTAGTGCTGAGGTACCAGCGGACCTACAAACTCCGGCGCAATCCCCGGCGCAAGCGAGCCCAGGATCACCCCTGGGATGAACAGCAACCCGGACACAAGCACAAGCGATGCTGCGACAAGAAAACGTCCGAGCGCGAGCGTTGTCCGGCCGGCACCGGTCGTCAGCACGGTACCCGCCGAAGCATGAGCGCGGTCCCGTGAGAACGGTTCCGATACCAGCCCAGCAGCAACGAGCACGCCGAGCAGGCTGTAGATGATCGAGCGTGTCGCGATCTGATCCGCGCCGTTGATCAGGATGCCGCCCTCGGCCGACCAACCGGCCTGGACGGTGTCACCAATAGCCAGCAGAAAGTAGGCAAAGAGGCAGAACCATACGAACGGGCGGCGACGCTGCATCCGCCATTCGGCTGCCATCTGACTTCGCAGCGGCGCCAGAAGCGTCATCCCACGGCATCCACGTGCAGGTTGTAGAGATCTTCGAGATCCGGCTGGGCCTGTTCGAAACCCTCAGGACCAAGCGATGCGCCGTGCGCACGCAGCAGCAGCTCGCCTGCATCGGGACGCCACGAAAGAAGCCTGTACTTTGAGCGGGCCGATTCCAGGTCACCGATCGCGATACGCCGCGACCAGATCTTCCCATCAAGCTCTGCAACGAGCGTTCTCGGTTCGCCCTGCAGCTTCACCCGTCCTTCATCGAGAAGGGCCATCCGTGAACACAGGCCGGCGATGTCTTCAACAATGTGCGAAGAGATGAGGAGCACGCAGCCCTCGGATGCCTCGGCGAGCATCGTCTGGAACCGGCGGCGTTCGGTCGGATCGAGGCCGGCGGTCGGCTCATCGACGATGACCAGCCTGGGTTTCACGAGGAAGACCGTTGCGATGCCGAAGCGTTGGCGCATGCCGCCCGAGAACGTATCGAGCCGCCGGTTCGCAACATCGGCGAGATTCACCCGTTCGAGCTGCGTTGCAATCGCCGCACGGCGCGACCTGCCGCGCTCGATCCCTCGCAGCCCGGCGAGGTAGTCGAGCATTTCCCAAGCCGTGACGCGGGGGTAGACGCCTGCGTCCTGCGGAAGGTAGCCCACAACCCTTCGTGCGCGCTTCGGTTCGTTGAGCACGTCGATGTCGTCGAGCCGCACCGAACCGGTCGATGGCAGCTGCAGCGTCGCGAGCGTCCGCATCAGCGTGGATTTACCGGCACCGTTCGGCCCGAGCAGACCGAACATGCCGCTGTGAATCTCAAGATCGATATCGCTGAGCGCGCGGACGCCCCCGCGCCCGTACGTCTTCGAGAGCCGCTCGACAACAAGCATGCGCGGCTGCCTTTCAGTTCCCGCTGTGCGTCTTATCTTCTTTACCTGGCGGCGGTTTGTTCGGTCGTGCTTGCTGGCGGTTCGATGAGGATGACGTGTGTCATGTCGTGCTCGTCGACGTGGGAGGAGACCAGCAGCAGCCGGCCGCGGTAGGC
>JBCCZQ010000089.1:0-10682 GCA_039187315.1 Planctomycetota bacterium | reverse complement strand
GTGACGCCCAAACGCATCGCGCCCGTGACTGCCGAGATCCACGGCCAGCCGGTCAACAGCCTGCCCGACGACAACGAGCCGCTGCTGCTGATCAACGGACGCTGCCCGCTCCCACCCGAGGGCTTCGCCGAGATCGAACCCGGACAGATCGTCGTGGAACGCCACGGCGACTCGGACGACGAGGGCGGCGTCGCCGTCGCGAACGTCCCCGCACGCCAGGCCGGCGACATCATCGCCGGCCGTTTACCTACCAACGGCGTGCGATACATCGATGAGCCGCTGCTGATGCGCCGGCCCTGGGACGTCCGCGTCTTCCGCGACGCCACGATCTTGCACGATCTGCATGAGCTCGCCGGGGTCCCGCACGACGGCATCCCAGAGTGGGTCACCGTGATCGGCGAGCACACCGTCGCCGCGCGATCCGGGGCCGAGTTCGGCCCGGGCGTGGTCATCGACGCGAGCAAGGGACCGGTCGTCGTCGCTGCCGATGCCGTCATCCGGCCGCGCGCCATCCTCGTCGGACCATGCTTCATCGGCGAAGGCAGCACGATCCTCGACGGCGCGCTTATTAAGTCGATGACCGCCATCGGACCTCGCTGCAAGATCGCCGGCGAGGTCGGTGGCACGATCTTCCAGGGCTTCTCCAACAAGGCCCACGACGGCCACCTCGGCGACTCGTGGGTCGGCGAGTGGGTCAACTTCGGCGCCGGAACCAACAACTCCAATCTGCTCAACACGTACGGAGAGGTTCTCGCCAAATCTCACGTCGGGGCCCCCAGCGAACGCACCGCGCAGACCTTCCTTGGCGCGATCATCGGCGACCACGTCAAGTTCGCTATCGGGACGCGCATCATGACCGGCTCGGTCGTGCATACGGGCGCGATGTGGGCCGCCAGCGCCCCTGTGGTCGGTCCGGTCGGCCCGTTCTCCTGGGTGACCGACAGCGGCGAGACCGCCTTCCGGCTCACACGCTTCATCGATACCGCCAAGACCGTGATGGATCGCCGCGGCATGGAGCCGGGCGAGGCCTATATCGAACGCCTGAGCGCCATGCACGAGCAGGCCGCCGGCGCGTGAGCCGCAACGACGCCCCCACCCTCTACCTCATCGACGGCTATGCGCAGTTCTTCCGCGCCTATCACGCCATCCGCACGCCCATGACTAGCCCCGTCACCGGCGAGCCCACCAACATGACCTTCGGCTTCGTCGGCATGCTCCTCAAGCTCCTCCGGGGCCAGGAGGCAGCGATGCTCGCTGTGGGTGGGCCGCCGACGTATCTCGCGGTCGCGCTCGATGTCTCGGGCGATCGCGGCACGTTCCGAAGCCAGCTGTACCCCGAGTACAAGGCCAACCGCGATGAACCGCCAGACGACCTCAAGCCGCAGGTCAACCGCTGCCTGGCGATGCTCGACACGCTCGGCGTCCCCTGCATCGGCGCAGATGGCTTCGAGGCGGACGATGTCATCGCCACGCTCTCGCACGCGCTCAAGGCTTCGCACCCCGACCTGCGCATCCGCATCGTCAGCAAGGACAAAGACCTCAAGCAGCTCCTCGAGCCCGGCCGCGTCGAGCTCTACGACGTCCACACCGACAAAGTCATCGATGCCGATGCGCTCAGGGCCGAGTCCGGCATCCAGCCGACGCAGGTCATCGACATGCTCGCGCTCATGGGCGATACCGTCGATAACGTCCCGGGCGTGCCCGGTATCGGCCCCAAGACCGCCGCCCAGCTCATCGCCGACTTCGGCACCATCGACGCCGTCCTCGCCGAGGCAACTGACGACCAGAAGCCCAAGAAAGACTGGCTCATCAAGGGCAAGCGCCGAGAGAACATCGCCGCATCACGCGATGTCCTGCCAATGAGCAAGGAACTCGTCACGCTCCGCGCCGACGCCCCGGCCGAGCTCGATATCGAAGCCGCTGCTGTCGAGAAGCTCCGGCTTCCACAGCTCGACCCGCTGCTCCACGAGCTCGGCTTCAACCGCCTACGCGACGAGGCGCGTGAACTCGCGGGTGCAGGCGAACCTCAGCCGAAGCACACGCCGCGATCTTCTGACGAACCCGGCGGGCTCTTCGATCGGGTCGATGATGCCCCACCGCGCACCGCCGAGGGCGACTATCGCATCGTCCGCACGAACGAGCAGCTCCAGAAGCTCGTCAGCGCGCTGAAAGACGCCGACGCCGTCGCCCTCGACACCGAGACCTCCAGCATCCGCGCCATGGAGGCCGAGCTGGTCGGGCTCAGCTTCTCCGTCGAACCGGGTGCCGCGTGGTACGTGCCCGTCCGCTCCCCCGAGCCCGAGACGCATCTTGGCGAACAAGCCGTGCTGGATGCGCTGGGACCGATCATCCAGGACGCATCAATCCCCAAGATCGGCCACAACCTCAAGTACGACCTGCTCGTGCTGCGACGGGCCCGCATCGAGCTCGGCGGCCTGACCGCCCCAGGCTCGTGCGACACCATGATCGCGAGCTACGTGCTCGACGCCTCCCGCTCGTCCCACTCCCTCGATGCGCTCTCGCTCGCGCTGCTCGGCCGATCCAATATCTCCATCAAAGAGCTGATCGGAACCGGCAAGAAGCAGAAACGCTTCGACGAGGTCCCGCTCAACCAGGCCGGGCCGTACGCCGCCGAGGATGCCGACGCCTCGCTCCAGCTTGCGCACAAGCTCCTTCCGCAGCTCAACGAAACCGGGCTGCGCACGCTCGCCGATGACACAGAGCTCCCGCTCGTCGAGGTCCTCGCCGAGCTGGAGTACAACGGGATCCTCGTCAACCGCGAAGAGCTCGATCTCCAGCGCACGCGCCTCGAAGCCGAGATCACATCCCTCCGGGCGCAGATCGAGGATGAGGCCTACGAACGGCTCAACCGAGGCTTCGACCCAGACTCGCCCAAGCAGCTCGCAGGCGTCTTGTTCAACAAGCCCGACGACGAGGACCCGGGCCTCGGCCTGCGCCCGCTCAAGCGCGGCAAGACCGGCCCCTCCACAGACGCGGAGGTCCTCGAGAAGCTCAGCCATGATGCCAGCATCGAGACCCGCATCCCCGAGCTCGTCCTCGACTACCGCCAGCTCACCAAGCTCGTCGGCACCTACCTGACCTCGCTCGCAGAGGACATCCACCCCGAGACCGGCCGCATCCACGCAAGCTTCAACCAGACCGTCGCTGCCACCGGCCGACTCTCGTCCAGCGACCCCAACCTCCAGAACATCCCTATCCGCACCGACGTAGGCCGCGAGATCCGCAAGGCCTTTGTCGCACCCGAGGGCCGCGTGCTCATCGCCGCAGACTATTCGCAGATCGAGCTGCGCATCCTCGCGCACTTGTCTCAGGACGCCGGACTGATCGAAGCCTTCCGGGAGGATCAGGACATCCACGCCGCAGTCGCCGCGCAGATCCACAGCGTGGCGCTCACCGACGTCACCCGCGAGCAGCGCTCCGGCGCCAAGATGGTCAACTTCGGCATCGTCTACGGCATCACGCCCTACGGCCTCGCGCGACGCCTCGGCGTCTCAAACGCCGAAGCCACCGACATCATCACCGGCTACAAACAGCGCTTCCCCGGCATCACCACATTCCTCGACGCCTGCGTCGAACACGCCCGCACCAACGGCTACGTCGAGACCATGCTCAAACGGCGACGTCCCATCAACGACATCGACTCGAACAACCCCAACCGCCGAGCACTCGCCGAGCGGATGGCGATCAACAGCGTCGTCCAGGGCTCCGCCGCCGACCTCATCAAGCTCGCCATGCTCGACCTCCACGCCCGCCTGAGCCCCAACGCCGCCCACCGCCGCGAAGGCAAGCAACCGGCGATCCCCGGCGTGCGCATGCTCCTGCAGATCCACGACGAGCTGGTCTTCGAGGCCGACGAAACCGACGCCGACGAAGCCAAAGCCCTCGTCGTGGACCGCATGGCCGCCGCGATGGACCTCGACGTCCCGCTCAAGGTCGACGCGAGCATCAGCAGGAACTGGTTCGAAGGGAAGTGATGCGACCCAGCGTCGGCGTGCTACATTGCTGGCATGCGAATACTGCTTGCCTGCCTGCTGGCCTTCACATCACACGCCCAGCCCGACACCCTCGTGCTCAACGCAACCGTCTACACCGTGGACGAGGGCTTCGCCACAGCCGAGGCGTTCGCCATCGACAACGGCGCCTTCGCGCTCGTCGGCACCAACCGTGAGGTCCGCGCCATCGCGGGCGATACAACTCGGGTCATCGACCTGGGCGGTGCCGTCGTCCTGCCCGGGCTGATCGACGCTCACGGCCACATGGCCGGGCTGGGCCAGCTCGAAGTCGGCGTCATCGACCTCGCCGGAACAACGTCCTATACGCAGGTCATCGAGCGCGTCGCCGAGCGGGCCTCGGCCATCCAGCCCGGTACGTGGATCCTGGGCCACGGCTGGGACCACGAAAGCTGGCCCGAGCGAGAGCTGCCCCACCACCGCGAGCTATCCGACGCCGTGCCGGATCACCCGGTCTCCTTGTCACGCGTTGACGGCCACGCCACCCTGGCCAACGAGCACGCCATGCGCACGGCCGGCGTCAGCGAGTCGAGCGAATCGCCCGCCGGCGGTCTGATCGTCCGCGGTGAGTCGGGCGAACCGACCGGCGTCTTCGTCGACGCCGCCGAGGCGCTCGTCACGCACGCCATCCCTGACGAAGCCCAGGGCGACCCGCGCGCGATGCTTCTCGCAGCGCAGCGGCTCTGCCTCGCGGCCGGGCTCACCGGTGTGCACGACGCTGGCGTCGATCCGAGCATGACCCAGCTCTACAAGCAGCTCGAAGCATCGGGCGAACTCAGCATCCGCATCACCGGGATGATGTCGCTCGTCTATGCCGCGAAGTGGTTCGAGCAAAACGAGCCCTACCGCGGCGAGCGGTTCAGCATGGCCGCCTGCAAGGCCTACGCCGACGGCGCCATGGGCAGCCGCGGCGCATGGCTCCTCGAGCCGTACGCCGATAAGCCGACCGGCGATGACGGCGCCCCCTACACCGGGCTCGCCGTGACCGATCCGGCCGACATCGAACGAGCCGCCAAGCACGCGCGCCAGCACGGCTACCAGCTCTGCACTCACGCCATCGGCGACCGGGCCAACCGCGAGATTTTGAACGCCTACGAGACAGCGCTACGAGACGACTATGTCGGTGTTGCTGATGGCCATATCACATCCAACATCTCTGACGGCCAAGTGGAAAGCAAGGAGTTCCCAGGCCGCTTGATTCGACAGGATCGCCGCTTCCGCATCGAGCACGCACAGCTGCTCGCGCCCGCCGACATCCCACGCTTCGCCGCGCTCGGCATCATTGCCAGCATGCAGCCCACGCACTGCACGAGCGACATGCGCTGGATCGAGGACCGCGTCGGCGTGGAACGGGCCGCGGGCGCATACGCCTGGCGTTCGCTGCTCGACACCGGCGCAGTTGTTGCGGGCGGGAGCGACTTCCCCGTCGAGAGCCACAACCCGTTCCTCGGCCTGTACGCCGCCGTGACCCGTCAGAACCTCGCGGGCGAGCCCGCCGGCGGGTGGCGCCCCGAGGAACGCATGACCCGCGAGGAAGCCATCCGGAGCATGACGATCGATGCCGCCTACGCCTCGTTCGACGAGCACCGCCTCGGCTCGATCGAGCCAGGCAAGCGTGCTGACTTCATCGTCATCGACCGCGACATCGTCATCGGCCACGCCGAGGACATCCCGGGCACGATCGTGCTGGAGACCTGGATCGACGGCGAACGCGTCTACCGCCGCTAAACTCGCACGTGGCGAGGACGACGCAGAACACCTGGACCACCCGCCGCCTGCTCGAGTGGATCTACGGCGCCTTCGAGCAGAAAGGCCTCGACGATCCTCGCTTGTCGGCGGATGTCCTGCTCTCGCGCGTCCTCGGCTGCGACCGGATGAAGCTCTACACCGACGCCGACCGCCCAGCGAGCCCGATCGAGCTCGCCACGCTCCGCGACCTGGTCCACCGCGCGCTCGATCATGAGCCAGTGCAGTACCTCACCGGCGAAGCTTGGTTCTTCGGCCTTCGGCTGCGTGTCGACCAGCGCGTTCTGATCCCGAGGCCCGCCACCGAGACCATCGTCGAGCAGGTCCTTCACCATTGCAAGAGCCGCCCCGGTTTCGGCGGCAAGACCGGCGAGGGCTGCCTCATCGCCGATATCGGCACGGGCTCGGGCGCGATCGCGCTGGCACTCGCTTCCAACCTGTCCGGGGCGCGCGTCGTCGCGACCGACCTCTCGGCCGAAGCGCTCGACGTCGCCAGCGAGAACGCGGAGCTCCTCGGCCTGAACGATCGGATCGAGTTCGTCCCCGGCGATCTGCTCGACGCCCTGACCGACCACCCGACGGCCGGCCAGCTCGGCGAGCTCGACTTCCTCGTTTCGAACCCGCCCTACATCCCCGACAGCGAATGGGACGCGGTCGCACCCAACGTACGCAACCACGAGCCGACGATGGCGCTGCGCGGGGGCATGGACGGCCTCGCGGTCGTGCGACCGCTGCTCGCAGAGGGCCCACGGCTCGTCAAACCCGGCGGGCTCGTGCTCGTCGAGGTTGCCGCCTCGACCGCAGCAGCCGCGCGCACGCTACCCGGACAAGCGGGCCACGACGGAGCGACCAGCGTCCTGAACGACCTGGAACAGCACCCCCGCGTGATCAGGCACGAGGTCGTCTGACAAAGGATCTGAGCGACTGAGCGTTCAGCCCTCTGATGACGTCGACTCGCCGCCGAAGGCCCGGCGTACCTCGTCGATCAGCCGCGATGCCTGGAACGGCTTGTAGAGCACGTTCTTCATGCCATGCTGCGACGCGCGCACGATCGAATGGTGCGGATCGTACCCGAAGCCGGTCATCAAGATGATCGCCTGCTCGGGCATCACCCCGCGGGCCACGCTGAAAATCTCGTAGCCGTTGCGATCGGGCATCGAGATATCGGTGATCACCGCGTCGAAGGGCAGGTGCCCGTCCGCGGTCGAGGCGTCGAGCTCGTTGATCGCGGCCTGCCCAGTGTCGCAGACCAAGGTCTCACACCCGCGACGGGTCAGCACATCCGCGATCATGTTGCGGATCTGCGCCTGGTCATCGGCAATAAGCACCCGCTTGCCCGCCAGGAGCGGGTCGTGCTTGGTATCCCCAGCAGACCGCGTGGCCCCGAGCAGCGTGTTCGGCCCCCTCGCCACCGCCTGCATCCGTTCGCGGATCGATTGCACATCGGCACGGATGCGGTCGACGTGCGCAGCCGACGCGGGGTCGAGCTGCTCCGACGAGAGCTCCTCGACCTCCTTGAGTATGTCCTGCAGCGGATCGTCCAGCTCGCCCTCGAACCGGCTTGTGATCGTCTGCCCGGTCGCGGACCGCTCGATCACGAGCATGTCCAGCGTCTGGAGCGCGATCGCGACATACCGAGCAAAGATCACCGCGAACTGCAGGTCCGTATCGCCAAAGGCATCCGGTTCCATGGACTCGATGTCCAGCACGCCGATGACTCGGTCCTGGATCTTCAGCGGCACGGTCATCGAAGAGCGCGCGCCGGTCGCGCCAGGCAAGAACCGCTCGTCCGCCGCCGTGTCGCGGCAGATGTACGGCTCGCCCGTCGCCGCGACGTAGCCAATCACGCCGTTGCCCTCCTCAGCCGGATAGAGCTCAAGCTCGACCGCCGACTCGGGGAAACCGTCGCTCATGACCATCTCGAGCCGGCTCGTGTGCTGGTCGATCAGCCGGATGCCGAAATGATCGTAATTCAGCAGGTCGTGCGAGGCCTTGACGATCCGCTCCTCGAGCAGACGCAACCGCTCGACCGCGTTCATGCTCCGGACCGTGTCCGGATCCAGACGGGCCAGCGCGCTGCCGGCCTCATCGATCGCGCCGATCTTCCGCTTGGCCTGGACGGCCTCGGTGATATCGCGGACCACACCGACCGCTCGGTCGCCGCACGCGCTCGTCTCGTCCGATCGCATGGGCGTGACGACCAGTTCGTACAGCCGTCCTTCGTCCGACTCGACCTCCGCCCGTGTGAGCAACTCGCCGTCGGTACCCGAGACAGGCCGGCCTTCAAACGAAGACGCCGCCCTGGCGGCGGCGTCGATCAGCTTCCTCTGCATCGGCTCGTCGAAGCCGCCAAACAGCCGGTTTCCCCAGAGCAGCTTGCCCTGCGCGGTAACAAGGCAGATCGCCTCGCCAACCGAACCGAGCAGCGTGTCCCGCTCGCGATCACCCAGCCCGGTCGTCCCCAGGCTCCCCGGGTCCGCCGGCATGATCACGAACGACGCATCCGCGTTCTCAGGACCGAGGCAGTCCGCGAAGATCAGCTCGCACCGATCGCCCAGCATCGAGGCGAGCTCTCGCGTCGCGGCGCTCGGCGTGGCCAGGATGACGATCTTCGTTCGCACGTCTGCCATAGCGGTCTAGTGGTACATTTCGGGCGAGTCTAACGGACGGATCCTGCTCCTCACGCCATCAGTCTGCGAATTCACACTACACATACTGTTTTCGGGCCAACGCGCGAACGAGCGCCCCGGCCCGCGTACGCTCCACGCCATGATCGTCGCGAACGATCTCCATCGCTGGTACGGGCGGAACCACGCCGTCCGGGGTGTCTCACTCGAAGTCCCACCCGGGCAGATCCTCGGCCTGCTCGGGCCCAACGGCGCGGGCAAGAGCACCACCATCCGCATGCTCGCCGGAGTGCTCACTCCAGACCGGGGCTCCATCACGATCCAGGGCGTCGACGCACGCCGCCGACCCACGCTCGCCCGCACCAACATCGGCTACCTGCCCGAGTCGGCCGCCCTGTATACAGAAATGTCCGTCCTGGGCATGCTGCGACACCATGCGTCGCTGCACGGCCTGAGCGGAGATGACCGGCGGAAAGCCGTCGCACGAGCCATGGAGCGCTGCCGGCTCCCGGCAGAGCGGGGCCGGTCCCGCCTGGGCTCCCTGAGCAAGGGCTACCGCCAGAGGGCCGCCCTGGCCGCCGCCATCGTCCACGACCCGCCCGTGCTGATCCTCGACGAGCCGACCAACGGCCTCGACCCCACTCAGCTCCGCGAGGCCCGATCCCTGATCGGAGAGCTGGCCCAGGACCGCACCGTCATCGTCTGCTCGCACGTGCTCAGCGAGATCGAGCGGATCTGCCAGCGGGTGGTCATCATCGCCGGCGGCCGCGTGCTGGCCGACGACCCACTCGATAGCCTCCGCACGCCGGCGGGCTGCATCGCCGAGGTGCTGCTCGACCCGGAAGCCTGCCGCGGCCTGCTCGAAGGCGCCCAGGCGGTGTTCGAGCCGCTCGAAGCCGGCTGGACCCGCCTGACGCTCGACCACGCCCCCGAGGCGGACGTCCCGGCCCGCCACTGGCTGGCGCACAGGCTCCGGGGCCGAGAGATCCGCGAGCTTCGCGACCGCAGGGGCGGGCTGGAAGACCACTTCGTCCGCGTACTCGACAAGCTGGAGGCCGACGCATGACGGCCTCGTTCCGGGCGATCCGCGTCATCGCCGTCCGAGAGTTCGCGGCCCTGTTCCGGCTGCCCATCGGCTGGCTGATCGTCGCGGTCTTCCAGCTGCTCATCGGGCTGATCTTCGCCCTGACGGTGCTCACGCCCGAAGCGCCCGCGACCATGCGGCCGGTCTTCGGCGTCGCGATGCTGATCGTCATCCTCGTCGCGCCCGCGGTCGCCATGAGGCTGATCAGCGAGGAAGCGCGCGCGGGCACGCTGGAAGTCGTCCTGAGCGCACCCGTCCGGAGCTGGGAGCTGGCGCTGGGCAAGTACCTCGCGGGCATGGCCCTCGCCGGCTGCATGCTCCTGCCCATGCTCATCCACGCCTGGCTGCTCCGCACCGTGAGCGAACCCAAGCCAGACTGGGGACCCATCGCAGCCGGGATGCTCAGCCTGGCGATGCTCGGCTCCGTCTGCGTCGCACTGGGGCTCTTGGCATCCGCGATGACCGAGAGCCAGACGCTCGCCTTCCTGGGCACCGTCCTCACGCTGACAGCCTGGGTGCTGGCGACCACGATCGGCCCCGCCTACGTGCCCGAGCGGTTCGCCGGCGCACTGGCCGCAGCCTCACCCGGCAGAAGGATCGACGACTTCGCACGCGGCGTGATCGACCTCCGGCACATCGTCTTCTTCACGGCCTTCACCGCATGGCTCGTCTTCGCGGCCGGTGTGGCCATCGAAAGGCGGCGGTGGCGATGAGAGCCGCACGCATCACCAACTGGGCGCTCACGCTCACCGGGCTCGCGCTCGCCGCAGGGATCGCCATCTCAGCTGCCCTCCTGCTCGGCCCGCGCATGCCCCGGTTCGATGTCACCTCGACGGGCGATCTGAAGCTTGCACCCAGGACGAATGCCGTCCTCGCCGACGCCCCCCCCGGCACGGAGGTCGTCCTTGCAACCCGGCTGAGCGCACCAGGCCGGGACCCTTCATCGGTCCGACGCGTCCGCGACATCCTCGAAGAAATCCAGCGACGCCACGGTGGCCTCGCTGTGACCATCATCGACACCGGCGCGGCCGATGGGCAATCGCGATTCGGTGGTCTTGTCGCGCGCCTGCTCACCCGCGATGCCGGCACGGTCGCCGCGGCGCGGCAGCGGTTCACCGAAGCGTTCGATGCGACCGGCCTCGCCGGCGAAGCCATGATCCGAACCGCCTCGGCCCTCGATGCCGCCCGCGGCGC
>JBCCZQ010000088.1:0-11098 GCA_039187315.1 Planctomycetota bacterium | reverse complement strand
TGATCGGGCTGGCCCGGTTCGAGGATCTCCCGCGCCCGCTCGCGCAGACGCTCGGCCCGTTCGCGAGCTTGCTCGGCATCACGCTGCTCTTCGGCGAGGCGATCGAACGCGTTGTCGTTGGGTTGATCGGGAGACGGAGTGCCCTCATCGGGCTGGGCCGCATCGGGCTGCGTCTCGCCGGCGTCGCTTGGGGAGGGCTGGCTGCCATCTGGCCGCTGGCCATCGGGCTGTGACGGTGAAGCGTTGGGTGGGTCTGGGTTGCTTGACTGATCGGCAGGCTGTTCGATGGGCTGTTCGTTCGGCTGGTCACTGGGACCATTCGGCCGTGCTTGATCAGCCGGCTGGGGACTGCCTTCGGGCGGTGTGCGTTCGGCTGGATCGTTTTCTGAAGGCCTGTCTTGGGAAGGGCTGGCCTCGGATGGACTGCTCACAGGCCGAGGCTGCCGATCACCAGCAGGATTCGGCTCGGCGTCCGGCTCGGCACTGGGCTCGGAACCGGACTCTGTACTGGATTCCGAACTGGGTTCCGGACTGGGTTCGGGCGGAGCGCCCTGGTTCTGACCGGCATCCTGTTCCGGGTCGGGCCCACGATCCGGCTGCGGGGGCGACGGGGGATCATCCTCAACAGAGGCATCGGCCGGCGGATCTTCGGGCGGGTCAACTGACGGGTCAATGGGCGGCTGAGGTTCGCGGTCGCCGGCCGACTCGCGAAGGGCCTCGGCCAGATCGCGCAGATCGCGCTCCGCGGGCGATGGCTCGTCCGGCACATCCGGAGGGACCGCTTCCGATGAGATACCGCTCTCGGCAGGGTCGTTCGGGGCCGACGTGTCTTCCGCGGTGGCCTGAGCGGCTTCATCGAGCATCTCGGCCAGCCGGCGATACTCATCGGCCAGCTCGGGCGACTGCCCTTCGGCGTCCGGATCGAACTGCTCGGCTGCACGCTGGAGATCGCCTTGGGCAAGCGAGCGCGCCAGCTCCGCTGCCTCCTCGAAAGAACCCGGATCGACCGCATCCAGCTGTTCGGCGATCGCTTCTCGCTGCGCTTCGGCCGATGCGGCCTCACGCTCTGAAGACTCCGCGAGCTGCTCGAGCATCTCTGCGGCCGAAGCACGCGCCTCATCCGGATCGCGCACACCGTCGGCAAGCTCCGCCTCGAGCGCATCGATCGCCTCGAATACCGCAGGGGTTGCTTCCGAGAGACGATCATCTTCGACGACCTCTTCGAGCGCTTCGCGTGCCGATTCGATCGCTTGCTCTGCGTCGGCCACATCGGCAGCAAGCTGCGCCGCTTCGGCCACAGCCTCGTCGGCCGAGGCTCGCCCCATCGTCCATGACGGCATGAACGATGCGACCGCCCAGGCAGCAATGATCCCTATGGCGCCTGCGATATGCGGCCGATCCCACCCAGAACGACCGACGCGCTGCGGGTCGAGGGTGCCAACAACGCGGCTGCCGGCGGCGCGCGTCATCGTTTCGAAGGCACCTTGCGACTGATCGAGCTGCCAAGCCGAGACCACCAGATCCCGCGTGCCGTGCGTCCGGTCGAGCGCTTCAGCCGCGTCCATCGTTGTCGGTCGGCCCCGACGGAGAGCCGCCGAAACAATCGCGCACCCCGCCAGCGACGCGGCTGCCGCGGCGGACATCGCCGCCCAGCGGTTCGACCACCCCAGCCACGCCGCCAGCACCGAAGCGAGTGCCACCCCGACCAAAGCCGCGCACGCGGTTCGTGGGAGCCACCGCCGGAGTGTCTCGGTAAGGAGAGTGCGCGCGAGCCGTTGACGCGCCCGCTCGATCACACCCGTGAGCCCGCCGGCGGGAGTTCCCATGCGTCCAGCCCCTTTGCCATGCTCTCGCCGCATCGGACGGATGACCTTCGCAGACTACTCTACCGTTCGACCGAAGACCAGGTTCGGATCACGTCCGGATCCGACGAATCTCACACAACCCGCACCTGCCGACCGGAGCCGCCATGCAGGACATCGCCGACCTCCTCGCCGGGAAGACGCTCGACGCCGGCCGAGCCGAAGCGCTGTTCGACCGCGTGTTCGCGGGCCAGGTTGAGCCGGCGCAGCTCGGCGCGATCCTGGCGCTGCTGCAGGCCCGCGGCGCGACGCCGCAGGAGCTTGCCGGCGCGGCCCGATCGATGCGCACGCATGTCCTGCCGGTCCCGTACCAGCCCGGTCCCGGCCAGATCCTGCTCGATACATGCGGCACGGGGGGCGCACCAAAAACCTTCAATGTCTCAACAGCGGCCGCGGTCGTGGCGGCCGCTGCCGACCCGCGCGTGCGCGTCGCCAAGCACGGCAACCGCAGCCGGACCGGGCGAGGGTCCGCCGAAGTGCTCGCAGCGCTCGGCGTGAACATCGACGCCTCGGCCGAGACACAGGCTCGCTGCCTGGAACGCGCAGGGCTGTGCTTCTGCTTCGCCATCCACGCGCACCCCGCGATGAAGCACGCCGGGCCAACCCGCAAAGCCCTTGGCGTCCCCACGCTGTTCAATCTGCTTGGCCCGCTGACCAACCCGGCCGGCGCAGCGCATCAGCTCATCGGTGTCTACGACGCACGCTTCCTGCCGCTCGTCGCGCAATGCCTACGCGAGCTGGGATCGCAGCGGGCCATGGTCGTCCATAGCCGCGAAGGACTCGACGAGATCGGGCTCGGTGCACCGACTGATGCGCTGCTGGTCGAGAACGGCTCGATCGAGCCGGTTGTCATCGAGCCAGCGGCTCTGGGATTCAAGACGATCGGCTACAAGGAGCTGGTCGTCGATGATGTCGATGCGTCCGCTTCGATCATCCGAGCGATCCTCGCCGGCACACCGGGCCCGCACCGTGATATCGTCGTGATGAATGCGGCGGCGGCGTTGCTCACCGCAGGCGTATGCGCAAACCTCGCGGAAGGTCTGCAAACCGCGAGCGATGCCATCGATCGAGGCGCTGCGAAGCGGACACTCGAAACACTCGCAGCGGAGTCCGGCACAGCCGCAAGCGGATAATCAATCCTTCGCCGCCTCGAGTGTGAATCTGGCGATTGTCGCGGGCTCGATGCTGCGGAGCGTGTACGCCGAGTTCTCATCGGCGATAACGACGCGGTCCGCATCGCTGCCTGCATCAGGCGTGAGGATCACAGCCGCCTCATACCGCCCGATCGCCTCCCGCGCAAAGCTCGCGCTTATTGCCTTGGCCGCGTCTTCGAGCGTGGGCGAGGGGCCGTACGCCTGCTCGATCGCCACGAGCAACCGAAGATCATCGACACTTACCTCGTCGGCGATGTTGCCGACGGTCTCGAAGCCCTGCTGCTCAAGCTGATCGATCGTGCCAGCGAGCGCCCGTTCCACGCGTGGGTCGATCGGTGCCCGGAAGCCGCTGACGACCAGCACCCTGCCGCGATACGGCGTGTGCGTGAGCGCAGGGACGGCCGAAGCCCGCGACCCATGCTCCCCTGCCGAAGCGGCCGCGCTCATGCCGAGAAGCGCTGGTGTTTGCCCAATACCCATGCCGGGCGCTGGGGCGGGATCCGGAGCGGGCGCCACGGCCACAGATGGCTGCGCATCGCGCATCATCGGCGCGACAAAAGCGAATACGACGGGCACAGCCACCACGCCAACGACCACGGCGAGCGCGACAACCACACCCGCGTTGACACCAGGCCCGCTCGGATGCCGCCGCGCAGAACGCCTGGACTGCATACGCCGACGTGCGCGCTGCCGACGCTCCGCGGCACGCGATCGCGCATCACGCAGCTGCTCCGAGGCCGGGCGGTGCACGCGAGGTTTGATGTGCGCCGGCGCAGGCGGCGATGCTTCGCGGAACTGCGACGCATCCGCCGGTCCCGGCTCGTCATCCATGGCGTACGCCCCCGACCACCAGCCCTTGACCCGGATCTTCGGCGGACCGCTGGGACGGCGGGGCTCCCGACCGGGCTGCGGTGGCACCGGCGACGCCGCACGCGCGACACGCGGCTCGGACGCAGGCGTCGGCTGTTCGTCGGCTGCCAGGTCTTCTTGAACCTGATTCGCCGCGGGCTCAGGTACCCCCGCCTCGCCGGACATGCTTGGCAGCTGCGCCGGCAGGACCGCGTACGGGTCGTCAGCAAGCAGCACGGTGTCCAGGTCGGCGAGCATCGTGTGCACCGACTCGTAGCGCTTGTCGTACTCGGCCATGCCACGGCGGATGATCCACCGGATCGCCTCCGGGCAGCGCTTGGTCACCTGGCTCAGCCCGCCGTGCGCGGGGAACGAGTTCTCGACCATCGCGTACAGCACCGCCGCCGCGGCGTAGAGGTCGAATTTCTCGCCGTTGATCTCGCTGACCTTCACACCCTTGAGCGCCATACGCACCATCTCGGGGTCACGGAAGTACTCCGTGCCGTGTGTGGTCAGCGTCATCGCCGACTTCAGCGGCGTGATCAGCCCGAGATCGACCACGTGCGCGCCCCGGCCGTCAACGATCACATTGTCCGGCTTGATGTCTTTATGCCACAGGCCGCCCGTGTGGTACCGCTCGAGCGTCATCAGCACATCGCGACCGTACCCGAGCATCGCCTTGAGCCTGGGCGTATCGAGGCCCTCCGGCCCCGCATCAGCATGCGCGCGTTGTGTGACAATCGACAGCGGTTCCCCTGGGATGTACCGCATCGCGTAGTAGAACCGCTCGGTGGTCAGCGAGTGCTCAAGGATCAGCCCGAGCCGCTTGGCCGCATCGAGGGCCCGGCTCTCGCGGATGATCTGCGGCAGCGTCGAGCCCTCGCTCACACTGAACGTCTTGATGACGACCCGATCGATCTCACCGATGCCACGCTTGTGGAACGCTGCCCGCTTGAGATCGTCCGGCTCGGCGATGTACAGCCGCCCGCCCGAGCCACCGCCCGAGAGCGAGCCGACGATCGTGTAGCCCTCGAACTGGTTCTTGCGCCCGCGTGGCTTGTCGGGCCCCGGTGCTGCCGCGACCACCTCCGGCAGCCGCTGCTCGAAGCCCTCCACGAGCGCCGTCAGCCCGAACAGCCGCAGCGGGTGCCCGATCACCACGCGGTACAGGCACAGCCCCGTCGAGCGGATCTCACCCGTCACGGCCCGTCCGTAGTGCCCCGCAGCCGACCAGCGTCCTACCACGACCGAGAGCACAGTCAATGCGATGAACACCGGGAGCACAAGCAACGCCCCGAAAAAGCGGAATACATCGGTCACGATCGCCCAGAGGGTTCCCACCACGTGCGAGACAAGCCTGCCGGTTAGCTTCAGCAGCGGGATAAACAGGAAGACGACCAAGAGCCCGGCCGCGACGGCGGCGAGCAAGGCGATCAGGATGGTTCCGAGTGCGGTCATGGACCGGCCTCCTCCCGCTTACCCGCCCCTCGAGCCGCCGGAGAAACGGTCGTGCTCGGCGCGGGCGGCTTCTTCGTCCTGGCGACGCAGCGCCTGCTGGCGGTGGTAGATCTCCGCGATCGAATCGTCGAACAGGGCGTCGTCGGTCTTGCTGGGATTCTGGCCGATCCCGTTTCGGTCTGCTTCGGCAAGCTCGTCGGGTGTAAAGCTGTACTTACCGATCACCTCGCGAAGCTCGGCGCGAAGCTCATCGCGCACCTTCGCCAGACGCCGGCTAACGGTCGGCTCGCTCACACCCACCGCGAGAGCGACATCCTTGCCCGGCTGGCCATCAAGCACCCGCATGCGGTAGATCGAAAAGTCCAGGAACTCGGTCTTGCGCTCCACGCCACGGATCGCGGCTTCGACCTTGGCCCTGAACACGGCCGCCTCGTACGCCTCGTCGACCCCCTCGTCGGCTGAGGCCATCATCCAGGTCTCTTCGAACGACGCTCCCCGCTTCCCACCGCCACGCTTGAGCGCCATCCGCTTGTCGATCTCGTCGCCGAGCACGTGCTTGGCGATCGCCAAAAGCCATGTGCTGAACCGCGCCCCCTTGGCCGGGTCGTAGCGATCGATCGAGTTGGACAGTGCTGCGAGCGTCTCCTGCGAGAGGTCCCGGACGGTCTCGACCCCGATCCGTCCCTGCCCCCACTTGGTGAGTTGGGCGCGCAAGACGGGCCCGAAGGTCTCCCACAGCTCAAACCAGGCGGCCTCGTCGTTCGAGCGCAGCCGGGCGATAAAGCCGGTCGTCACGTTGGTCAGCATCGCATGTCCCCGCCGAGCACACCCACAGCACGCGGGCGCTCGACCTCTTGTTCGGCGACCAGACCGGGCGTTTTCGGGCCCGAGAGCCCGCAACCGCGACCCCGGACCCAGGCACCTACCCCGGCACCTACCCCCAGATACCGAATTATGGCCACCCGGACGCATGAACCTGAAATCGCCCATGGGCGCCCTCCAACAAGGCTCCCGGACACACACGCCGGGCCCAGCCACGGAAGGACGCGGCCGGCCCGGTACACGAGCTTTCGCAAGCCGCAATCGGAAAGGAGCCAGCCATGGCCAGCCTCGTTCGCAACGGTCTCCGAGTCGGTGTTATCGGCGTCCTGGGCGTCGGCGCGGCGTTCATCGTCGCAGAGGCGGTCCAGCCCGGCAGCGCCCGCGCCGTCGCCTCCCAAGCCAAGCACAACCTCAGCCAGGCCATCGCCTCGAACGTCGATGACCCCGTCGCCCTCCGCCAGCAGCTCCGAGAGCTCGAGGCTCAGTACCCCGAGAAGATCGAGACGGTCCGCAGCGACCTCGAAGAGCTGCGCTCGCAGAAGGCCCAGTTCGAGCACGAACTCGGGATCGCCGACCGCGTGGTCGCCCTAGCCGAACAGGACCTCGACGCCATGAACCACCTGTTGGCCAAGGCCGAAGCCGCCCGGGCCGACGCGGGCTACGCCGTGGTCCGGGTCCGCTTCGAGCAGGAATCGCTCGGCATCGAAGACGCCTACGCCAAGGCCGAAAAGATCGGTCAGCTCCGCGACGTCTACGCCAGCCGCGCGACCGAGATCCGCCGCGACATGGGCTTCCTCACCGAGCAGGAGAACCGGCTCGCCGACCTGCTCGGGACTCTGGAGCAGGAGCGGGCCCAGTTCCGCGGCCAGCTCTGGCAGCTCGACCGCCAGATCGACGCCGTCGCCCGCAACGAGCGCATGCTCACCATGCTCGAGAAGCGTCAGGCCACGCTCGATTCGATCAGCCCCTTCTCGGCCGACAGCCTCGACCAGGTCACCAGCCGGATCGGGCAGATCCGCGCAGAGCAGGAGTCGCGCATGCAGGCGCTGACCTCCCGCCGCGTCGATGAGAGCTACGTCACCCGCGCCCAGGTCCAGCTTGACCGCGAGCGGGCCGGCGATGCCACCTTCGAGGTGGAGCTGGACGAACTCGAGATCGGCCCGGAGTTCAGCCCCGAGGCGACTCCGCTCCCGCCGGTGACCCGCGGCAGCCTCGCACCGAGCGCGTCGACCCACTGATCCCGCCTCCCACAGGCGACATCCACCGATCCCCGCCGCCGGCGGCGCCACCCACTCCCGGGTTGCGCCGCCGGCTTAGTTGTCCACAGCCCTCCAACCGACACCCGCACGCCGTGACGGACCCGCGGTGTCGGTTATAGTCTCCGGTCCCGCGTCCACCGGCGCGTCGTGAGGAGGATCCTCAGCTGCTCGAACGCTTCTTCCGATATCTCAGCCTCGACCTCGGCATCGACCTTGGCACCTGCAACACCCTCGTCGCCCAGCGCGGTCACGGCATCGTGCTCAACGAGCCGTCCGTCGTCGCCGTCCAGAAGGGCACCAACCGCGTGCTCAAGGGCGGTCAGGCAGTGGGATGGGTCGCCAAGGAGATGCTCGGCAAGACACCCGGCACCATCTCGGCCATCCGCCCGCTGCGCGACGGCGTGATCTCCGATTTCGAGGTCACCGAGGCGATGCTCAGCTACTTCATCAACAAGGTCCGCGGCCGGTACAGCTTTGTGCGCCCACGCGTGGTCATCAGCGTGCCCAGCGGCATCACGGCCGTCGAGAAACGCGCCGTCGCCGACTCTGCCGATCGCGCAGGCGCGAGCCGAACGTACCTGATCGAGGAACCAATGGCCGCGGCCATTGGTGCGGGCCTGCCCTTCGCCGAAGCCACAGCCAGCATGATCGTCGACATCGGTGGCGGGACAACCGAGGTCGCGATCATGTCCCTCGCCGACATCGCCGTCTGCGAGAGCGTCCGCGTTGCCGGCGACGACATGGACGAAGCGATCATCAACCACATGAAGCGCTCGTACAACCTGATGATCGGCGAGCAGACCGCCGAGCGGATCAAGATCGAGATCGGCTCCGCGGCCGACGGCCAAGACCGCAACGAGACCATCGACGTCCGCGGCCGGGACATCATCTCGGGCCTGCCCCGCAAAGCCTCGATCAGCGCCGCCGAGATCCGCGAGTCGCTCCAAGAGCCGATCAATGCCATCATCGACACCGTCACCCGCACGCTCGAACGGGCCGAGCCCGAGCTGGCCGCCGACCTGGTCGAGAACGGCATCGTCCTGGCCGGCGGCGGGTCGCTGCTCCGGGGGCTGCCACAGGTGCTCGGCAAGGCCACCGGCCTGACCGTCACCGTCGCCGACGACCCACTGACATGCGTAGCTCGCGGTACCGCCATCTTCCTTGAGCACATCGAAGAATGGAAAGAGGTACTCGAGAGCGACCTCGATATGTAGCCCCGCGGGTGGCTCTGCTCGATTGCACAGCGAACGGAGCTGCACGTGGCATCGAAGGGTCTGATCACAGCCAACCGCCTGCTCTCGCTCACGATCCTTGCCTGCATCGTCGGCTCGTTCGCACCGACACGTTTCCTCGAGCCCGCTGACCGGGTGGCCCGCGTCGCTGAACGGCTGGCCGCCCCGATCGGTGCCGTGGTCGGATTGGTCGGCCGGTGGCTCGGCCCGGGTGACCCGGCCGAAGCCGTCGACCCAACCGATGCACGCATCCTCGACCTCGAACGCCTTGTCCGCCTGCAGGATCTGCGCATCGAAGAGCTTCTCGCGGAGATCGAGTCGTACGAGCGGACCGCGCGCGCCGGGCTTGACCGCGTCAGGCTCCTGCGGGGCCGGGTCTTCGCCGACTCGCTCGATCCGCGCGGCTCGGTCATCTCGGTCCGACGGGGTTCGGCCGACGGGGTCACCCTGGGCTCGGTCGCCGTCAGCGGGCAATCGCTCATCGGTCGTGTGACCGCCCTGGACCCCCGCTTCTGCCGCATCACACCAATCGGGGACCGCAACGCAGCACCTATAGAGGTCATCGCCTATCCAGAGGACGCACCCGAGACAGGCGTGAGGTTCGACCTGACGCCCGAGAGCGGCGGCATGCTCCGCGGCCCCGGCCGGTACGTCACCAGCGGGCCCGAGCTTGAGCCGGCGTTGGTCCCGATCGGCACAGAGGTCTTCCTGAGCGACCCTGCCATGTCCCCGCACTGGGGGCTGAAGGTTGGGCGGGTCGTGGAGACATCACGCGACCCGGACAGCCCGCTCCGCCAAGTGATCGCCGTGCAGCCCGACGTCGACCCGAAGCTGGTCGCGAGCGTGATCCTCCGCATCCCTGAGGACGACCCGCCGCAGCCAGCAGTCGTGGAGCCGACCCGGTGAGGCTCGGGATCTTCGCCATCGCGCTCTGGCTTGCTATCGGCCTCGACCGCGGGCTCGGCCCGCTGCTGCGCTTGGGTGATGGCTCGGTCGAGCCCAGCTTTGTCCTGCCGCTGATTGTCTTTGTTGCGCTGTACGCTCCCGCTCGGACCGCGATGGCCGGTGCGGCTGCTGCGGGCTTGATCGTCGACCTGCTCTCGCCGGTAACGCTTCCCGCGGGCGGAACCGCGGTGATCCCGGGCCCCAATGCGCTCGGGCTCGTGCTCGCGGTGCGTCTGGTCTTGGCGCTCCGCGGCCAGGTCTTTCTCAACAGCCCGCTGACACTCGTTGTGCTGACGCCGCTCGCCGGTACCGCTTGGCAGATCACGCGCGCTGGCATCTTTGCCATGCGCGAGGCGTACGAGCCCATCGGAACCGCGGTGCTGAGCGAACTGGGCAGCGGCCTCCTGTCGTCGCTGCTCTCGGCGGGCTCGGCATTCGTTCTCTGGTTCCCGCTGATGTGGTGCGTGCGCTGGTTTGCCTTCGATGCGCCGCACGTCAGCCGGTGGGCGTCGGCCCGTTGAACCCCAGCAGATCATCAGCAGTCAACGAACCGGTGTCCGGCGCGACGAGATCCACGGCTCCCAGTTCCTCTGCGCTGACGCTATGGCACACGCCGACGAGCCGTGCGTAGCCAGCCCCGCGGGCAGCCTGAATCCCGGTCGGTGTGTCCTCGAGCGCGACGCATCGATCGGTGGGAACGCCCAACCGCTCAGCCGTCAGCCGGTAGCCGGCGGGGTCGGGCTTGGCCACAGGAACATCGTCCGCCGAGACAATCGTTCGGATAAGCCCTTCGAGCCCAAACTGCGCCAGCAGCGGCTCGATCTCTGACCGGATCGCGCCCGAGCAGATCGCGACCGGCGCCCGCGCGGCGGCGGACCGGACCAGCGCCGCCGAACCGGGAAACAGCGTGACCTCACCCGCGGCGAGCATCGCCTCAAACCGCCGCTGCTTGTCGTCCGCAAGCGACGCCGCTTCGGCCGCCGTTAGCGTCCGCCCCCGCATCTGAGCCACGACGCGGAACGCGTCGCGGTCGTCGTAGCCGATGATCGTCTCTCGGTATTCCCGCGGGCTAAACGAGAGCCCCAGCTCCGCCGCGGCGTCGAGCATCGACCGCTCGTGCGCCGGCTCCGAATCGGCGATCACGCCGTCAAAGTCGAACACGACCGCCTGGATAAAGGGCTCCGGAGCCATGGCGGCAGCCTAGCCGCTCCGCCGGATAGACTGCCGCCATGCGAGCGATTGTCTTCGATGACGGTAAGGCCCGGCTGGCGCCGCTGACCGATCTCCGGGCCAGCTTTGATATCCGAACCGGCCCGCGCACCACGCTGGCCCGGATCGAGTCACTCCTGCCCGACGATGTCGAGATCGTCGGCCTGGTGACGCCCAAACGCATCGCGCCCGTGACTGCCGAGATCCACGGCCAGCCGGTCAACAGCCTGCCCGACGACAACGAGCCGCTGCTGCTGATCAACGGACGCTGCCCGCTCCCACCCGAGGGCTTCGCCGAGATCGAACCC
>JBCCZQ010000087.1:0-11471 GCA_039187315.1 Planctomycetota bacterium | reverse complement strand
GTGATCGAGATCACGTTGGTCGGGATGTAGGCCGACACGTCGCCTTCTTGGGTCTCGATGACGGGCAGCGCGGTCAGCGAGCCGCCGCCGTTCTCGTCGCTGAGCTTGGTCGCGCGCTCGAGCAGACGGCTATGCAGGTAGAACACGTCGCCCGGGAAAGCCTCGCGGCCCGGCGGGCGGCGGAGCAGCAGCGAGAGCTGGCGGTACGCCACAGCCTGCTTGCTCAGGTCGTCGTAGACCAGCAGCGCGTGCTTGGGCATCGGCTTGCCGTTGGCCAGCGTCTTTCCGGCTTCTTTGCCGGACCACATGAAGTATTCGCCCATGGCGCAGCCGGAGTACGGCGCGATGTACTGCATCGGGGCGGGGTCGGAACTGGCCGCATTGACGACGATGGTGTAGTCGAGCGCGCCGTTTTCTTTGAGCGTCTCAACGACACCCGCAACGGTCGATTCCTTCTGGCCGACCGCGACGTAGATGCACACGACCGCCTCGTCCGTGCCCCAGTACTGCTTCTGGTTGATGATGGTGTCCACGGCGACGGCGGTCTTGCCAGTCTTCCGGTCGCCGATGATCAGCTCGCGCTGGCCGCGACCGATCGGGATCATCGCGTCGACGGCCTTGATGCCCGTCTGCAGCGGCTCGGTCACGGGCTGACGCTCGGCGATGCCGGGCGCGATGATGTCTACCTTGCGCGTCTCGTCGTTGTTGATCGCCGCGCCGGCGTCCAGCGGACGGCCCAGCGGATCGACCACCCGGCCGAGCATCTGCTCACCGACGGGCACCTCCAACAGGCGGCCCGTGCTCTTGACCAGGTCGCCCTCGCGGACGGCCAGGTAGTCACCGTAGATGACCACGCCGACCGTGTCAGTCTCGAGGTTCATCACCTGGCCCATGACGGCACCCTCGGTGGTCTGGAACTCCACGAGCTCGCCGGCCATCGCGTTGGCGAGGCCGTAGATCTGGGCAATGCCGTCGCCGACCTCGACAACGCGTCCGACCTCGGAGACCTCGAGATCCGCGGCGTACTGCTCGATCTCCTGCTTGATGATGCTCGAAATCTCGTCGGTCTTGATCTTCACGATCGGTCTCCGTTTGGGTATCGAAGCGGCCCAGGATCCCGGCCGCGCCACCGCGGGCCGGAAAGGGAAAGAAAGGTAGGTCGGTCGGGCTGCGGAGGCGAGCGCAGCGAGGGGCGTCTGTGACCCAAGTACACTCCGATCATGGCAGTCGCCGACGAGGTCCGTGTCGAGTTTCCAACAACCCCGGAGATGCTGATCAGTGCGATGGTGGCCCAGATCGACCACGAGGTCTACCGGCAAATCATCAACAGGGATCGGCGAAGGGCCACGCTTCGAAACCTCATGCTCCTGCCTTGCTGGCCCTTCTGTGGTGCAGGAGCCGCCGAGCTCGCTTGGCGCGCAGGACTGGTGACCGAGGATCATCTGCTGTTTGGTGTTGTTTGCGGCACGCTTTTCGGTCTGGCACGGCTGATCATCGGGCTCCAGACGTCGCACTACCGAAGCTTTCGGCTCGCGGAATTCAAGAAGAAGGCGCCATCGCAGCTTTGGCCGGGTTTTCTCGGCCGAACGGCTGTCACGGTCACCGAGCACGGAATCTTGTACGAATGCCAGCACAACACGGCGACCTATGGCTGGCCCGATGTAGTCGAACTCGATGTCGCCCCGGCCGGCATGAGCATCTTGCTCGCCAACGGACGATCGATCCTCATCCCGAACGAAGCGAGTGCCGGCAGCACGGGCATCGATGAGATCCGTCAGGCGATCAGCACGTACTGGGATCCACGGCGAGCCGCAGAAGCGCGCACCTCGGCCTTCCTCGCCGAGCACTACCTGCCATGCCCGTCGTGCGAGTACGAGTTGCACGGGATCAAGGGCGATACCTGCCCGGAGTGCTCGCGTACGGTCGCGCTCGATGACCTCAGGCTTGCCACCTCTACGCCGGCACGCGCTCAGGGCTCCGCGGCTTCACCCGGAAGCTTGACCCACTAGGCCGAAAATGATGCGAGTCGCACGGGCCCGGAACGTCTACAGCCCTACGCGCCTGCGCCGATCCTGTTTTGTGATCGTCCGCTGGTCCTGCCAGACGGGGAAGCCCTCTTCCACATCGACGACCTGGAACTGGATGATGTACGACGTCTGCGTGATCCGGCGGGTGTCGCCGCGCTGCTGGAAGAGCTTGACAGCCAGGGCGTAGTCGTACCGGCGCTCCAGCGACTCTCCGTCGAAGGCACGCTCCTCCTGGGCGGCATCGACCGTGACGAGCCCCTCGCCCGCGACGGTTGTCCCTAGGTAGCCGCGGGCGATACCGGAGTTGTTCAGCGTCGCCAGCAGCGGGAACAGGACCCGATCGCGGTCGATGCCCGGCTGATCGGTCGAGTTCTTGTAGGTGTCGATGACCACGCGGGCCGGGCCGTCCTCCTTCTGGAGGGCGCCCGAGGCGATCAGGGCCTCGGCGAGCTCCTTGGCGAACTCCTCGACGTCCTGCACGTCGAGCCGGCCCGTGACGTTCAGCTCCGAATCGTCGGCCCGGTAGGGCCCGTCCTGCGTGCAGCCGGTCAGCAGCGCGGCCGACGCGACCAGCGCCGCCGATGCCGTGGAGAGAATGCGGTTCATGAATATCCCTTTCGGATCGTTCAGGTTCGTGCGGTGCTTCCGTGGATCAGCGGCGGCCAAAGAAGTAGTTGAACGGCCACCAGAGCAGGCGGTCGTCGTCCTCGACATCGATCAACTCGAGCGAGAAGGTCTCTGCCTCGGCGACCGGCGCGATCAGCCGCAGCCGCTGCGTGTTCTTGGCCGCGAGCGTCTCTGTGGTCCACTCGGCGGAGCTCATCGGCAGCGTCAGCCCGTCGGCATCGAGCCACGTGACACGATATTGGAACTGCTCGGGGTGACGCTCGCAGTTGCCGATCTCGGCCTCGACAAGCTGACGCCCGCCCGGGCCGACGCCGGCGTTCAGGCTGCGCAGCTTGATATCGCCGTCGATCTCGGGCGAGATCGAGACGCGGCTGTCCTTCATCCCGCTCGCGCAGCAGCCGCCCAGGGTCGCAGCCACGATCCCCGCGAAGCCGATCGACGCCAGCCGACGCCCGGTGCCCGTTCTGGTTGCGTACATCACCCGTCTCCTTCGTGCATGCTGATCGGCGGCTCAGTTGGAACGCCCGGGACCGCCGCCCATCGACCCGCTTCCGAGCTGTTCGCTCTCTGATCCTTGTTGCCCGCCCACCGTGTCTGGTTGCGTCCCAGCGCTCGGCCGCACCCCCGGCGGGTACAGCGGGGCCCAGTCCACGGTCATGGGCCGGCCCGGCCCGAGGCTCCGCGCATAGACGATACTCACCGCGTCCGGATCGACGCGGACGATCTGGGTCTCGCCTCCGGGGCGGCGGAGCGCGATCTCGCCCGAGGCGGGCGTGGGCACGCGGGCCGTCGCGACCAGCTTGGGCAGCGAGACCCAGCAGCGGGTATCCGTCTTGTTCATGACGACCTGATACGAGATCGTGATCAGCCGGACGACCGCTTCGATCACAGGGTCCTGCCCCTCGACGGATTTGTTGATCCCGTACGCCGCCCCGGCCTTGACGACCGCGCTGGTAATCGACTGCCGGATCAGGGCGCCCTTGACCGCGTTGAATTCGGACGCGACCACGCGGTCCATGTCCGTCAGCAATGAGGTCTCGGCGGTGACCCCGCCGGCCTCAACGACTAGGCCGAGCTCAGCCGCGTCGTTGAACGCCAGAACCGGCAGCGCGACGCCGATGTAGTCGACCGTATCCGTCACGATGAACAGCGGCAGATCGATCCGCTGCTCCCGGCGAAGGGGCGCCAGCCCCGACGCGAAGACGACATAGGTTACGCCCGTAAGACGCACGCCCCGCGACGCTTCCTGAGCCGATGCCGCGTCCTGCTCCAGATGGCCGTGCCCCTCGACCATGCCGCGGACCCGGTTGAGCAGTGTGACCGCACGGTCCGCGTCGGCGTTGTCCTGCTGTACGCCGAGCAGGTACACCGCTTCGAGCCAGTCGCTGAACGGCACGCTGTAATCCGCATAAGGACCGAACTGCTCCAGCCGCGCGTACTGCTGCTCCAGACGCTGGCGTGTCTCGTCGCTCTCGAAGGTCTGCTGCGCCTGCGACTGCCGCTCGCTCGCCGCGGCCTGGCTCGCGTCACGCGCTCGCGCAATCTCCTCCGCGCGCTTGTCCTGGGCGATCTCCCTGGCGAACTGCGCCGCCACAAAGCTCTGACGGGCACGCTCCGTCCGGCCGGCCAGGATGTTTGCAAGCCCGCGAAGCGTGGGCGCCATGACGCGGTCGACGCCCGAGGCCCGGTACGTCGACTCCTCGGGGTTGGTCAGCAGCAGCCTGGCCTGGTTGCCCACGCTGACCGCTGGCGCATTGTCGATCGACTCGATCTGCGCTTCGGCCGTCGCAAAGGCCTCCGTGCTCGCCGCGAACTCACCGAGATGGTGCAGCACGGAGGCGTACTCAAGCCAGACGATCACCGCGTCTGCGCCCGAACGGTTGTCCTGCGCCGCCGAGGCGAGCAACGCCCGAGCGCCCTGGAAGTCCCCAGCGAGGAAACGCTCCTGCCCCTTCTTGAGCCCCCCGCCGCAACCAACGAGCAGCGGCAGGCACGCGACAGTGACGACAAGCCGTACGAATCGTGTGCAGTCCGGCCAGCGGCTCACCCGCCGCGACCCTCGTCAGCCGGCTCATCGCGCACCAGCCGGCAGATCGCCCGCGTATCGATGCCGAAGTCCTCGATCACCCGAGCGCTGGAGGTGCGGTTGCCGACCGCTTCGATTCGGATCAGCCCGACCGGCTGCTCGATCTCGATGAACTCGCCTGGGAAATCGACATCCTCGACCTGCCGAACATCGAAGACCCGCCACGTCTGCCCGGCCTCGATAGGCGTGCCCTGCCCCCAGCTCACGTTCACCAGGCCCGCCATCGGCGGCTCGACGATCCGGGCCGGGTACATCCGGCCGAGCACGTCGTGGGTGACATCCTTGGCCAGCGTCTGCGAAACGCCGTCGAGCGCACCGGCCATCTGGCTCTCGAGCACCTCGCGGTCGACACCGAGGCCCTCCCACCGCTTGTCGAGCGGTGTGGCCCGGAACTCGGTGGTAACGCTCGCGAGCGTCGTGGCCTCTTCGATGTCGTAGATCGTTGCGACGACCGAGATGTAGATCGTCCGCCGGGCCCGGATCACCCGGTCGCCCCGGCCCTCGACCCGGGCCTTCTGCTCGACATACTCATCGCGGTAGTCGTCTACCTTGAAGACCATGCCGAACTGCGTGCCCAGGATGCTCAGGGCCCGGACCGGATCCTCCGCGAAAACCTGCTGCAGGTCGTTGTCGACCAGCAGCTTCTCCAGGTCGCTCCGAGCGGTGACACGGAACCGGTTGGTCTGGGTAAGCGCTGCGATCAGCTGACCGTCGAACGCCTGGACGATCCGGTCGAGATCGTTGCCGCTGCCCTCTTGGCGCGCCTTGGCGAGCACGGCCTCGGTCGCCTCGATGCCGATGATGGCCAGGGTCGGCCGGCCGCGGGGTTGCCCGCTGCCGGTCGCCGATTGGCTGCCCGCCTGCGCGCCGGTTTCCAGCCCGACGAGGGCGCCGAGCAAGACCAGCAACGTCCACATGAACCCACGAGTCCCCACACGCATGCCGCGTCCTCCTGCTCCGATGCCGACGGTCGCCCGCTCGGCGCCGCTGCCTCGCTTATTCATCTTCGCTGCCGCCCGCACCCGCGAGCCGTCGCCACGCCGAACGCACAGCGTTGCCGGCCGCCTCGCCCGCGCCGCCGCCTCGCTGCCACCCGACCGAAACGTCCGACGCGTGCCGCAGGTCCACCCGCAGCCCGCTCTGCTCGAGCATCTGCGCAAGGCCGCGAACCCGATCCGCCTCCGCCTGCGTCAGCACATACTCCGCCTTGAGATCCTGGAACATCTGGGTCATCTCACGGAACCGGCTCAGGCCCGAGCTGTTCATCCGCAGCGCGGTCTGGAACAGAGCAGGCGACTCGTCCTCGCCGATCTCGGGCAACTTCAGCCGTCGCTCCCAAGGCTCGAAGCCCTCGCGCTCAAGCCGAAGCACATGGAAACCGGCCGGCGCCTCGATCACCTGCTCGCTCGTGCCAACGAAGGTCCCGTTGAGCAGCACATCGACCGAGAGCGCCTCGACCTGGTACCGGTTCGCGCCGAGGATCAGCTCGCCGTCGTCGTTCTCGATCACCTCGGGCACCATCAGATCCTGCATGCTCGCAGCGACCGTGAACCGGCTCATCGGTATCGCACGCGGCTGCTTGAAGATGTCCTTCTCGACGGCCCGGCGCAGCCCCTCTGCAATCTGATTGCTGGCGTCATCGAACAGATCGCCCATCACAAGATCGTTGTGGTTCCCCGCCAGCTCCTGCTCGCGATACCGCGCGACGACATTGCCCGCGGTCTCGGTCGCTCCGTCGGCGGAGCTGAGCACCTTGTACGACGCGCGGAGCTGATGCGTGATCACCGAGCGGTCGATACCGAGCTCATCGCTCCGGAACGCCTGCCGACGCGTGCCATAGTCCGTCACCGAGATCATGAGCATGTAGTCTGCGCCCATGTCCTGCGCCAGCCGGAGCGCAGAGGTCGAATCATTTAGCAGCCGATCCAGATCGCTGTCGTCCCCGGATCGCAGCATCTCGCGGATGCGCTCGTCGCCCTCCCTGCGGAGGCGGTTGATCGCGGTGACCACATCTTCGGAGGAGATCACGCTCACGCCGGAGGCATCGATGGCGCCGATGGCCTGGTCTTCGAAGGCCCGCAGCGGCTGGTCCATGTCCACGCCGGCTCGGTTCTTCATGAAGATCGCCGCGGTCACCGTCCGTCCCAGCTGGGACTCTCGGGCCGAGACCAGCTCGTCGAGGGTCTCCGGCGATCCAGACGCGGCGTACTGCCCGACCGCGCCCGGAGCCGATAACGCCAGCCCCAGGATCCCACCGACTAGCCACCGAAGCCCGATCCGTGCACCATTCATGAGTCGTTCCCCCTCGCCGGACGCCAGCCGTGCACGAACCGTCCGGGTTCGTCGCGGCGTGAGTGTAATCCACGTGGGACGCGGCTCCCCTGTCCTGGTATCAAGATTCCGCAAGCCGAGAAGGAACACACCCGGCAAGGGAGTGAAAACCACTTATTGTGGTGGGTTTTCGTGTTCAGCCCCATAGCCATCACTCGCAACGAATCGTTTCTGTCAGAGACGCGATGGTGTTCGGTACGCCGTCGATACCACCCTTACCAAAGGGGTATTTTTTGTGAACACCGACCAGCGCACCGCCAGACAGAACATGAGACAGGAGGCCGGCTCACCGGAAATCCGGCCGATCTGGGGCGGGTTTGCGGCTGTGGAAGCCACGTGCACGCCCAGACCCGCGCTGTGTGAGCACTCGCAACCGGCTGCTCCTACCGGAGTCGGTGCCCTGTCGGCTGCCAACGCCCAGGCCGCCGACCCGACGCCGTACCGACCAGGAGAGATCGTGCTCCGGATTACGACCCGCTCGCTGGCCACGTTTGGTTCGCTGGGCGGCGCCGTCGCTTTCCTTCTCGTTGCGTTCGCAGCGAGCCAGTCGTCGATCCCCGCCCGCGCACACGCGTCGGCCACGATCGCCGAGCCCGAACCACCCGCCATACCGCTGGAGATGCGGATGGCGCAGCCGGCACCCGAGCCCGAAACACCCACACCGCTCGCGCCGGTCGCCGAGGGCGTGGACCTCAACGAGTACGGCCGACAGGTTGCGATGGCCACCCTCACGGGCAGCCTGCACGAGATCACGACCTCGCAGGTGACGTTCTACCGCGATCCGGACCGCCCTGGCAACGCTTTCCAGCAGTTCGCCGATGTGTTCGGCCGCGCAATCGCGACCGGTCGCAACCCCACCGCACCCGAGATGCACCGATGAGCCTTCCCGGACAGGCTGCGCCTCGTGCCGCCGTGCAGAACGCCGTGCCGCTGGAAGTGCTGTACGTCGATGACTTCGAGCCCGAGCGGGCCCTGCTTGCGCACCGGCTCCGTGGCAGTTCGATCACGCTCTCGTCCCTGCCAAGCGTGGAGCTTGCGCTCGGCGCGCTGCACGCCCGGCGCTATCACGGCGTGCTCTGCGACCTGCACCTGGGCGGCGGACGATCCGGCGAAGAACTCCTGCGGGCATGCCAGGAGCAGGGGCTGCACGACGGGCCGTTCGTCTTCGTCAGCGGCGAGAGCCGCCCCGAACGGCTCCGCGAGCTGGTGGCGCGGGGCGCCTCGGCGGTGCTGACCAAGCCTGTCGATACCGCTGCGCTCGAGTCTCTGCTGCTGTCGCTCGTGCAGGGAAGCCCGCAGGCGTGCGAACGCGCCGCCGATCCGGCCGAGCTGACCAACGCGCTGCCGGGGTGCGTCGATCAGCTGCGTGCCGCGGTCTCGCGGTCAGACGCCCGGACAGCGCTGTGTGTCTGCCGGGACTTGGCAAGCACGGCCTCGGGCTTCGGCTTGACCCATCTCGCGCGCACCGCGGAGCAGGCGGTGGGCGCGCTCGGTGGCGGCATCGACACGGATACGGCTCACACGGCGATCCATGTGCTTGTCACGCAGATCGGCGAGGCGCTCAGCAACGCTGCCTAGGCCACCGCCGCCCCGGACTCTTCCAGCACGCGTTCCGCGTAGCTGTTCATCGCGTCGCGCAGCTCCTCGAAGCTCTCGAGCACGTACAGGATCGGCTGGTAGTGGTCGATCTCGAACGGCGTGTCGCAGACGCGGTCCATGTCGAACGGCCGGCGGTCGACGTGCGGGCTGGTCAGGGCGTGGTCGCTCTCGCCCAGGCTGGAGATCAGCCCCGAGCCGTAGAGCTTGTCCCGGCCGCCCTCGTGGATCAGCCCGAACTCGACGGTGAACCAGAACAGCCGCGCGAGGCGTTCGACGTGGTACTCGCTCTCGGCGTGCAGGGCGGCCTGGCCGTAGGTCTGCAGGAAGTCCGCGAAGACGGGGTCGGCGTGCAGCGGGACGTGGCCGAAGATGTCGTGGAAGATGTCCGGCTCGGGCAGGTAGTCCATCAGCGCTTTCGGGCGCACGGTGATGGTCGTCGGGAACTTGCGGTGCGCCAGGCATGCGAAGAAGGCCTTGGCGGGCAGGTAGCCGGGCACGGGGTGCGATTCCCAGCCGGTCAGCGAGGCGAGCCGGCCGTTGATGCTGGTGACCTGCGGGACTTTGTCGTGCGTCAGGCCGATGGCGCGCATGCCGCCCAAGAAGACATCCGACGCCTGCCGGTCGAGGCTCTCCATCCGCTTGTCGAAGAGCGTCTGCCAGACCTCCTGGTTCTCAGCGGTGTACTTCGTCTCGTCCTGCGAGACAAAAAACCTGGTCGGGTCGATCTCGGACGAGTGCTGACTCGGTGCGGCATCGGCCGCAGCCTGGGCGATGCGGGCCTCGTCGCTGTCGATGATGTCGGAGTAGTTGATGTCCGGTCGCATGGCAGTGCTCCTCGGGGCGTGCGTCGGCCGATGCCGTGATTGTATACACGATTGCCCACGGCTTGCCGGGCGTGCGGGCGCTCAGCCGATCAGCCTGGGACGCCAGAAGAGGATGAAGGGCGTACCGACGACCGCGAGCATGAGGGTGCCGATCCAGGCCGCCGGGGGCGCATCGGTGTGGTTCGCCAGCATCCATGCGGTGAGAGAGACCGGCGTCCACATCAGAGCGCATGAGACGATCTTGGCCCGCAGCGGCATCGGCGTGGAGCCATCGATGTAGCGGATGTAGGGTCGGAAGAGGCTGAACTCACGGACCTTCCGCTCGAGCATGGGGCTCGACCGCGCGAAGAACAGCACCGAGAGCATCAGCGGGAAGGTCGTGGGAACGACCGGCAGCACCACGCCCGCCGCAGCGATCCCGAAGCAGACCGAACCCAGGCCCGCGAAGAGCCACCGCTTCGGCGGGCAGCCGGAGACACGACAGGCCTGGCCGTTGCAGCCCGGCATCGCGCAGGCGGCCTGATCGGCCTGATCTCCCTGCTCGGGCTGCTCGGGCTGCTTGATCTGGGCCATATCGATCGTGACCTGCGCCGCCGGCGCGACGGCGTGGGCGATTGCGGTCGGCTTCTCGACAGCTGCAGGCATGCATGGACAGTATCAACAGACTCCGCACGCAGCGGGCCCAGGAGCAGGAAATGTGTGTTCAAGGTCCGGGTATCGCTCTCGGCACGCGCAGCGGGATCTCAGGCTGCGGCGTGCTCCTCCAGCAAGCGCTCGATGCGGTCCGCGGCCGGCTCGGACCGCCCGATGCGTTCTCCAAACGGCACTCGAACGACCTCGAAGCGTGTGCGGAGATCGATGCCCAGCGGGTCGATGCCGACGAGCACGCAGGACCCGGTTGATCGCGGGTGGAACGCGTGCGCGAGGCGGCCGAGTTCCGCCGGTCTGGCGTTGAACCGTTTGCAGAGCGCGGGCTCGTCGTGCGCAAGCGGGTTGGACAGATCGAGATCGGTGCCGCTGACGACCATCGGCCCGAGCCGCAGTCCGATGGGCTCGGCGGCGAACCAGTGAGAGTCGGGCTCGTCGCCGTGATAGATCCGCCATCGATCGGCGGCTGCTTCGGTGCGGCCGTTGATCTCGAAGGGTGAGACGAGGATCTGGAGCGCGTCGTCGCGTTCCTCGGGGATGCAGACCACGACCTCCTCGGCGTGCAGCCCGTGCGAGGGTGCGGGGAAGACGAGCCTGGACGCGGCGTTGTCGAGGACCGTGCCGCGGCTCTCCGGGGTGCCGTCGAACAGGATCACCGCGCGCCGATCGGCGCGGACGGCGAACTCGAGCTGCTGGGCATCACCGGCCACGGCGGTATTGTCGCGCGGGAGTGAGGGCCCCGCAAGGCGTCGTTCTCGGGTTCAGCAAAAAACACGGAGCCCTGTGGGGCTCCGTGGACGGACGATCGTGATGCGTGGGCTTGGTTTAGCGGCGGCGGGCGGCCTTCTTGCGGCCTGCCTTCTTCCGCGAGGCCTTCTTGCGGGTCGCCTTCTTGCGAGTCGCCTTCTTCCTGGTGGCCTTCTTGCGGGTCGCCTTCTTCTTGGAGGCTTTCTTCTTGGAGGTCTTCTTCCGCGTGGCCTTCTTCTTGGTCACCTTCTTGCGGGTGGCCTTCTTCCTTGTGGCCTTCTTGCGGGTCGCCTTCTTCTTGGAGGCCTTCTTCTTGGAGGTCTTCTTACGGGTGGCCTTCTTCCTGCTCACCTTCTTGCGTGCGGTCTTCTTGGAGGCCTTCTTGCGGGTCGCCTTCTTGCGGGTGGTCTTCTTGCGGGTGGTCTTCTTCTTGGAGGCCTTACGCGTTGCGCGTTTCTTCGAGGCCTTCTTGCGGGTAGCTTTCTTCGCCATCAGCGATGCTCCGTCTCGCCCCAATTCGTGTCCACGTTTCCGATGCTGCGCTCACACGGGGCGTTGGTGTGACTGATGCGCAACTGTGAC
>JBCCZQ010000086.1:0-12185 GCA_039187315.1 Planctomycetota bacterium | reverse complement strand
ATCGTGTAGGTCTTGAAGTCGACGATCGTCATCGCCACAAGGCATCCGATCAGCACGAGCAGCGCGGCGAAGGCTGGCCATGTTTCCCGCGGACCGTTCCGGGCCCACTCTGGCTGGATGGTTCGCAGGCCCAGGTCGAGCCCGGACAGATCGGGGATGTACCAGACGATGTAGAACCCTACGAAGAGCAGGGCGACAAAGGCCTCGACGAGCGGGTACTCGGCCGAGATCGGTCCCCGGCAGAATCGGCAGCGGCCCCGCAGCAGGAGCCAGCCGAGGATCGGGATGTTTTCGCGCCAGGTCAGCTTCTTCTCGCACATCGGGCACCGGCTGCTTGGCAGAACCACGGGCAGCCCGCGTGGGAGCCGGTAGACAAGCACGTTGACAAGTGAGCCGACGCAGGCACCGACCGCGAATACAAACAGCGCGGGCGTCCAGGTCGCGAGTGCCATCAGCGTCGCGCCGGAGACGGTCATGCGTCGGTGTCGCTCTCGGAAGCATCGAGCCGCTCGCCGAGTTCTGTCACGCGTTGCTCGGCTCGCTCGAGCAGCGTCCGGCAGCGTGAAGCGATGCCTACGCCCCGCTCGTAGGCGGTCAGCGACTCCTCAAGCCCAACCTCGCCCGATTCGATCCGCTCGATGATGGATTCGAGCTCAGCCAGCGCGGCATCGAAGTCGAGCGCCTCGTCGGCCTCGGACCGGTCCTTGCTGGCTTTGCTGGTTTGTGGCTTCTTCGTCACGCTGCGGGCTCCTCGGCCGGACGCTACCGGTCCGGATGAAAGAGATCCAGTTGATCGGCGGACGGGTCGCTGTCGGTTGAAATCGTGGGATCCGGCTGGCTTGTCTGGATGACGGAGCGGAGCTGCCGATCTCGGAAGCGCGTCAGGATTGCCTGCCCGGGCTTGAGGCCGGTGCTTGTGCGGATCACGCTGCCATCTTCGGTCGTTGTAACCGTGTAGCCCCTTTCGAAGACAGCGGCCGGTCCGACGGCCGACAGCTCCCGCTCGAGTGCGATAGTTCGCAAGCTTGCCTGTGTCATGCGGTCGGACATCGCGTGGCGCATGCGTTGGATGGCCAGGCCCAGTCGGAGGGCGTCGGCCTGCACGCGCCGCTCGGCGGTACGGGCCGGGTGCAGCGCCGTCAGCTTGCCGATGGCGGTAAGCAGCCGGTGGCGACGCATCTGCAGCGCATCGCCGGCAGACCTCGCGAGGCGGTCGGAGCTCCGCTGCAAGCTTTCAGCGCGCCGGGCAACGATGGTGGTCCGCGCGAGATCTGCCGCGGCTTTGGAGCGCAGCCCGCTGCGCGCATGGAGCATTCGGCCGGCGCTCCGCCGGAGACGCTGGGAAGCACGCGTGAGCTGCTCGAGCACCGCTTGGGTATCCGGTGTAAGCAGCACGGCGGCCTGCGTCGGTGTCGAGGCGCGCATGTCCGCGACGAGCTCGGTGATCGTGGTATCCGTCTCGTGCCCGATCGCTGCAACGACAGGGATGTCAGCTTCGACGATCGCTTCGGCGATGACGGGATCATTGAAGGGCCAGAGGTCCTCCATGGAACCCCCGCCCCGCGTCACGATGATGGCGTCGATACCGAGCGCATCGGCCCGGCCGCTGATCTGGCTTACCCGTTTGGAGACCTGCTGCGCGGCGGCGTCGCCCTGGACGATGGCATCGGCCAAGACGAGTTCGACGTAGGGCGCGCGGCGCCGGGCGGTCTCGATCACGTCCTGCCACGCCGCGCTGCTCCGGCTGGTGACCACCGCGATACGACGGGGTAGGCGCGGGAGCGGCCGCTTTCGTTCGGGGTCGAGCCAGCCCCGCTCGGTGAGCTCGGCGACGCGGCGGCGGAGTTCCTCCGCGAGCTTGCCCTCGCCGACCGGCTCGGCGCGTGTCGCGATCAGCGAGAGCTTGCCCGCCTTGGCGTAGAAGTCGAGCCGTCCGGTCAGGACGACCTCGTCGCCGTCGGCGAGCGGGGCGTTGAGCGTGCGGGCAGACGACGCGAAGATCACGCACGCGATGACAGCGTCGCCATCAGCGAGGTCGAAGTAGAGGTGCGTGCGTTCGCGGAGCCCTCGGACCTCGCCTCGGACACGGATCGACTTGGGGATGCCCGCCTCGATGGCGTCTGCGACGAGTTCCGCGAGCCGACGGACGGAGTAGACGCTGTCTTGCACGGCCGCGGCCTCGCGCTCGCGAGCTGCTTGAGATCTGGCGGCGTTGAATGGGAGCCGGCCGCTCACGGTTCATGCCCGATGCGGATGCTGCCCTGACCGATGCACCACTCGTAGGCGTCGAGGATGCCGCTGATGTGCGCCGAGGCTTTGTGGTGCTCGGCTGTGTAGGCCGCCGCCCGTTCTCCGAGCTCCAATCTGCGGGAAGGGTCGGCGACGAGGGCCTCGATCGCCTCGGACCAATCATCCGGATCATCCGAGACCAGGGCCGCGTGAGCGGGCGACGCAAGGGCCGGGCTTATCGCGTCTTGAGCCGCGATGACTGCGGAGCCCTGTGCCATGGCATCGTGGACGACGGAGCGTATCTCGCCGAGTCGCTCGGGCCAGAGGAGGATGTCGGCCTGGACAACGAGCTGGCGGCGGGCTTCGAAATCCGGCACGCGGCTGAGAATCGGTGTGAGCCCGAGCGATCCGACCAGCCTGCCCGTGCCCGCGCTCGCCGCGCCGTCGGCATCGACGAATACGTTGAGCTGCTCGTGGCGGGACGCGACCTTGGCGATGCCCCTGAGGGCTGCCTCCCAGGCGCGGGGTGCTCGGCCGGGGCCGCCCAGTGCAAGCGTGGTGGCCATGCCCTCGCCCGGCACAGGGCGTGCGCGGGCGGAGACCGTCACCCCCCACGCCCGCTCGCGGACGGCGGAGGCCTCGGCTCCCGCGGCGATCGCGGCTCGTGCGAGCGGGGCCGAGCCGGCCAGCAACATACGACGCTCGTGCTGACTGGCGATATCCACGGCGCGCTCGACATCGCGGCGGGCGTGCAGATCGAGAACGAGGCCGTAGCCCGCTTGCGAGGCGAGCTCTGACGCGAAGCCGAGGCACGCACCACCGAAGGCGTGCACGAGGCCCTCGTCGCCCTCGCTGAGCGAGGTGGCATCACGGAAGCGATCGAGAAGATCACGCACACGGATCGATCGGGTCCAGAGCCCCCCGCGGAGCCGGTACGGCAGGATCTCGACACCGAGCGCGGGCTCGATCCGGTCCAGCACGGATAGAGGTGCTGCGAGGGTGACGTGCACGCCGGCATCGAGCAGTCCGATCACCAAGCGGTGCAGCAACGCTGCCTCGCGGACGGCAAGATCGACATCGGCGATGAGCAGCGAGCGCACGGGTCCTCCCTATGCAGCACCGACCGTCTTCGGCGCGGCCCTGCGGTACCAGCATGTCGGGTGGCCCGACGCGAAGCCGGACTGAGCCGAATCGATCCGCGGGCCGACCCAGAGCCCGACCCAGTGTTCGGGCTCGACCTCGCGGAGCCCGTAGGACGCGGGCCCGTCGGAGAGCGTGGCTGCGATGGAAGTGTGCGTGGGCCACCAAGGCCGACACGATGCGGCCGGGACAGCGAGGGCCTCCCCGAGCTGGTTCCACTCCGCCTCGTCGGCGGTTAGGCGCGAGACGGTCTCGAGGGCCTGGTCCGCTGGGCGATCGCGATCGAGGGTCGGGATGCAGGCGAGCAGTGCACGCGTGTACGGGTGAAGAGGACGCCGAAAGAGCACCGGCGCCGGCGCATACTCAACGACGCGCCCGGCGTACATCACGCAGACGACATCCGCCTGCTCGGCGACGACGCCAAGATCGTGTGTGATCAGCATGATGGACAGCCCGTGCTCGGACTTGAGGCTGCCCAACAGATCGAGGATCTGCTTCTGGATCGTGACATCCAGGGCGGTGGTCGGCTCGTCGGCGATCAGGAGCTTCGGCTGGCATGCGAGCGCCATGGCGATCATGGCCCGCTGGCGCATGCCTCCCGAGAATTCATGCGGGTAGGCGTTGAGCCTGTTGGCGGCGTCCCGGATGCCGACCTGCTCGAGCGACTCGACCGCGAGTCGCTTGGCATCGCGGCCCCGCTGCCCCCGGTGGAGACGGATCGGCTCGAGCAGCTGCTCGCCGATCGTCAAGACAGGGTTCAGGCTGGTCATGGGCTCCTGGAAGATCATGGCGATGGAGCCGCCACGGATCTGTCGAAGGGTGGGCTCACCGGCTTGGAGCAGATCGATCGTTCGCTCACGGTCTTGGTAGTTGATCCTGCCGCGCTCGACGCGCGACGGCGGTGAGGGCACCAGCCCCAGGATGCTCATGGCGGTGACGCTCTTGCCGCAGCCAGACTCACCGACGACCGCGAGGGTTTGGCGTTGGAAGATCGACAGGCTCACGCCATCGACCGCGTTGGTCCGTGGACCGGAGCCCTGGCCGAACGAGACGGCGAGGTCATCGACGCGGAGGATCGGCTGTTCTTGGGGTGGCTGCTGTCGGGTCATCGGGTCTGGCTCCGCTTGGGGTCGACCGCCTCGCGGAGGCCTTCCCCGACGAAGTTCAGTGCGAGGAGCGTGAGCCCGAGCAGCAGGCTCGGGAAGAGCAGCAGCCACCAGTCGGACTGGTGCCGGTTGACCTGATCGAGTCCGTCCGCGGCCAGGTTGCCCCAGGAGGGCAGCGGCGGCTTGACGCCGATCCCGAGGAAGCTCAGGAAGCTCTCTTGAAGGATCGCCTGGGGGACGGTCAGGGTCGCGTAGACAACGATCGGTCCGACAAGGTTCGGGAGCAGGTGTCGTAGGAACTGGAGCGGGAGTGGCACGCCGATGGCTCGAGCGGCCTCCATGAATGGCTGGTTCTTGAGGCTGAGCACCTGGCCACGGATAACGCGCGCCATGGTCAGCCAGCTGACCCCGCCGATAGCAACGAAGAGGATGCAGAGGTCGATCGTGTTCCGCGTTGCCGGTGCCAGCTCGCGCGCGGGCAGCGCTTCGGCGGCGGCCGCCTGGAGCCTGGTTCGGTTTTCGGGCTCGGCCTGGAGCCAGGCGCGCGCGTCGGAGGACGCCGCCGGTTGACCCGCGGCCTGGAGCTCCTGCGCCGCGAGTTCAATGACATAGGCGGAACGATCGGACTGCCGGCTGATCCACTCGTCAACGATCGCGTCGCCCGCGACAGCGAGCAGGACGACGAGGAGTATGTATGGCAGCCCGTAGATGATGTCGACGATGCGCATCATGAAGCCATCGATGGCTCCGCCGGCATAACCGGCGATGACGCCGTAGAGCGTGCCGATGAGCACGCTGAGCGTTGCGGCGGCGATGCCGATTCCGAGGCTGATCGACCCGCCGAGCAGGCAGCGGACGAACAGGCTCCTGCCGAGTTCATCGGTGCCGAGCGCCGAAGCGGGCCACTGCTCACGGAGCAGGTCGGCGACCGGGCCAGCAGTCTGCGCCACGACTTCGTCGATTGTCATCGCCTGCTCGGCGGCGATGCGCTCCAGAACGGTCGTCTCGATGCTGCGATTCAGTGCCAGAGCCTGCCGATCGTTCTTTGGAGCCCATCCGGGCGGGAGGCGGCCTGAGGCGGCCTCTCCCGCGTTGTAGCGCACGGTGGCGCCCTCGCCGGATGTCATACCCAGCGTCCACGGGAGGGAGAGCAGGCACGCCGAGGTCATCAGCACAAGCACCACCGCACCGGCAAGGGTCGCCGGTCGAGCGGTGAACACGGCGAGCAGGCGCCCCTGCTGCTGCGGCGCGCTCGATGCTGGGGCGGGATTCGTGTCTCCGGTCGGCATGTCGCGGCATGATACTGCTGCTGCCGTGGTCGGGTCGCGGGTGTTCAGCCCTGCTGGAGACGCTGCATGAGCCTGAGGGCGCCGCGCCAGAGCGACTGCGCGACCGGCTCGGCGTGGGTACCGAGCACGATGCGCCCTGTTGCGCCGTACGGGAGCGAGTCGGCATTGGCGTCGAGCAGCGCCTCGACTTCGAAGTAGGGTTCGTTGGCCTCGCCGGTGAGTGGCGAGACGGGGATATCTCCGCCGCCTTCGCCGGTGAGAGCGAGATGACCGATCGCGCGCGAGCCGGTGGGCGTGACGCGGGTGATCGTGGCGCCGAAATCGAGTGTGGGATCAGACGAGGGCCTGAACCGGACCGTATCGCCCACGGTCGGCTCGAGCGCCGCAAAGGCATCGGCGCGGACGAGCGCTCGCACGACCGTACCTCCCGACGAGACCACCGCGATGGGCTCGGCCGGAGTGATGTACCGGCCGCGGTCGGACGAAGAGACCAGCCGGTGCACCGTGCCGCCCTCCGATGCGACGAGCTTGAGTGCGCGCGTCCGTTCACGCAGGCGTCCGGCCTCGAACTCGAGCGATTCGACGGATCGATCGGCAAGCAGGCGCTCTGATGGCTCGCCGCTGATGGCGGCGACGGCTCGGATGGTGGCGAGCTCGAGCCGAGACGCGACATCGAGCAGCTGCTGTGCGAGCTCGTCGTTGCGGATCTCCGCGACAGGATCGCCGGGATGAACGAGCGATCCGTCCGATGCCTCGAGCGATTCAAGGAAGCCGGGGGCTGCGGGGTACTGCATCACTTCGATTTCACGCCCGACAGTGCCCGAAGCCTTGAGCTGTCTCGGGACTGGTAGCAGGACGAGAATCGCGGGTACCACGGCGTAGGCCGCGAACGCGATGGCGCCCGCGCGGATGCGTCGGGAGGCGGCTTCTTCCGAGTACAGCAGGAACGACGCAGCACCGCGGAGGGCCTTGAACAGTTCTGTTCCGACGTAGAAGGCGGCGAGGCTGATGCCCAGCCAGAGTGCCTTGGTGGCCAGCAGCGCTGAGATGCCCAGGACGATCGTGATTTTGTAGAGCGCGCTCGCCGTCCCGAAGAAGACGAAGAAGACCCTGGTCCATCGGCCGTATGGGACGTAGGCAACCGGTGTGCCGACCGCCAGGCGTTTGAGCAGGGAGATGGTGTACTTCTGAGAGGTGCCGCGTAGGTTCGGTATCTCGAGAAGGTCGGACGCGAGGTAGTACCCGTCAAACCGCATGAGTGGGTTGAGGTTCGCCAGAACGGTGGCGACGCCCGCGACGAGAACGATGTCGAACATGATGATCTGGACCGCGGCCGAGCTAGTCGTCGCCCAGGTAAAGATCGCCAATGCCGCGATGAACAGCTCAACGTATACGCCCGCGAGCACGACCGCGAGGCGATCGCGACGATCCGTGAAACCCCACGACGAGGTCGCGTCGACGTATGCCGCCGGCGTGCCCGCAAGAAGGAATACGCCCATCTCGGGAACCTCGCCGCCTCGGAGCCGGCAGACGTAGGCGTGCCCGAACTCGTGAAGGACTTTCATACCGACGAGCGTGAACCAGAGGCCGACGAGGCGCTCGAGCGTAAAGATCGTGCCGATCGGTGTGAAGAAGTCCTGCCAGTTCTTGGCGAGGATGACCCCGGCCGCAAGAACGACCATCAGCCAGACCGCGGTTGCCCACCTGGAGAACGCCCATGCCACCAGGTGCTGGGTCCGCTGGAGGAATGTGTCCGGGTTCCAGAGCGGGATCTGCATGAAGAGGAAGCCCGTGAGCTTGGCCTTGCGCTTTGCCTGGAGCTTCTTGGCCCGCCGCTCATAGAGCGACTGGTTGTCGGGCACGGGCAGGTTCAGGAAGCCGAGCGAGTGCAGGCTCAGGATAAATCGGTAGAAGTCCTCTTCGTGATCCTGCTCGATCAGCTTGCGCTCGACCATGCGTTCGAAGGTGGTGTTGAGGGTCACCTCTGGCGTGAGAGCGGCGACGATCTGGTAATCCTCGGCCGACACGCGATGGACCGCGAGCGTGAGCGGGTCGCGGATCACGTACGAAGGCAGCCCGCGGAAGACATGGCGATGTACTTCGAGATCGGTGCGCAGCCCGACCATCACGCCGCGCAGCCTGGGCGCGATGGCGTCTGGTGCCGGTGGCGGCGGGGCTTGGGACGGCCCGGCGGGTTGAGCTGGGGTGGGCTGGGCGGTCATAGCCAGAAGTTGAGCCTCATGTAATCGACGACGCGGTGCGAGAGCAGCCACCAGACGGGTCGCTGGCCGAACTGGATCTGCGCGCCGCCCTCCATGCCGGGCTTGAGCCAATCCGGAGCGTTGTGCAGCTCAGCCTCGGCAACGTAGACAGACTTGCCTTCTTCAACAACGGGCACCGGCTTGACGCGGGCGATGCTCAGGTCCCACGCCGCCTCTGGGCGTGCGGCGGGCGCGAACTGGCCGACCTGGCCCGGCTCGAGATCGGAGGCGACGCGCTGCGGCACCGCAACACGGACTGTCCATGTCGAGGTGTCCGCGAGCTTGAAGAGCGGGTCACCCATCGCCAGCGACTCGCCGATGCGTTGCCGGAGATCCCCCTCGATAACCCGGCCATCGAACGGAGCGCGGACGGTGGCCTGCTCGATGCGACGATCGACCTCGGCGAGACGTGCGCTGGCGCGCCGCTGCTCGGCTCGGGCCATGGCCGCCTCGGACGAGTTGTTGTCAGCGAGGGATCGGCCTTCCTCGATCTTGGCGATCGCCATCTCGGCAAGTAGCTGCTCTCGCTCGACACGGAGATCGGCTGCGTCAAACGTTGCGAGGATCTGCCCCTCGGTGACCTCATCGCCCGGGGCGACGAGCACGCTCGCGATCGTGGCCGCGTACGGCGCGGCCAGGTGCCGCGACTCGGCGGGCTCGACCGAGGAGCCGACGTTGACAGAGTAGTTCAGGGATCCGAACGCGATCCAGGCGCCGAGCCCGATGACGCCGGCAAGCACAACCTTTCTGATCCAGCCCGCGGGCCGGACGAGTTCGGCCGTCGTAGCGCGGAGCGACTGGGCGGCATGGACCGCCGTCGAACGGTTCGCGCGGCTGATGAGGGTAAATGCGGGTGCGTATGGACGCATGAGCGCTTCGACCTGTTCGAGTTCATCTCGGCGGAATCCCATATCGCCTCGTCTGCGCAGCGATACGAGTACCGTCTCACCAGAAGGGACCCGGACGGGTACAGTCGCCACAGGTGATCGCCCGGATGCCTCATGCCAACGCCTATGGACGCGGTATCCGCCGTCGGAGGTGAGGTCGATGGTGATGGGTCTACCGGCGTCGGTTGCCTCGCCCATCGCGTCGCGCACGAGCCGTGAGGCGTTGCTGCGATCGCTGATCTCGTCCAGGCCCGACACCCCGAGCAGTTTCGGCTTGGACCCCGTGGCGATGCCGATCGCGACCTGCTCGCACGCGAACTTGTTGCGCAGGCTCGACACGAGCGCGAAAGCCAGCTCGACATCGGTCCTGTACGACGACGCTTTCGCAAGCTCCTCCCCGGGCGTCTCCGCTGGTGCCGTTGTCGCGGCTGCTTCGATCCGGGCGGCCCCGAGCGCGATCTGCATCGAGAGTGCCTCGATCAGCTCGCGCAGGGCGATCATGTGGGCCTCGTCGTAGCAGCGGGCGACAAGGCTGAAGACTCCGACCATCGATCCATGGGCATCGCGGAGGATGATCGAGATGAGTGCGATATGGAACTGCGCATCGCGTGAAGAGAAACGGCGTGCGATCGGCTTTGCGGATTCCAGTGACTCGGTGAGCAGGTCCTGGACTGGCTTCTTCCAGAACGCAGGGTCCGTAGCCCCCTGGTGCCAGTAGTCCTCGACGACCTCCGCGCCGAACCGGACTGAGATCGCCCCGAACGGGCTGTTGAATGCGCGGACGATCTCGGCGGCCGCACGCTTGTAGAACATCGCGCGCGAAGTCGTCTGCCCCGAAAGCTCCGCGATGCGCTTGGAGACCATCCGCGCAACGCTCTCACGCGGCTGGGCGGGCCGAGCCGGGCGGGCCTCGCTGCCCTCCGCGACGGGCTCGGAGCGTGTTTGATCGATTCCAACGGTCATGCCGATCCCCTGTGTGGCTGCCTCAGGCCAAGAGCCCGCTCTGGCTCGGGGCAGCCTCCGCGGCCGCGAGCTCAAGCTTCGTGAAGAAGGAGAAGCCGCTCTCGAAAGCGTCTTCACGGACCAGCCGGCACCGCACACACCGAGCAAACACCGTCGGAAGGTCCAGCTCTGTCTTCTCGAACGTAAGCCTGTACAGGTCACCCACACGCAAGGGGATATCCGTCATCAAGCCGCAGCCACCCGCCGAGATGTCACCAGTGACGCCATCGATGCTTCCCTCGCGTGACTGGCTCGCGTTGCCCGGCGCAACCGCGACAGCGAGCTTGAGGGCCGCACGCTCTGATGAGCGCTGACGCCGGATCTCTTCGGGCGTCTGCGACTCAAGCTCGCGAAGCAGCGAGTGGGCCCACGTGTCGAAGTTGCTGCCGTTCTGTCCCTGCTGTGGCGACATGATCGATCCCCTCGTACGCGTTTAGCGCTTGAACTTGTCCCGCAGATCGCCGGATTCCTCGTCATCCGTACGCTGGTGGATGCCGAAGCCGGCACGCATCAGCGCAACGAACCGGCCCAGGAACGTGTCGGACGACTTTTCGCCGGCGGCTTCCTCTGCCGCGCGGCCCGACTCGTATGCATCTTGCGTGCCGTTCGGATCGACGAAGACGTCCGCAAAGGTCGCATCACGGCCGGCTTCCGGTTCGGGCATCACTCGTTCAAGATCCGCCGGCTGGATCGACGCCGCGATCTCGGCCAGCTCGTGGATCTCGCCGGTGATCCACTCGATCGTTTCGGGAACGCTCTCAACGGGCGGCGTCACACCGTCAGCACCCATCGTGTCCAGCGTGACCGCAGGATCAACAGACGGATCGAATGACTCGGCATCCCCCGCCCCACCGATCGGTTCGGACTGCTGCACAGCATCCTCACCCGCAGCCTGTCCTGCCTCACCAACCTCGAGCGGCTGACCGGCGGCTTCGACCGAGGCACGCTCCGCCTCAACCCGATCGCGACCGGCGTCACCCGGGGCAACCGTAACAACAAACTCGCGCTCGACACGCTCTGTACCGTCATCAACTACCGCTACAAATCGCAGCTCAGTCTCAGATTCGAGATTCGGAGCCATAAACGAAGGCGAAGCCGTATCCACGCCGTCGAGCTCAACCGCAGGCCCAGCTGTCTGGCTCCAATGAATCGAGATCGCATCCCCAGCATCTGGATCATCTACATCCAATGCAAGGGTCACCGGCTCAGACTGTACAACGGATATCGCAGAAGCACCCGACAGAACCGGCGACTCGTTTACGTCGCCGACGGTCACCGTCAGATCACGCTCGATCGCAAGGCCGTCCGGATCCACGGCACGCACCGTCACCGTGTGGCTCGATGCCGATTCGAAGTCGAGCTCGGCTGTCGTGACGACCTCGCCGGTCGATGCGTCGATCGCGAACGCGCCGTCGGCGTCATCGACAAGCGAGTACGTCAGCGTGTCGCCTGCATCGGGGTCCGTCGCCGACGCCGTCGCCACCGATGTGCCCGCCGGAGCGTTCTCGCTGACGGATCCGCCGACGAAGCCCAGGCCCACAGGCGACTCGTTCACGTCGCCGACGGTCACCGTCAGATCACGCTCGATCGAAAGCCCGTCGGGGTCCACAGCCTTGACCGTGATCGTGTGGCTCGAAGACGATTCGAAGTCGAGCTCCGCTGTCGTCACGACCTCGCCGGTCGATGCGTCGATCGCGAACGCGCCGTCGGCATCGTCGACAAGTGAGTACGTCAGCGTGTCCGCGTCGGGGTCCGTCGCCGAGGCCGTTGCGACCGATGTACCGGCCGGCGCGTTCTCAGACACGCTCCCCCCGACGAAGCCCAGGCCCACAGGCGACTCGTTCACGTCGCCGACGGTCACCGTCAGGTCACGCTCGATCGCAAGCCCGTCGGGATCAACGGCACGCACCGTGACCGTGTGGCTCGACGACGATTCGAAGTCGAGCTCGGCTGTCGTCACGACCTCGCCGGTCGATGCGTCGATCGCGAACGCGCCGTTGGCGTCGTCGACAAGCGAGTACGTCAGCGTGTCAGCGTCGGGGTCCGTCGCCGACGCCGTCGCCACCGACGTGCCGGCCGGAGCGTTCTCAGACACACTCCCGCCGACGAAGCCCAGGCCCGCCGGCGACTCGTTTACGTCGCCGACGGTCACCGTCAGGTCACGCTCGATCGCAAGGCCGTCCGGATCCACGGCACGCACCGTCACCGTGTGGCTCGATGCCGATTCGAAGTCGAGCTCGGCTGTCGTGACGACCTCGCCGGTCGATGCGT
>JBCCZQ010000085.1:0-12289 GCA_039187315.1 Planctomycetota bacterium | reverse complement strand
CCCGCCAGCGCGGCCACGCCCGACAAGCCGAGGCGAGAGCCCGAGCCGTCACAGTTTTACATCGCCCTGTTCGAAGGCGGCGTCGAGATCGCCCAGCCCAACCGCAACCTTATGGCAGACCGCGCCATGGCGTGGGTCGAACTCATCGGCAGCCGCATCCCAGGCGACACGTTCGCGCAGCAAGACCATCCCGCGCCGCCGGTTTCAGTGATACCAGCCGGGATCCTCTCCATCGAGCGGGCGCTGCTCACGGCAGCGATCGCCAACATCGCGCAGCCCGAGACACCCGACCCCGAATCGCTCGGACTGAACGAACCGATCAGCTTCGAGTGCGCCGGACCCGTCACGGTCCGACCGATGCGCGACCGGCCCGCGGCGCTGGGCGGCGGCGACGCGCTCGCGGTCCGTTTGGAAGCGATCGACGACGCCCGTGTCACCTTCGATGACCGAGGGCTTCTCGCCGAGGGAGACGCCGACTGGATCGAATACGGCGCGACAACCAAGCTGCTGACCCTTGGCGGCGATCGCGACCACCCGACGCGTACCACGCTCGAGGCCTCGGGCACGCTCGTCGCCGAGACCGTATCGCTCGGCCTGGCAACCGGCGTCGGGCAGGCCCTGGGTGCCGGCCTGCTCAGCGACCCGACGGGCGACCGCTCGGTCACATGGAACGACCAGGCCGATGTCGTCTTCCGCGTCGAGAACGGTTGGATGACCGGCTCGCTCGAGCAGGCTATCGCCAGCGGCGCCGTTCGGCTTCAGGACAGCACCACCGTCGTGACCGCGCAGGATGTCAACGCCCGTTTCGCCCACGGCGGCTCTTCGGCCATCCTCGAGCGCGCTGTCCTCGCGGGCGACGTCAGAGCCGATACCAGCCGCGGCACGCTCAGCGCCGACCGCGCGGATATCCGCTTTATCGTTGAGGGCGACCGATCAACGCCGCACCTGGCCATCGCGACCGGCAACGTCCGCGGCGAGCAGGAAGGCCGACGCATCACCGCCGATCAGATCGAGGCCGATCTCGCACCGGATGCGGGCGCCGAATCCGATGAGAACAGCGCCGACGGACTCCGAGTGACCGCCGCCCGCGCCAACGGGACCGTGAGCTACGACCGCGACGACGGCACCTTCGCCCAGGGCGAGACCGTCTCCGTTGATGCGCTCGGCAAGACCGTGCTGGTCCTGGGCTCGCCAGGTACCGTGGGAACGCGGGACGCCATCGTCAGCGGCTTCCGCATCGAGCTCGACGATGACAACCGATCCATCGCGGTACCGGGCAGAGGGACCCTGGATGTCCGCGGCGAGCAGGGCGACCGAACCATCGCCACCGCCTCTTGGACGGGATCCATGACGTACTCGGATGCGACCGGCGCACTTGCCGCCGACGGCGCGATCGAGATCGTCTCGACACCCGAGCCGCTCCAGCGCGACACGCTCCGTGGCGACCGCATCGAAGCCGTGCTCGAAGCGATCCCTGAGGGCGACGGGGAAGACAACGTGCAGCTCATCGGCGAGCGGCGCGGGGGCTCCGACCTCGGCGGGGGCCGCCGGCTCGTCGCAGCCGTGGTCGAGCAGACCGAGAGCGACCAGCCCGCGTCGGCCGAGCTGCTGCGTTTCTCGGAGATCGACGGCGGTCCCGAAAGCGAGCCGACCCGGCTTACCTTGCTGACGGGACGCACCATCCGAGCCGACGACGCCGCGGGCGTGCTGACCGTCCCGGGCGCAGGGCGGCTGCTGCTGGCCGATAGGAGACCGCCCGAGACCGCCTCTGCGCAGGACGAGAACGCCTCCCGCGGCTCGGCGCTATTCGATTGGGAGGGGTCGATGCGTTTCGATCGGCGAGAAGGCCAGGCCGCCATGGACCGGCGTGTCCGCATGGTCCACCGCCCGCTCGCCGACGACCGCGCGAGCGTCGAGCTCGAGGCCGAACGACTCACCGCGGGCTTCCTCGGCGACGCATCAGCGCGGCTGACCTCGCCGCTGGCTGAGGCCGAGAACGAAGCGGCCATCGAGACCGTCCTCGCACGCGGCGCCGTCTGGGCACGCTCCGGCGCGCAGCAAATGCTGGCCGATGCACTCGACTACGACCCAGCGACGGGCGTTGCCAACGCGTCTGCTGCCGACGGCGGGTGGGTCACCATCTTCGATCCCAACCAGGGCGGGCCCGTCACAGCGGAGCAGCTCCTTTGGTCGCTCGATACGGGCCGGGTCGAGGTGGTCCGGCCGAGCCCGGTCACCGCGCCGCGCTGAGCGCTCACCCACCCGGAACGCCTAGGCGTCAGTCCGGTCAACGATCTTGTAGAGTTCACGCTCGCCTCGGCCCTTGACGGGGTAGTCCTTCCGAAGCGGGTGCCCCGGATAAGCCTCCCAGGTCAGGATCCGCCGCAGGTCCGGGTGGTTGCGGAAGCGGATGCCGAACATGTCGAAGACCTCACGCTCGTTCCACTCGGCGCCGGCCCAGAGATCCGTTACGGAGTCCAACACCAGCGACGGGTCCGCCTCGGTCCCTTCGGTCGGCTGCGTGGGGTCGAGAAAGGTCTTGACGAACAGCCGGTCGTCCCTGCCGTAGGCACAAAGGTTGTAGACGACCGCAAAGCGCCCGGGCATCTCCGCCGGATAGGTGTGGTAGTCGACGCCAAAAACGTCGGACAGGAAATCAAACGCGCAGCCCGGGTCATTCTTGAGGAAGGCCAGGACCGCGTGCAGGTCTGCGGGCTCGACGATCAGGGCCGTTTGGCCACGGAACTCGGTCGCGCGGAATCGCTTGTCGGGCATCGCGGCCTTGACGAGACCAAGGACAGGATGATCCGGCACGATGCTCGGGCGGTCAGCCATCTGCGGGGCTCCTTCCGTTCGGAGCGTAGGCCAGCGCGGTCGGATCCTGCTCGGCGAGCACGAGTACGGGCTTGCCCACGGGTACGTTCGCGCGGACAAGGTCGAGCACGACGCCGCTGAGCCCACGTCCCGGTTCGAGGGGCGCAGGGCGGACATCGTCACCCTCGGCGACCGGGCGGCTCAGCACGACGCCCGCGACCCGCGGCTCCCCGCCCAGCGATTCGAAGGCTCTCGCCAGGTGGTCCTCGGCGTGCCCGAGCATCGATGCGGTCATCATCGCGACAGGGTCAAGCAGCAGTTCCACGCCGGGATCTTCCGTGCCGCGGAGGAACGTCAGGCACGCCTGCGGATCGCTCACGATGCAGCCCGCGGCGGGCCGCAGGCAGAGCCTCACCTCCGGCATCGTGGAGCGCCACCGGGCAACGCCATCGGCCAGAGCCTCCCAGCCGTCGCTCGTCCACGAGCGGAAGGTCCGGGCGAACCGCCCGCTGGTCGGATCGCCGGGCGGCACCCCCGCATCATCGAGCCAGCCCGCCCAGGCGACCAGGCGTGTCACGCCGGCGGGAACCGTTGGCAGCCCCTGGCCCGCGGGGTTGGCGTGGTCGAACTGACCAAACAGCGAGCCGGATGTTTGGGCGACACCCAGGTTCCCCTCGGGCAGCCGAAACCAGCTCGCTTGGTCGATCGCTGATGCCATCACGCACTCCTTGCCGAACCGCCGCGACCGGCCCGGCCCGGTTGGAGGGCTTCGGGGCGGGGAACCGAAAGAGAGACATCCTTGGGACCTCGGCGGAGCCGGCTCCACTTCCGTTCGCAGCCACTCGCAGCCGGAGTCGCCCGCATGCAGACCCTCTTCGGATTCGATGACCTCGCCTCGGACCACCCCAGGAACCAGCACGGGCCGCGTCCCGCTCCGATCGGGCGTGAGGCCGCGATCGACCGGATCCTGGCGGGCAACCCTTCCGCCTCAGCGGCGTTCCTTGGCCAGTTCTCGACCGGGCAACTCCGTCTGTACGCCGAGCACCTGACCGTCGCTGCCGGCCCTCGCGGACCCGACGCCCGCTGGATCCGTCCTGGGGAGACGCCGGCGATCACGGCGTCGCGCAGCGCCGCCTAAACGAGCTGAGCGGCACCAAGAATCCAAACAAAAAACGATCATGTGCGATGTGAGCACTTTTGACCCGTGCGGCTTATCCGGGCCGGCGGAACGTCCGATTTGCTGCATAGCGACGGAGTCGATCGCCGATCTGACCGGAGGAAGCGGGCAACCGCTCACGATGGTCGCGATGGGCGTCGCCGGCTGAGCCGGCCCTGGACTGACACCCCTGTTCGAGGGCGAATCAAGTCGCCCCCCAAGCCGCCTGCCACGGAGTTCGACGCATGCACCGCGACCAGACCTCTCGCTTCATCACACCCGCCGCGGCCCTGATTCTGCTCTCCGGGTCCATCCTCGGCGGCTGCTCGACGACGCAGTCCAGCTGGGCGAACAACAACGACCCGAACATCGCCGACCCCGCGAGCAGCGTGACCGGCTCGAACGCCTCTGAGAACAGCAGCAGCGGCTCGTTCGTCGCCGGCAGCAACAGCGAGGGCGAGTCGGCCGTCTGGAACCAGCTTCTCAACGAGAACAGCGAGACGGAGCCCGACGGAGCCGCCTCGCCGGTCGATGTCTTCGGCGACATCACGAGCCGCGCCGCGGCGCAGGGCAACCCTCTGGCCAGCGCCGCGTACGACCCGGCCGACCTGAGCCGCGTCTCGTTCACAAGCGTCGGCGCCGACTTCGATCCGATCATCACCGAGGACGGTCAGCACACGTTCTTCGCCTCGACGCGCCACCGCGAGACCGCTGACATCTACATGAAGCACGTCCAGAGCCGCGTCGTGACGCAGATCACGACCGACCCGGGCCACGACGTCATGCCCGCGTTGAGCCCCGACGGCTCGCGCCTCGCCTTTGCCAGCAACCGCCAGGGCAACTGGAACATCTACGTCATCGACGCCAGCGGCGGTCAGGCACGCCCGATCACCGACGACTCCGCCCACGAGCTGCACGCCTCGTGGTCACCCGACGGCACGCGGCTGGTCTTCTGCCGGCTCGGTCCGGTCAGCCAGCGCTGGGAGCTATGGCTCGTCGATGTCGACAACCCGATGGTCAAGCAGCAGATCGGCTTTGGGCTCTTCCCCGAATTCAACCCTGTGTCCGGCACGGGCGTCAACGGCGGTGATCAGATCGTCTTCCAGCGGGCCCGCGAGCGCGGCTCTCGCTTGTTTAGCATCTGGTCGATGGACATCCTCGACGGCGATGCAGGCTACCTCACGGAGCTCGCCTCTCGGCCCGACGCGGCCCTGATTAACCCGTCCTGGAGCCGTGACGGCAACCGTGTTGCCTTCGCGTCCGTCCCGCTCGACGCTGCCAACCAGAACGGGAAGCCGAGCGAAGCAGACATCTGGATGCTCAACGTCGATGGCACCGGCGAGACGAACCTGACCGCTGATGATGCGGTCAACCTCATGCCCGTCTGGGGCGCCCAGAACGAGATCTTCTTCATCTCCGACCGCTCGGGCACGGACAACATCTGGTCGGTCGCCGGCGGCCAGGCGGTCCTAGCTGCGGGCGAGCCGCGGATCGGGCTCGCCGCCAACCGCGCCGTCGCGACCAACAGCACGAACAACCGGTCCGGCACCCAGGGCGCCGACCGGAAGGACCCCAGCGACAGCCTCGGCGTCACGGAGGACCCGGCTGTCGCGAACTTCCCGATCACAGACGACTGATCGGCGACCAGCGAACGTGGGCCCGCCCGGCAGGGCCTGCCCACGCTTGAGATCACGGGCACGCCACGGAGGGCGCGCCGACCGAGGCACGGACGCCATGACAAGTACACAGAGCATGCTCACACGCGTCGCGATCGCTGCTTTCGCAGCGGCCGCTGCGTTCACGCTCGGCTGCGCGAAGCCGGAGCTCGTCGCCCCCACAGCGCTGGTGTCACCCTACGACGCAAGCCGGGGCGAGGTCCTCTGGGCCGTCGCGCCGCTGGCCAACGAATCGGGCGCGACGATCTTCGACCCGAACGCGATCACCGACTCGGTGATCCGGTCGGTCCAGCAGATCGACGGCATCCGCTGCCTGCCGCTCAACCGCGTGCTGGCGGAGATGCGGGCGCTGGAGATGGCCGTGGTTGGCAGCCCGGCCGAGGCCGCGGCGCTGGCAGATCGGCTCGGCGTTAACGGCCTGATCATCGGTACGATCACCGACTACGACCCCTACGAGCCCCCCACGCTCGGTCTCTCGCTGGCGCTGGAAACCACCGGCACCATGCCGCAGATCGGCGGCGACGGCGGGCTGGGCCTGGATGCGCTCCGGGGCAGCGTCGGCGAGACCGGAACCAGCGGCGGGGCGCAGCGGCGCTACGCGGAACTCCCGACCGCCAGCGTGTCGGTCGTCTACGACGCCCGCAGCCACGCGACGCTGATGGCCCTCAAGCGCTACGCCCAAGGGCGGCACGACCCGATGTCGGCCCGGGGCTGGCAGCGGTTCCTGATGAGCATGCCTCTGTACACGGACTTCGCGGCCCACGCCGCGGTGAGCGAACTGCTCGACCACGAGCGGTTGCGGCTCGCCCGAGCTGGGGCGCTTCAGGTGTCCTCCCGCTAGCCGAGCCCCCGGGCCCGGCCCGGGGGAGGCGGATCGGTCAGCAACGCCCCCGGCGCACGGACGCGCCGGCCGGCGACAAGGAGCCCGAGGCATGCCGTCGCTACCCGTCACCGACTCGTTCGCCAGCTACCTCACCGACGAGCGCCGCTTCAGCCCCTACACGGCCCGCTGCTACGGGGCGGACCTCCGCCAGTACACGGACCATCTGGTGAAGACCCACAACCTTGAAGCCGACGATGCGCGAGAGACGGCCGAGCACCAGCGGCGTCAGAACAGCGACAGCTCGCAAGGCGGAGGCTCTCCCGACACTGGCACGCTGACCGCGATCATGCTCGATGCCGAGGGCGACACCATCCGCGGCTTCTTGGAAGTCCTCTGCGACAAGGAATACTCGACCGCCACGATCGCGCGCAAGATCGCAACGCTGCGGTCGTTCTACAAGTGGGCCAACCGCACCGGGCTGTGCGCCACGAACCCGATGACGCTCATCCGTACGCCGCGGCAGAGCAAGCGCCTGCCGAAGGCGATCACCATCGAGCAGGTCGAGCGTCTGCTCGCCGCACCGGGAAGCACCGACGTGCTCGGCTGCCGCGACACTGCGATGCTCGAAACGCTCTACTCGACCGGGATACGGGTCAGCGAGCTCGTCGGCCTCGACCGCGATGACCTCGACCTGCCCGGACAGGCGATGCGCGTGCGAGGCAAGGGCAATAAGGAGCGGCTGGTGCCGCTCGGGGCCCACGCGATCGACGCCATCACGCGTTACATCGACATGGCCTCAAACGACCCCCATTTCGGCGCCGTCTGGCAGAACGGGACGGCCAGCAAGCCGCTGTTCCTGAACAAGCACGCCCAGCGGCTCTCAAGCCGCTCGGTCCGCCGCAAGCTCGACAAGTACCTCCGCAGCGTGGGCCTCGACCCCTCGATCAGCCCGCACACGCTCCGGCACAGCTTCGCCACGCACCTGCTCGACAACGGCGCCGATCTGCGCAGCGTGCAGGAGCTGCTCGGCCACCAGTCGCTGAGCACCACGCAGGTCTACACGCACATGTCGACCCAGCGGCTCCGCGACGCGTACGACGACGCCCACCCGCGCGCTGAGGCTGGCTAATCACCACGCTCGCCCGCGTCGCCCATCCCCGAGCGAACCATCGTGTCGACGAACCGTTCTGACCAACCGTCGTCATCACCAACCGCTCCGACCGCTCCGATGACACGGTCCCTATCGATGGCGACCACCCACGCCGATGCGCCGACGGGCATCCGGTCGATCGTCTGCGAGACATCCGTCGTGACGACCACATCCTCAGAGATGTTGGGCGTCGAGACCGTGACGGCGGGCTGGGGCGCATCCACGATGACCACAGGCCTGAGCCGATAGCGCAGCCAATAGCGCTCGGCGTCGTTTGCCTCCGCACGCCTGCGTCCTGCCGCCGCGCTGAGCGAGGAACGTACTCCGGCGATGGTGGCGTCGGAAGCAGCAGGCCCGATCACAAAGAGCACGACCGTCCAGCCGACGGCTGGCCCTCCCGCGGGACGATCGTCCAGCCAGTCGCCGATCGAGAAAGGCTGCTCGGGCGCCGATGCGGTCCGCACCGGAAGATCGGGCAGGATCGAGCCGGGGCCGTACGGCTCGCCGCGGATCACGAGCTGATCAAGCCGCGTAACGATCCGTCTGCCCATGCGCTGGATACGCCATGTCTCTACGGCTGGCGGATCGATCGGAAACGCACGGAGCCGTACGCGCCCATCGCGGGCATCGGCCTCGAAGGCGATCACGCGGCCGCTTGTCGCATGGAGGGTGATAACCGCAGGCCCGGCGGGAGACCGGCCCGTCACGCGGAGATGATCCGAACCCTCGGCGTGCTCGACCCGATCGAATATGAGCCTGCCGAGTAGCGGGTCGATCACCACGCCCTCGGCCGCCAAGCCCCAGAGCTGGGGCATCGCGCCGAGGGGCATGGACTCGAGGATTCCACGTTTCGGCTCGTTGCCCGCGGATGGCCTCTCGAACAGCAAACGCGAGGATGTGAGCCCTTCGCGCTCCACGCGGACTACATGAGCCGATGCGTGCGCACGGAAGGCGTCCAGGCTCAACGCGAGCACCGGGCCTTCATCCCAGCCGACCCGGATCTCGGCGCTTGTCGACTGCGGCATGCCCGTTGCGCCGACGATCTCCAGCGCAAGGCGCTCGCCGATCGGTGGACGGTCTGCCGCTGGCAGGTAAGCAGCGTGCAGCCTGGCCAACGCTTCGTCAACGGTCGTACCAGGCTGCGGCGCTGCGGTGCTCGCGAAGCAACAGAACAGCATGCCGAGGACGAGCCTCACGCGACACCCTCGGGCAGCTCGGCGAGCAGTTCGCGCACGCAACGCCCGGTGCCAGGGACGATCAGATCCGGCTCGATAGCCGCGAGCGGCCCGAGGACGAAACGACGCTCGGTGAGCCTCGGGTGCGGCACGACCAGCCCTGGCTCGTTGATCACAGAGTCCCCGAAGAGCAGGAGGTCGAGGTCGATTGTGCGGGGTCCCCACCGCTGCGTGCCCGCGCGGTCACGGCCAAGCCGGCGTTCGATGGTCAGAAGACGGTCAAGCAGTGTTCGCGCGGTGAGGGTTGTCTCGAACGAAGCAGCAGCGTTGAGATAGGGGCCCTGCCCGGGCGGGCCGACTGGCTCGGTCTCGATGACCGGCGAGAGCCGCACGCCGGGAATTCCAGCAGTATCACGCAGCAGCCCGAGAGCCATGTCGAGCATTGATCGGCGGTCGCCGAGGTTGCTACCGAGACCGATGCACGCGCGGGGCATGCCGGAAGTGTCGCGGGTACGACAGGCCGTGGCAAGCCCGAAGCGGTCAGCCGGTTGGCTCGAGCTCGCGGATGCGGTGCTGCACCTGCGCCTTAACGCGGGCGAGGATCGAGCTGTGCATCTGGCTGACGCGGGACTCGGAGAGGTCCAGCGTCGTGCCGATCTCCTTCATCGTCATGCCCTCGAAGTAATAGAGGATGATGATGAGCCGTTCGGCGCGGCTCAGGCCCTTGGTGATCAGGTCCTGGAGGTCCTTGCGTTCTAGGGTCTGGACCGGGTTGATCTGGGTGTCATCGCGGATGACATCAATCTCGCGGACATCCTTGTCACCGTCGGACGAGTAGGCTTTGCGTGTCAGGCTGAAGGTGCCCACGGCGGACGAATCGCGGCGGATCTTCTCGTACTCTTCCTCATCAACGCCGAGACGTGTGGCGATCTCATCGTCGCTCGCCGGGCGTCCCGAAGCCATCTCAAGCTTCTGGCGGGCCTGCTCGACCTTGTTCGAGCGGTGGCGGACGAGCCTGGGGACCCAATCCATCAGGCGCAGCTCGTCGAGGATCGCACCGCGGATGCGCGGGGCGCAGTAGGTCTCGAACTTGACCTGCCGTTCGGTGTCATAGGCATTGATCGCGTCGCAGAGCCCAAAGATGCCGGCCTGCACGAGGTCTTCGATGTTCACCTCGTCGGGCAGCCGCGCGTGGACCCGTTCGGCGTGGTAACGCACGAGCGGGTAGTACTTTTCCATGAGGTAGTTGCGGATGTCCTGCGACTTGGTCTTGCGGTACTCGGCCCAGAGATCGTCCGGGTTCCACTGGGCGTAATCCGTCGCGGCGTTCTCGGCGTCCGGCGACTTCTTCGGCGCGCGCTTCGACCCTGGCTTGTCAGCGCCGCCTGATCGGCTGCGGCTGGACGATGTGCGTTTCGTGTGTGCCGTGGGCAACGGTCGGCTCCTTGACCCTGGGACCGGCTCGCTGTGCCGATCCGTCATGGTGCCGCCCGCTGCGCGAGGCCCTGCTCGCTTCCCCCGGCGGTGGCACGCTGCTGCTCATCCTTGAGCGAGCGGAGTATATGGCTGCGGCTGCGGGTGTGCAACCGGGCGTCGACTCCGATCGCTACACGCTCTCGATCGCTCCCTCGGCATCGGGCGCGGGAACGCCCGCTGCTTCGCGGACCGGGTGACGCTCCGCATAGCCCGCGAGATGGCCACGGACGACGGACTCGAGCACCATACCGATCACGCTGCCGATGACGTATCCCAGCAGCATCGCGACCAGGGCCTTGCCGAGCACGTGCCCTGCGGCGTTCTGCGCGGCCAAACCAGTTAGCACGACAACCGCGAAGGACGCGAGCGCGCAGACACCCGCGCTGATACGCGGGATCGAACCGGTACTCACACTCTCCACTTGCTGCACGCGCGGCTGCTCCTGACTTCGGTATCGGCCCGGCCTTGGCCGACTTCAGAGCAATCCCGGAACCACGCGCCGTTTTTTCGGCATAGCCGTCACACTCGTCCGGAGCCGCACCTGTCACCACCCACAACAGGTGAAAGAGCCCGGTGTACGCGCAAGGAATGCGCGTGATTTGCACTCGAGACCGTTATCTCCGCGATTCGTGCGGCTGCTCGCAACGCCGGCGTCCAGCGTCTGTGCATGGCGGTCGGCTGCTGCCTGCGGACGCCTTCCGCGATCCTGCGATCAACTGGGATCACACCAGCCAGGCCCGGTCGGAAGCCCAGGAAGCGTTCGGCCACGGCGGCGATCCGCTTATGGACCCGCTGGCCGGCCTGGCGGCTATCTGCCTGGTTGACGACAAGCAGGGCCCGCCGCGCAGCTGCGTCGCCGTGCACGAGCCGAAAGCTCTTGAGCATGGCGTAGGCGTCGGCGATCGCGGTCGGGTCCGGCGTGGTCACGATCAGCGGGCAGTCGGCCGCGCCGAGAACATCGATCGCCGACCTGTCCACGCCAGCTGAGGCGTCCAATACCAGCAGGCGCGAACGGTCGGCGAAGTCGGCGAGCGAGTCGATCAGCCCGCGCCGGTCGTCGGCGCTGGGACGGTGGGCGGCGCCGATCAGCCCCGGCACGATCGCAAAGCCGGGCTCGATCTCGATGGCGAGGTCGACGGGCCGGTGCCCGGGGGCAAAGCGTGCTCGGAAGCACTCGTCGAGCCGTCGCATCGGCGCGATGCCGAGCATGACGTCGGCGTTGGCGGCGCCGAAATCAGTATCGAGAAGGGTCACGGCGGATCGGCGGGCTTCGATCGCCGCCAGCGTGACAGCGAGGACCGTCTTGCCGACGCCACCCTTGCCGGAAGCGACGGCGATGGTCGGCGGCGGCTGGCGCGCGGGCAGGGCTGGCTTTCGGCTCAGCCGGCTCGCCCGGCGGTGCGGCGCCCCCTCGAGCAGGCTGCGCAGGGCGTTGGCCTGGTCGTGTGTTGCGGGCCCGCGGCTCACGCCTGGACGCCCCCGGCGAGGATCTGCCGAGCAAGGCGTTCGGCGCCGGCCGGCTCGATGTCGTCCGGGACCTCCTGGCCGGTTGTGACATAGCTGAGCGGCGCACCGACCTTGCTCAGCAGGCCGAGCAAGACCCCGAGCTCGACGGCTTCGTCGAGCTTGGTCATCAAGAGACGGTTCGGACCGAGCGCACCGAAACGCTCGGCGGCGCGGGCCAGCACCGCGTCGGATGCCACGCAGGACAGCACCAGATGCGTCTCGTGCGGATCGGCCTGGTCGAGGTAGCTCCGCAGCTCGGTCAGGCGTTCGGTGTCGTGCTGGCTGCGCCCGGCCGTGTCGATTAGGACCTCGTCGAGCGTGGCCATCGACTCGAGCGCCTCGGGCATCTCGCTCGGATCCGCGACGACCTTTAGCGGCAGGCCGATGATCTCTGCGTACGTCCGTAGCTGCTCGACGGCTGCTATGCGATAGGTATCGGTCGTGATGAGCCCGACGGATCGACCGTGGCGCAGCTTCGCGCGGGCCGCGAGCTTCGCCAGCGTGGTCGTCTTG
>JBCCZQ010000084.1:0-12395 GCA_039187315.1 Planctomycetota bacterium | reverse complement strand
TACTTCCGAGATGTGTTCGCCTCGATTACCCAGCGCTACTTCGAAGGGCTGAGCGCCTACGTGCTGATGCAGCGCATCGTTCTGCACCGCGCGAGCTTGCTGGAGGACTGGGAGCAGGTCGCCGCCGTTATGCGGGCTGAAGAACAGCGCAGCAGCCCGATACAGACCGGCAGCGGCACACCCCGGCGCCTGCTCCGGTCGCCCCGCAGGCTGGTGACCGACACGGCTGTGTTTGGCTACGGCTCGCTTGTGCACCCCGATAGCGCGGCGCGAACCGTTCGTGGGCCTTGGTCACCGTTCCACATCGCGCGGCTCTGGCCGGCCGAACTGGCAGGGATGAACCGGGCCTGGAACTACGAGCAGGAGATCGTGTCGGTGCAGGATGCCGCTCGCCGCTCCGTGCGTTTCCTGGGCCTTGAGGCGGCAAGCGGCGCTCGGTGCAGCGGCGTGCTCGTGCCCGTGCGGGGCGACGATCTCGACAGGCTGGATACGCGTGAGCGCTTCTACGACCGCGTTGACGTGACAGAGCAGATCATCTACGACGAGGAGTTCCTTCGCGCACGTGATCGCTATCGGCGTGTCTACACCTACGTGCCCCGCGAGCCTGCAGACCCGGCCGGTCACGTCGTGATCCCCGAAACCTACCGCACCACGCTCACAAGCGCCAAAGAGCTGTGGGGCCCTCGCTTCGCGAAGATGTTCGCGTCGCTGGATGCGTTGCCGGATGGATGCGAGACGTTCGGCGGGAAGTACCGCTTCCCCGATGCCGAGCAGAACGCCGCAGCCGGGCGGTGAGACACGTCTTTGGTGCTAGCGGAGTTCGACGGACCAGTACGCGTTGTTGAGGAACTCGCTCCAGACCTGGTAGCGTTCGGAGCCCATCCGCATCGAGATGAGCGGGTTGCGCTTGGGCTGCTCCGGCGTGCGGACGAGGGCCATGTTGGCCTGGGCCGGCGTCCGGCCGCCCTTCTTGGCGTTGCAGCGGATGCAGGCGCAGACAAGGTTGGTCCACGAGTCACCGCCGCCCTGCGAGCGTGGAACGACGTGATCGATCGAGAGTTCACTCGTCGGGAAGTGTTGCCCGCAGTACTGGCAGCGGTTGCGGTCGCGCGCGAAGAGGTTTCGGCGGTTCAGCTTGACACGCTGCGCGGGCAGCCGGTCGTAGCCGAGCAGGCGGATGATCCTGGGCACGGCGATGTCGTAGCGGACGGTACGGATCCAGTCGTGTTGGTCACGTTCGTACTCGGCGGCTAGCTGCGAGAGTTCCGCCCATGATGCGAAGTCGTAGTTGAGGTAGTGGCCTCCGTCGACATGGATGACCTCCGCGTGGTCGCGGGCAAGCATGCAGAACGCGCGCTTGGCAGAGATAACCCGTACCGCGAGATAGAGCTTGTTGAGGACGAGCACCTTGGTGTCGAGCGCGCAGGGCTGCAGGCCGGCGGTGGGTGCCGATACGGGGTGCGCCAGAGCGGTGTGTCGCTTGCTTGTCATGCTTCCTGCTGGGATGCAAGCCCGCCGGGCGGTCGCCGCGCTCCATCGCGGGGCGTCCGGTGGGACACGATCCGATCTTGCAAGGATCGTATCGTGAAGCCGGCACGCCAGCAACACGCCCGATGCTGACTGCCTACGAGAGCGGCTCGTGGCGGAAGTGGCGTGTCCCGGTCGTCATGCACGTGACACCGCGTTCTTCGCACAATCTGAACGTGTCACCGTCGCGTTTCGAGCCGCCAGGATGGACGATCATGGCGACGCCCGCATCGGACAGCAGCTCCGGGCCGTCCGAGAACGGGAAGAACGCGTCGCTGATCGCGATGGCACCACGAGCCAGGGTGCCGGCCTTTTCGACTGCGAGCCGGCATGCCGTGACTCTGTCCATCTGCCCTGCACCAGCGCCGAACAGCCGCACGCAGCCGGTCCGGCCGGGATCGATCCCGCCGACGGCGACCGCGTTGCTTGCAAGCGCTGCGGCGACCGGCTCAAGCGTTGCCCCCGCGGCGAGCATCTCGCTCGAGGGTTCGGGGCCCGCGGCATGCTTCCATGATGCCGCGTCTGGCGACACCCGGTCGGGCGTCTGAACGATCGCGCCACCGGGAAGCAGACGGACCGTGCGCAGCACGGGCTCATCATGCCGGATGCGCAAGAGCCGCAGGTTCGTCCATCGGTCTCGGAGACGGTCGATCGCTTGAGCGCTGAACTCCGGAGCCACGACGACTTCGAGGAAGACTCCTTCGGCGCACAGGCGCTGGGCGGCAGGAGCATCGATCTCGGATGTCACGGCGAGGATGCCTCCGAACGCCGCGGTCGGATCGCCCGCGAAGGCAGCATCGATGGCATCGGATGCCAGCCCGGCTCTCGCGGCGCCGCAGGGGTTGGCGTGCTTGACAATGACCGCGGCGACAGCGCCTGGAACGGCGCTATCGATCGTTCGGGCGGCGGCCCATGCGGCTGAGGCGTCGGCGATGTTGTTGTACGACAGTGCCTTGCCGTGCAGCTGCTCGGCACCCAGCACGCCTGATGGCGAAGCTCCGGTTCGGCGGTAGACCGCGGCCGGCTGATGCGGGTTCTCGCCGTAGCGCAGCATCCCGTTGCGCTCAAGCTCGATCGTGAGGCTCTCAGGAAGCGCGACGGGTGCCTGCACCGTGTTGCTGAGGTAGGCCGTGATTGCGTGGTCGTAGGCGCTCGTCCGTGCGAATGCCGCGGCCGCAAACCTGCGTCGGAGATCAGGCGACGTTGAGCCGTGGTTCGTCCCGAGCTCATCGATCAGCTCTGCGTACTGCGCAGGCTCGGTGACGACGGTCACGCTCGCATGGTTCTTCGCGGCAGACCGGATCATGGCTGGACCGCCGATGTCGATCTGCTCGATCGCTTCTTCGTCAGTGACGCCTGGCTTGGCGATGGTGGCCTCGAACGGGTACAGGTTCACGATGAGCAGGTCGATCGGGTCGATGGCGTGCTCTCGCATCTGCTGGATGTGCTCGCTGAGATCGCGCCGCCCAAGCAGACCGCCGTGAATCGCTGGGTGGAGGGTCTTGACCCGTCCGCCGAGCATCTCTGGGCTTCCTGTGACGTCAGCAACATCGGTCACCGGGAGTCCGGCTTCCCGGAGGGCTCGTGCGGTTCCGCCGGTAGATAGCAGATCGATACCGAGTTCATGGAGCGCGGCGCCGATCTCCGTGATCCCGCGCTTGTCGCTGACGGACAGCAGGGCTCGGCGGATCGGGTGCGTCTGCGTCACGGTGCGGTCGTCTCAGGAGCGTCGTGAATCAGCCAGCGGGGACAAACCTGGCGATCACGCCCTCGGTACTGGTCAGATAGAGGTTGCCGTCTTCGAACTGGTCGGTCGTGATGGTGTGGATATTGGGTATGCCGATCTCGCCGAGGCGTGAGCCGCGCTGGGGGTCGATGAGGCTGATTTGGCCTCCGTCGTGGACGAGCAGGCGGCCGTTTCGCACTGCGACGACGTTGCCTCGCTGCTCCGGGTTGTTCCAGAGCGTTTCGCCGGTCGCAGCATCGAGCGCCGTCAGCCCGTCCTCGCGGAACGAGCAGTACACCACGCCGCTGTGATACACGGGCTTGGCGCGGATGGCATCGGGTGTTCGTTTCTGCCAGACCTTGCCGCCGGTGAGGGGATCGAAGGCGTAGAGCGACTGGTCGAGACTGGCGACGTACAACCGTCCATCGCCGGCGCCCAGTTCTGCACCGGGGCCGTCGAAGATATCGTTCAACCCTGTCTGGCGCTTGGAGATCGGATCAACGAAGATGATGCGTCCGCGTGTGGTGACGTTGGCGACAATCCCGCCGACATCCACGGTCTGCTGCTCAAACACGCCCGGCATCAGGTGGCCCCACGCCTTGAGGCGAGCTGGGACGAAGTGGCCCATCAGTTCACCCGAGTTGCTGCCGACAACGACCAGGTCGCCCAGCACAAGCGGGGGGGTGTTGACCAGCCGCTCGAACTGCTGCCGGTCGACCAGCTCGCCGGTGGTGGCGTCGAGGATGAACAGCTCGGCCTGGCTCGCGACAAAGACACGGTCGCCGAGGATCTGTGCGCCTGTGAACCGCGTGAGCTTGCCCGCGAGCCGGTTCTCCCAGATGGTGCTGCCAACGCCGGCCGCGATCGCGCTCACGGTGCCGCCCGTTTCCTGGAACACGACCAGGTCCGGCCCCACGACCGTGAAGCGGGGGCCCTGCCCGGTCCCGACGACCGGGGCGGCCTTCCAGTCCCAGCGGTAGCCCAGCTCTCGCCACTCGGCGTTGGAGATCGGCAGGCTGGCGATGCGTTGCTCGACAGTCAGGCCGGTCGGCTTGGTGCAGCCGACGAGCGTGCCCATCGCGGCGGTCAGAGCCACAAATCCCAGTACTGAAGCGCGGCAGAGGCGGGCGGCGGCGTGTCGTCTCACGGAAGGCTCCATCGGTGGTGGGCTCGGCCGGCGGATGGCGTGGCAGCTCGGCCGGCGTAGGCTCAGGGTAGGGCGCGTGGCGGTCAGCCGCAGCCCTGCCGGATGTGGATGCGGTGCGGATGAAAGGGCCTGAGCATGTTCACGGGGCTGGTGCAAACGATCGGGACCGTCATCGACTCAGAGCCGACACCCGCGGGCCGATGCCTGCGTATCCAGGCCGAGTGGTGTGCCGCGATCTCACACGGCGATTCCATCAGCGTGAGCGGATGCTGCCTGACGGTCGCGAACGAACCCGTCGCTGACGGCGGGCCGGGGGTCCTGGATTTCGATGTTGTCCACGAGACGCTGGCCCGCACGGTCCTTGGCGGTTTTCAGGCCGGCGCACGGGTGAACCTCGAGACAAGCTGCACGCCGACGACGATGCTCGGCGGGCATGTTGTCCAGGGCCACGTCGACGGCGTGGGCACAGTCAAGGCCGTAACGAGCGACGGCGAGTGGCGTGTCGCCGTTGGCGCACCCTGTGATCTCATGCCGTGTATCACGCCCAAGGGCTCGGTGACGGTCGATGGCGTAAGCCTGACGGTCGCGGCAGTCGATACGGATGCGGAATGCTTCGAGCTCGCGCTCATCCCGGTCACGCTGGAGAAGACCACGCTCGGCGGCCTGCGCGTCGGCGACCGGTGCAACCTTGAGACGGACATTCTGGCTCGGACGGTCGTGCACTGGCTCTCGCACTACCAAGGCCGAGACTAGCCGCCGGTGCTTGCGGTAGACTCTGGACGTGCGGGTGCTCGGCATCGATCCAGGAACACGCGTAACCGGGTACGGGTGCATCGCGACACCCCCGACCCTCGGCGGGCGCCCAGGGATCGTCGAGGCGGGTGTTTTCCGGCTTTGCCCCAGCGGCGGGCCGACGCCCGAGCTCGCGGCGCGTCTGGTCGAGCTCGAACGCGATCTTGATGACCTGCTCGCTCGCACGACCCCGTCGCTGGTCTGCATCGAGGCACTGTTCAGCAACCCGCGGCACCCGGGCACCGTGATCACGATGGCGCACGCGCGGGGTGTCATCCTGCTGGCGATCCGTCGGGCTGGGGTCGAGCTGGTTGAGCTGCCTCCGGCGGAGGTCAAACGGGCCGCGGCGGGCTCGGGCCGGGCAACCAAGCCGCAGATGCAGGCCTCGGTGCAGCGGCTGTTCGGTCTGGATGAACGGCCGAGTCCTTCGGACATCGCTGATGCTCTGGCGGTCGCGTGGTGCGGGGCGGCCCGCCACGGCGCGGGCGCGATGCGCCGTGGATAAGATCCGCGGATGTCCCGTATCGAAGCCCGCGCGCAGGTCCTGATCGTGGAAGACGAGGCCGATCACGCCGACGTGATGGCCGAAGCGCTGCGCAAGCCCGGGCACGTGAGCACGGTCGTGAGCAGCGTCGACGAGGCCGTCGACGAGCTGCGGAACGGTATGTTCGACATCGTCGTCACCGATCTCCGGATGCCGACCAGCGCGGGCCAGGCATACGAGGGCCGGAGCGTCGCGGCCGACGGCGCGGACGCGGGCCTGGTCGTCCTGGCGGCGGTCGGCGCGCTGCAGCCGAACGCCGAGGCGATCATGGTCACCGCGCACGGCGACGTTGCGACGGCGCGGTCCGCTTTCAAAGTGGGTGTGTACGACTTCATCGAGAAGCCGCTCGACCTGGAGGTCTTCCGCAACCTGGTCGGTCGAGCCGCCGAAACGGTGCTGCTGCGTCACCAGAACCATGAGCTGCGCGATGAGATCGAGCTGTCGGGCTTCGAGGGCCTTATCGCGGTCAGCGAGCCGATGCGCCGCGTGCTCACGACGGTCCGGACCGTGGCGGCATCAACGATCCCTGTGCTGATCACCGGCGAGAGCGGGACGGGCAAAGAGCTGATCGCGCGGGCTGTGCACCGCAACAGCCGCAGATCGTCGGCCCGGTACGTGACCTTTAACTGCGCAGGCCAGAGCGAGAGCCTGCTCGAGGACCAGCTGTTCGGTCACGTACGCGGCGCGTACACGGGCGCGGAGAAGGATCGAGAGGGCGTGTTCGAGTACGCCTCCGGAGGCACGCTCTTCCTCGACGAGATCGGAGACATGCCGCTGAGCATGCAGCCGACGCTGCTGCGGGTGCTCGAGTCGGGCGAGGTGGTCCGGCTCGGCGCGAACGAGCCGCGCCCCATCGATGTTCGTTTTGTCAGCGCGACGAACAAGGACTTGGCCGAGGCATCGCGCGAAGGCGTGTTCCGGGAGGACCTGTTCTTCCGGATCAACGGCTCGCATATCCACATCCCGCCGCTGCGGGAGCGCCGGGCCGACATCCCACCGATCGTGGCGCACGGCATCGGGACCTACGCCGAGCAGATGGCCCCCGATCAGCCGACGCCGACCATCAGCCACGCGGCGATGCTGAAGCTGACCGCGTTCGACTGGCCCGGCAACGTCCGGCAGCTGCTCAACGTTGTACAAAACATGGTCGTGACAGCGATCGGTTCGGCCAACGCGTCCGGGGATACCCGCGCGGAAGCCCAGGACAGCAGATCGATCGAACTCGGGCTCGACCACCTTCCGGGCGACATCCGTGAGTATGAGGCGGGCGATGGCGTGGCCGAGGCATCCGGTGCCGGCACGTTCGGGGGCTCGCTGGCCGGTACCAGCCTTGACCTCATCGAAAAGCGGGCCATCCGCGAGACGCTCCAGGTCACCAACGGCAACCGCGAGCGGGCGGCTGCCCTGCTCGGGATCGGAGAGCGGACGCTCTACCGGAAGCTCAAAGAGTACGGGCTGCGATAAGCGTTCCTGTTCCGTTGTCCGCCCAGGTGAGACTGGCCGGAGACCGAAATGCCGCCTTCATGAGTTGAGACTGATTCTCAACAGAGGTAAACTGGGAGGTGTCCTGTCTCGCAGGATGAAATCCTGCCAAGTTGCAACAGAGGGCCCGCGTGGCCCGGGTTTCTTGGAGGCTTCCAGACATGCATACGCGTAGCACAGTCTTCGCTGCGACTCTTGGTCTTCTCGCCGCACCAGTAGCGGCACAGTTCGTCATGCCCGATGATTTCGGCTGGACGCGTGGCGCTACCGATTCGACGCATCACGAATGGGACGACTTTTCCACCGCGGTTGTGGGCGCCCAGAACGAGCCGGATATTGCGAGCTTCCCTGAGGGTTTCGGCGGCGAGGTCGTTCCGTACGTCGCCGTGCTCACCGGAGGCGGCTTCATCACAAGCACATCCAACATCTACTCGTTCAGCAGCACGCTCGAATGGGAGGTGGTTGTGCCCACGTTCGAGACTCCGGGTGGCACCGTCCAGGTGATCCTCCAGACGCGGACGCTCGGGAACATCCTCGACCAGAGCTCGGTGCTGGCCAACGGCTTGGAGCCGGTAGAGCGTGAAGAACTGCTGTTCGAACAGATTGTGGAGGGCTTCGGCGGCGTTATCCAGGACTACCTGTGGCGGTTCGAACTGCCGGCGACCAGCCAAGTCACGATCACGTTCGAGGCCGCCGGATCTTCGGCAAGTCTGGACCGGCTTTCGGTCGATACACTGGCTCTGGTCGGGGACTCGTGTCCGGCTGATGTCAACGGTGACGGCAGCCTGACCGACAGCGACTTCTTCGCGTGGGTGACGGTGTTTGTGGCTGACCCGCGAACGCCCGAGCAGGAAACGGCGTGCGATGTGAACCTCGACGGCACCTGCACGGATAGCGACTTCTTCGCGTGGGTGACGGCGTTTGTTGGTGAGGGCTGCCCATGATTCCGCTCCCGAAGAGGGGACAGGCCGGTTTTACGCTGATCGAGCTCCTGGTCGTTATCGCGATCATCGCGCTGCTGATCGGCATCCTGCTCCCGGCGTTGGGCAAGGCCCGGGAGACGGGCAGGCAGGTCGTCGAGCTGGCCGCCACGCGGTCGCTGATGCAGGCGCACACACTCTACAGCGATGACAACGATGGACGTGTGGTCCAGGGTGGCTGGAGCATCTTCGATGCTTTCAGCAACGAGGTGGACAACGAGGCCGGGATCCCGATCCAGGACCCGTTGACCAAGACGCGCTACCCGTACTACCTCGGTGAGTATTTCGAATATACGTGGTCGGGGACGACGCACGTGAATGCGAGGGGCTCGCTGGTGCGTGACCGCAGCGATTTCAACGGCCGGCTTGAGGAGTGGAACTACCAGATCAGCGTGCTTCCATCGTTCGCGCTCAACACGAACTATGTCGGTGGCAGCACGCTTGCGCCGACGTCTCGCGTCGAGGCGATCTACAACGCCGGGCGGTACGTCCGACGGGTCAGCGATCCGCTGGTGCCCTCCGAGCTGTTGACGTTTGTTTCCGCGTACGGGAGCTTCGGAGGGGGCGACCAGGTCGACGGCTACCACGTTGCGACGCCGCCGCCGCTTCTGTCCGAACTCGATCCCTGGACAACCGACACGCGGGCCGATGACTACAACAATGCCCACCCGCGGTACGCCGGTAGAGCCGTCGTCGGCTTTTTCGACGGCCACTCGGGCATGGTCTCCGATGAGGAACTCCGCGACCGTCGCCTCTGGAGCGATGAAGCGCGGCGGACGAACCAGCCCGAATGGGACCCTCTCGAGCCGGCTCGGCCGTAAGCCGAGATCAGCGACTCACTCTCAGGGCGTGCCATTCGAGGCACGCCCTTTTTCGTGCAAATCCGTCAGAGCGTGATCCCGTTGAGCCAGGCGTCGGCGAGGTCGGCGACTGAGATCGTCAAGCGATCTTGTTTCCATGGTGTGAGCGACAAGTGTGGTGTGTCCACGACGCGCCCGAGGTCGCGTACCTCGTAGCCTCGTTCGCGTGCCGTGACAGACATGCGATCGATAACCTGCTCGTCAGGATCGATTTCGAGCACGAACGAAGCGCGAGGCTCGCCGAAGAGTACTGCAGGATCGGGGTCGAACGCGTCCTCGTCGATCTCCGCGCCGAGACTCTCGTTCCCGGCAACCAACATCTCGGCGACCGCGACAAGCAAGCCTCCATCAGAAACATCGTGCGCAGCCTTTACGACACCCTCCGATATGAGCTCGGCGACAAAGCTGCTGACCGATGCGTCAAGATTGGGATTCGTTGGACGGTATGACTGCCGTCTCTCGAGTGCGTCTTCGATGATGCTGAAAGTTGTTTCATAGTGTGAACATGATGTCATCCAAGTCTCAAGAGACTCCGGTGTGACGGCCACAAGCCGGTTCCCTGCCCGCTTCGCGTCCATCGTCACGCACTTGGTGACATCGTGCACGATCCCGACGCCGGTGATCAGGAGCGTGGGGGGGATCTCGATGGTGGTGCCTTCTTTGGTGGTGAACTGGTTGTTGAGCGAGTCCTTGCCGCTGATGAAGGGTGTGCGGTAGGCCTTGGCGCCGTCGTAGCAGCCTTCTGCGGCGCGGACGAGCGAGGCGAGATTCTCCGGCTTCTTGCAGCTGGGCCAGCAGAAATTATCGAGGATGGCGATGCGGTCGGGGTCGGCGCCGACGCAGACGAGGTTGCGGACGCACTCGTCGATCGCGGCGAGGGCCATCTCGTACGGGTCGCCCCCGAGCGCCGGGTCGCCGACGTTTGTGGCGAGCCCGCAGGCGATCGCGAGGCCCTTGCCGGAGCCTGGCACGGGCTCGATGACCGCGGCGTCGCCCGGGCCTTCGCCGCCTGGGCCGACCAGCGGCTTGAGGACGGTGTTGCCCTGTACCTCGTGGTCGTACTGGCGGATGATCGACCGCTTGCTGGCGATGTTGGGGTGGGCCAAGAGCGTGAGCAGAGCTTCGCGAACAGTCGGCGGCTCGTCCGCGGTCGCGATGGTCTGTGGCTTCGGCTTGGTCCACACGGCCTCTCGGGTCGGGGTGGGGATGCCGTCGTGGAGGAAGGGCATCGGGAGCCTGCCGACCTCGTGCTCGTGATAGTTGAGCACAAGCTCGGGCTCGCCCGCGTCGTTTGTAACGCCGAACGTGCCGAGCACGGCCAACTCGACGTGCTCCTCGTCGCAGATCGCTTGCAGCGCGGTTAGGTTGCCTTCGGGTACGGCGAGGACCATGCGCTCCTGTGCTTCGCTGATCCAGATCTCGGTGTAGGTCAGGCCGTCGTACTTGAGCGGCGCTCGATCGAGATGGACAGTGGCGCCGACGTGTTCGCCCATCTCGCCGACTGCGGAGCTGAAGCCACCCGCGCCGCAGTCTGTGATGGCTGAGAAAAGGCAGCCCCGCTCGGCATCGCGGGCGCGGAGGATCGCGTCGAGGACTCGCTTCTCTTCGATGGCGTTGCCGATCTGGACGGCGTGGCTGAACTCGTCGGCGTGGGTGTCGGTCAGCTCGGCTGAGCTGAACGTTGCGCCGTGGATGCCGTCACGACCCGTGCGCCCCCCCAGAGCGACGATCAGGTCGCCCGGCTTGGCGTGGCCCTCGATCTTGTCGGTCGGCATGATGCCGACGCAGCCGCAGTAGACCAGCGGGTTGCCGACGTAGCGGTCATCGAACCAGACGGCGCCGTTGAGCGTGGGGATGCCCATGCGGTTGCCGTAGTCGCGGACGCCCGCGACGACCTGGTCGAGCACGCGCATCGGTGGAATGCAGCCTTCGGGGACGGTCTCGATCGTTGGTGTTCCGACACAGAAGACATCGGTCGAGGCGATCGGCTTGGCGGCGAGCCCGGTGCCGATGATGTCTCGGATACACCCGCCGATACCGGTCGCCGCCCCGCCGTAGGGCTCGATCGCGCTCGGGTGGTTGTGTGTCTCCACCTTGACGCAGATCGCTGTGTCATCATCGAACCTGATGATGCCCGCGTTGTCGACGAAGACCGAGAGGGTCCAGTCCAAGCCCTCTTCGATGAGCTCGAACGTCGCGGCGGCAACAGTTGACTTGAGAAGGTTGTCGATCGTGACCGAGCCGTCGGGCTTGCGTGTGTGCCCCGGGCGGTCGGTCCAGTCGATCGGGTCATCATCGGTCATGCCTGTGTAGCGGATGGTGCTCTTCAGCGTCTTATGGACGCAATGCTCGGACCAGGTCTGCGCGATGGTTTCGAGCTCGATGTCGGTCGGCTCGCGGCCGAGAGCGCAGTACTCGTCGCGCACGGCCCGCATCTCGTGCAGGTCGAGAAAGAGATGGCCGTCACGACTGAGCTGTTCGAGGCCTGCGTCGTCGAGCTCGCGGATCGGGATATGCGTGAGCTGGAAGCTGCTCAGCGATCCCGCGGGCAATGCCTCGGGAACGAACGTGCCCCTGTGCACACGATGGATGACCGTATTCGCGCGCAAGCGGGTGATCAGAGCCTCGGCGCGGTCTGCGGTCAGGGAACCGAACTCGTAGCGTCGTCCGGTCTGGACGGGCGGCCGGAGCCCGATCAGGTCGGCGATGGCATCGGCAACCGACTGGGCGGCGGGGTCCATCACGCCCGGCAGCGGGTGGACCTCGATCGCGGGGCCGATCGCTTCCCCATTGAGCATCCGCTCCGCGACCGGGTCGGTGAGCAGTTCCCGAGCGATGAGGGCGGCCTGCTCGTCGGTGAGATCGGCTTCGATGAGATAGACGCGTGCGAAGCGGATGCTATCGGCTTCGATGCCGAGTTCCGCGGCTTCGAGTGTGAGGCGTGCGGCCTCAGGATCGCGCAAATCCTGCCGACAGGTCACCGCGAAGCGGTGGACGCGGCCCGTCGGAGCCGAAGCAGCGGCATCGATCGTGGTCATTGAGCATGCTAGCTGCGGCAACAGGGCGGTCTGGCTGTCGGTTGCGCCGTAGAGTGGTACGGATGGATCGCAAGCGTCGCGACAAGCCGGCTTCAAATATGTCTCCCGGGGGGCACAACGTTCCGGGTCGATCGGCGTCCTCGGCGACGCCGCAGGTCGGGTCCGGCGATGAATCACGGGCCAACCCCGTATCGCCGCCGCGCGACGGCTTGGTCATGGGTGCCGTCACGGTCGGACCTTCACCGGACCCGACCTGCGGCGTCGCCGAGGACGCCGATCGACCCGGAACGTTGTGCCCC
>JBCCZQ010000083.1:0-12566 GCA_039187315.1 Planctomycetota bacterium | reverse complement strand
GCGAGCTAGCGGCCGGACGCGTCGTGACCGCGGCCCGCGAGCGCCTCGAGCGAACCAGCGATCTGTGCGACGAGTGCGGCCCCGCGCGCGTCATCCGACGGTTCACCGAACGTGGCAGTGATGGTGATCGGCACCGGTCCCGATGCATGCGTCCAGGGCTGCTGCGCTTCGAAGTGGACCGTGACCGATTGGCCATCGATCGAGAGCAGGTCGATGTGCGCAGCAGGCTGCTCCTCAGGCATCGAACCGAGCGGTGCGACCGCCTGCCGGGAGCTCGCCCGGCTGACAGCGGCTGCGAGGTCATTCCAGTCTGCGAGCACCGTGCGGCTCGTCGGCCCGTCCGATCGGGGCGGCTCAGGTGGCACACCGGACGCGGCGCAACCCACAAGGGCAGCAGCGGCCGCGCAGGTGAGGCTCTGCGTCCCTGCGAGGACCCAGAACCGCGCTTCGTACGTCATCCGGGTGTTTCGCATCGCTCCTCGGTCGGTCAGAAACACCGGAGTCGACCCTCCACGCGTACGATAGCCAGAGTGTCCCCGGCAACGCCGCCGGGGCGGATCGGGATGGGACCTCGCGGGCGTACCCGCGAGCGGAGCCGGCCTGCTTGCGAGCATCGACACCCACCACAGCAAGGTTCGCGGTCGAGGGCAACTGGGTCGCGATCGCCGGACCGGCGGACCGGAATCTCAAGCTGCTGCGAGAGGCGCTGGGCATCGGGATCGCCGCACGCGACGGCGCGATCCTGCTCAGCGGAGATGCGCCGCAGCTCGAAACAGCGCAGGCTGTGCTCAGCGCGATCGCGCAGAGCGTGTCCAGCTCACGCTCGCTCGACCGCAAAGAGGTTCTCGAGCTGATAACCCGGGCGTCGGCCGGCACGCTGGACCCGGGCGACCAGTCCGCGGCGGACGAGCCCGAGCCGCGCGCCCGCCAAGCCCTCCGCGGCGGGCCCGTCACGTGGCAGGGCGACCTGGAGGTCTACGACGCCGGCCGCAAGATCCGCGCACGCTCGGACAATCAGAGGTACTACCTCGACGCGATCCGTACGCATGATCTGGTCTTCGGTGTCGGCCCCGCGGGCACTGGCAAGACGTACCTGGCGGTTGCCGCCGCGGTCCACATGCTGCGAAGCGATCTTGTCCGCAAGATGGTGCTCGTGCGGCCCGCGGTCGAGGCAGGAGAAAAGCTCGGTTTCCTGCCCGGAGATCTTGAAGCGAAGGTCAATCCGTACCTGCGCCCGCTGCTCGACGCGTTGCACGACATGGTCGACTTCGGAACGCTGCGCCGCTTCATGGAATCGGACGTGCTCGAGATCGCACCGCTCGCGTACATGCGCGGCCGGACGCTGAATCACAGCATCGTGATCCTGGACGAAGCCCAGAACACGACCGTAGCGCAGATGAAGATGTTCCTTACGCGGATGGGCCACGGATCGAAGATGATCGTGACGGGTGACCCCAGCCAGATCGACCTGCCCGACGCCGACCAGAGCGGCCTTGTCGATGCCGCACGCAGGTTCCGGCGCGTGCCCGGCGTGGGGTTCGTCGCGCTCGAGCGTACCGATGTGGTCCGCCACCCTCTCGTGCAGCGCGTGATCGATGCCTACGGCGACGAGGGAGCCCGCTAGCCGTGCCGCCAGCATCAACCAGCTCGGGCTCGAAGGGCGGTTCGCGGAGCGGCACCCGCTCGCGCCGGCGCGTGGCGGTCCGTCGGCAGTCGCTGACCACCGGCGAGCTCGCGTCCATGCTCACGCGCTCGCCTGAATTCGGCTGGGCGCTCGTGATCGGTGTGGCGTTCGTGACGTTGGTAACGACCGTGACAGCCTGGTCGCGTTCGCAGCCGCTGGTGGCGATCGATCAGCCGGCACGCTCAACCGTGACCGCTCGCGTGCCCGTCGAGACGGTGAACCTCGAGGCGACCCGTTCAGCGCGTGATCAGGCGCAGTACAGCCAGCCGCGCGTGTATGACCTGGATACGCAGGGCGTGGCGGCGATCTTCGACCCGCTGCGTCGGCTTCCGCTGATCGCGGCGGAAGCGGGCTCGGTCGCGGCGATGCCCGCATGGTTGGGAGAGGGCCTCGATCAGACCGCGTTCGAGCTGCTGACCGGTTTCGCACGCGAAGATGGCTCGATCGACACAGGCTGGCTGGAACGGATGGACGCGGTGCAGCGGAGGCTGGAGCTCCGGCCGATCCTGCTGCCCGAGGAGTACGCCTCCGAGCAGGCGTCGATCGGACGTCAGATCCTGCTGCTTACGACCGAAGGCGAGGCACTGGCCAGCGCCGCGGGAGTGATCGAGCTTGGGTCCGAGCCGCAGCTGCGAGCGGCGGGTCGCGAGATCGGTCGGGCAGCCCAGCTCCCGCCGGCGCTGCACGGTGTGGTCGGGTCGCGGCTGCTGACGACCGACGAGCCGACAGCGAGACTCAACAGCAGCGAGACACAGGCACGACAGCTGGCGGCGGCCGAAGCTGTCCCGGAGCAGGTGGACCAGACGCCGCCGGGCGCGGTGATCGTCCGCGCGGGTGAGCCCGTCAGCGGGGCGCAGCTCAGGCTGCTTGAGCAGGAGGCGAGCCGCTACGCCGCCGCGGGTCCATGCCACATCCGCGCACTAGAGATCGCCGGGCTGGTGACGCTCAGCTGCTTCGGCGCTTTGACGCTCGGGGGCTATGTCGGCGCGTACATGCCCCGCATCCGGCGCAATCCCGGCCGGATGGCGGCGCTGGCCGGGCTGGTGCTCGCAGGCGTAACCGTGACAGCCGCCGCGACCGTGGCCGGTCCGAGCCTGCGTGGGCTGACGATCGTTGCGCCGCTCGTTTTTACCGCCGCGGTGCTCACGATCGCGTACGAGGCACGGCTAGCCATGATCGCCGGGACGGTGCAGGCCTCGCTAGCGCTGATAGCGCTGCGCGAACCGGCGCTGAGCATCGTGCCGATGCTGACGGGCATCGGCGCCGCGGCATGGCAGCTCAGCGAGCTGCGCGACCGGGGCACGCTGATCCGGGCGGGGCTGACGATCGGGCTCAGCGTCGCGCTACCGTTCGCGGGCGTGATGCTGGTGATGACGCCGACCGACTCCCCGGCGTACGTGCCCGCGGCCTTCTCGACCGCGGCGTGGGCGGGGCTCGGCGGCGTGCTGGTCATGGGCCTTGTGCTGTTCATCCTGCCCTCGCTGGAGCGGATGTTCGACATCACCACCGGCATGACGCTGATCGAGCTGCGTGACCCGAAGCAGCCGCTGCTACGCGAGCTCCAGCGGCGTGCGCCTGGGACGTACAACCATTCGCTGAACGTTGCCTCGATCTCAGAGCAAGCAGCAGACGCGATCGGTGCGAACCCGCTGCTGACGTATGCCGGCGTGCTCTACCACGACATCGGGAAGATGAACAAGCCCGAGTACTTTGTCGAGAACCAGTCCGGCGGGCGGAACAAGCACGACAAGCTGAGCCCGGCGATGTCGCTTCTCGTGATCGTCGGGCACGTCAAGGACGGCCTCGAGCTGGCCCGCGAGTTCGGCCTGCCGCGGCCGCTGTACCACTTCATCGAGGCGCACCACGGAACAACGCTCGTGGAGTACTTTTACGAGCGCGCCCGCCAGCGGGCGGACGCGCAAGAGCTCGAGAGCGGTTCGGCCGACGACCGGCCCGAAGAGGTCGAGTACCGCTACCCGGGCCCGAAGCCGCAGACACGCGAGGTCGCGATCGTCATGATCGCCGACGCCGTGGAGAGCGCCACCAGGACCATGGCGGACCCGACGCCGAGCCGTATCGAGAACCTTGTCCACTCGATCGCGCGGAAGCGGCTCGAGGATGGGCAGTTCGATGAGTGCGGCCTCACGCTGCGTGACCTGCACATCATCACCGAATCGATTGCCAAGAGCGTGACGGCGATCTACCACGGCAGGGTTGCCTATCCGAGTGCGGCCAAAGCCTGAACACGGGCCAGAACAGTCAGACCTCCGCCAGCGAGGACTCAACAATCGTTTTCTGCGCGAGCATGAGGTGCACAGGGCAGCGGCCGGAGATTTCGTAGACCTTGCGGCGCTGCTCCTCGTCGAGGTCACCCGTGATGGTCATGACGCAGACGAACGCATCACGCGGCTTGCCGTCGTCCGTTGCCCGCCGGACATGGCGGACATCGAACGCGATGGACTCGACCGGCCAGCCCTTGCGCCTGGCGTACATCGACGCGGTCATGCTCTTGCATGATGCCAGCGCGGCGGTCAGCAGGTCGACGGGGCTCGGGCCGCGGCCCTGCCCGCCGTGCTCGGCCGGCGCATCGCTCGCGATGGCGTGTGTCTCCGCGACGCCTGTCTCGATCCTGGTCGCGAACGGGTCTGCGCCCGTGATCGCCGTGGCCTGGTGCAGGGTCTGGGCGGGCTGACTCATGGCTGCGTCCTTTCGGGGGCGGGGTCGTGTCGGTGGTGCGGGAGGTCGAAGTACTGCGCGACCGACGCCGACGGGTTGCCCGACTTGATCATCTCGACGACGGTCAGGAGCCGCTCAAGGTCTCTGCGACGCTTGTCGGCGGTGCGCTCCGCGTCGATCTCGCCCGGTTCGGGCTCGCGGACCAAGCGGTACCGCGGTGGCTCGACCCGCACCGAGGTCGGTTCGACGGCGCCCATGTCGGCCAGCGCGATCAACGCATGATCGACACGCCGGTCGCCCCGATCGCGTCCGGTGATCAGCGGGCGGAGCTCGTCGGCGTCGAAATCGGCGTGGTCCGAGTCACGCATCACGCGGACGACTTCTGCCACAAGCTCCGCAGAGGGGTTCTTCCACTCGATGAACTGCTGCTGTACCGCCAGATCGTCCTGCGAGTAGAGCAGCTCGCAGACGCTCGGCTCACCGTCGCGTCCAGCGCGGCCTACTTCCTGGTGGTAGCTCTCGAGGCTCCCGGGAAGCTGAGCATGCACCACGAAGCGGATGTCGGGCCGGTCGACGCCCATCCCGAACGCATTGGTCGCCAGGATCAGCAGCCGTTCGCCTGCCGGGGCTTCGATAAAGCGTGCTGACACGCGTTTCTTCTCGCGTGGGTCGAGCTTGCCGTGGTACACCTCGAGCGAGCGGCCGGGCAGGGCGCGGCGGAGCATGGTCGCGAAGCGATCGAGGTCCTTGATGAGCGCAAAGTAGGTGATGCCTGTCCCGCCGGCCTCATCGGCGACGGCCGTGATCCGAGCGAGCTTGTCCGCGTCATCCCAGACATCGCGGCAGCGCAGCGTCAGGTTGGGGCGGTCGACAGGTGCCGCAAACAGCGGCATCCGGTGGTCGTCGGTCTCGAGCACGCGGCGGACATCGGCGCGGACCTCCGCGGTCGCGGTGGCGGTCAGCGCGATCGTTGTGGGGCTGCCGAGCCGATGGGCGAACTCGCCGACGCGGGCGTACGCCGGGCGCAGGTCGTGCCCCCAGCGGCTGATGCAGTGGCACTCGTCGACCGCCAGCAGTGTGACGCCGCCCGGCACGCGCCCGATCGCCTCGACGAACGCGGGCTTGAGCATCCGCTCGGGGGTGGCGTAGATGATCTCGTACGCGCCCTGTGCCAGCGCCGATTGGCGGCGCTCCCGCTCGCGCCTGCTCAGCGTGGAGTTGAGGTACGACGCGGCGATGCCCCTGGCACGCAGCCCCGCGACCTGGTCCTCCATCAGCGCGATGAGCGGGCTGAAGACTACCGCCACGCCCGGCGGCTCGTTGCTAGCGATACGGTCTCGGGCGATCGTCAGCGCGGGCAGCTGGTAGCAGAGGCTCTTGCCTGCGCCGGTCGGGAAAACGACCATGGCGTCGCCGCCCGCCAGGATGCGCTCGATCACGGGGCGCTGCTCGGGGCGTAGCGATGCGTGGCCGAACCGCTCGCCGAGGACGCGCTGTGCGTCAAAGATGCTCGGACCGGTCCGGGGCGGGTGCGGCTCTGGCGGCTGTGACGCCTCTGGCATGAGGCAGGCTAGGCGGGGGGTCCGAGAGCGTGCGAACCGAACCGCGTGCTGAGCGATGGAACACCGGCCGGCTGCTCCGGGTTGTGCGTGCGATGGCCGACCGAGCGAGCAGCGCGGCATACCGGCGCGAGGCGCGCGCGTTCGCTGTGACGTGGGGCTCGGCGGCGGTCGTCGGGCTCGTGCCGGGTCTCGGGTCCGGGTGCACGGTGCCGATGGCCACCTCGAGCCGCGCCGAGATCCGGGCGATCGAGCGTGTGCCTTACACCGATCACCTCGGCGCAGACAGGGTCGCGCTGCGCGCGGGGGCGGCCGGCGGGGCGAGGCTGGTGTACGTGCACGGCTCGCCGTCCGACGCGACCGCCTTCGCCGACCAGCTTGTCGATCCCGTGCCCGGGTTCGAATCGATCTCGATCGATCGGCCGGGCTACGGCTCGGCGGCGGACACCGGCAGCGTCGGCGACTTCGGGGAGCAGGCGCGGGCGCTCGAGCCGTGGCTCGAGCTCCGCGGCGGTGTGGGCCCGATCCTCGTGGGCCATTCGCTCGGCGGGCCGATTATCGCCAGGGCCGCGGCGGACTACCCCGACCGTGTCGGCGGGCTGGTGATTGTCGCGGGATCGCTCGACCCGGCGCTCGAGAAGCCGCGATGGTTCAACCACCTGGCATCCATCGGAGCGGTGCGGTGGCTGTTGCCGAGCATGCTCCGGGTCAGCAATGACGAGATGCTGGCAGCCCCCAGCGAGACGCGGACGCTCGGGCCACTGCTCGAACGTGTCACCTGCCCGGTCATCATCGTCCACGGCACGCGCGACGGGCTGGTGCCGTACGAAAACGTGGCGTATATGCAGCGGGCGTTTACCAACGCGGCCTCGGTCGAGGTGATCACGCTCGAGGGCCAGGGGCATTTCCTCGTCTGGAACACGCCCGGTAAGGCCGCGATCCGCGAGGCCATCGGCAGGCTGGCCCGCACACTGGGTATCGAGCCAGTCCGGGATCCCGCTGCATCCGGCGGGAACGCCGACCGAAACCGTTGATATGACCGCCACCGGACCCTTCACGATCCTGATCGACGGCGACTGTCCGCTCTGCAAAAAAGAGGCGGCGATGCTATCGCGTCTCGACAGAGGCCGGGGCGGGCTGGAGCTTGTCGACATCGCCGCCGATGGATTCGAGCCGTCGGAGTACGGCCGCACGATGGACGACCTGATGGGTAGCATCCACGGTCGGACCTCAGACGGCACGATCGTGACCGGTGTCGAGGTATTCCGCCGCGCCTACGCCGCGGTCGGCCTGGGCTGGCTGCTGGGGTGGACGCGCTGGCCGATCGCTCGTCCGATCGCGGACGCGGTCTACCGCTTCTTCGCGAAGCACCGCCTGCGTCTGACAGGGCGCTGCGACGACGGACGGTGCTCGCCCGGGGGGCGCCGGGCCACGCCGACAAGCTGACAACGGATCGGATCAGCCGAGCAATGCCAGGAGGCGTGTCGGATCGAATGGGCCGACCGTCAGGGCGGTGAGCGAAGCATTCTCGAGCGCATTGAGCCGGATCAGCTCCGCCGTCTGCTTGGCGTAGTCGGCATCGCGGATGACCGACTCGGCCGAGGCGGTGTTCTCGATCGCGACAGCGGACGAGCGCTGAAGAGGCGCGATGCCCTCGGCGATGAAGGAGCCCACGTCGCTGCGTGCCCGGAGGATCTCGTCTCGTGCCTGGCGGATGACATCGAGCGCGCTCGGCTGCCCCGCGGCGTCGCCGGCCCCGGCGGTCTCGAGCGGACCGCCGCTGGCAACATCGGCAAGGCGGTAGGTCTCGCCGTCGCCACCGGTCACCTCGCCGAGATCGGTGACGGCTGCACTTGGGAGCTCGACGGCGACGTCGCCGGCGCTCAGCGACGCCCCGCCGCGCAGCAGGGGGCGATCAGCGAACGATGCCCCCTGTGCGAGCCGATCGACGGACTGCAGGATGGCGTTGAGCTCGAGCTGGTTCGCTTGGCGCTCGGCCTCGCTAAGACCCCCGGTACTGGCGTTGGCGACGGCGAGGGCCTCAGCCTCGATCAGCAGATCGCCTACAGCGCCCAGCGAAGCATCGGCGACATCCGCGGCTCTGGTCGCACGTTCAAAGGCGCGGGACTCGGCCTCGAGTTCGGCGAGCATCGCCCGGAGAGCCTCGGACGAGATCAGTCCCGCCGGATCGTCCGAGCCGCGGTTGATCCGCAGGCCCGTCGCGAGCCGTTCGGCCGTCTCATCGCGCTGCTGCTGGGCGAACGCCAGCGGTCGCAGCGCCGGGGCGCTGCCAAAAGTGCCGATCGCGGGGTTCATCGTCGCCTCCTTGCCCTTGGCCCCAAGACCGAGCATGGCAACTGCGGCGGCACCCAGCCGGGGGCACGGCAAGGAAATCAATCATCGGTGGTGTGATAAGCCTGCGCGATGGACGGCGTAAACGTGTCAGCCGTTGCACGCCGCGCAGACGGTGTGCTTCGGTGAGGGCTCTGACGAGGTGTGCGAGGCGTTACGAGGCGCCAGATCGCTCGGTCTGATCGCCCGCTTCGGTGCCGGTCTCGCCATCCGCGACGAGGTAGAAGCGGGCGATGCTGACGCGCAGCAGCTCATCGGGCTCGGCTTGGAAGGCGTACGCGCCTTCCATCGTCCCCCAGGGCGTTTCGAGTGGGCACCAGCTCGCGTACTCGTAGGATTCGCCCGCCTGGAGGATCGGACGCTCGCCGACCACGCCGTCGCCCTCAACGCGCTTCGTCTCGCCATCGGCATCGACAATGATCCATGACCGCGAGAGCAGCTGTACACGGCGGTCGGAGCGGTTCTCGATCCGGACGCGGTACGAGAAGACGTAGCGGTGCTCCTCGGGCGAGGAGTGGGACGGCTCGGGCATCGGATGGACCGTGACCTGGATGCCGTGGGTGAGACAGGAGGAACCGAAGGGGCTGGTTGATCCCGTGGGGTTGCTCGCCTGCTCAGCCGCGGTTGCCATACCAGATACTACGGCCGGCATTCGCGAGGGTTCGCCAAGAGCGGGAGGCGATGTGCGGATGCGATTAAGGCTTTGCCTGCGCCGCATGTGCAGACGATGAGCGGAGGGGCCTGTCGGCTATGCGGAGACCTCGACACCCCTCCAAAAAGCGACACGGTCGGCGATCTCCGCGGCTGCGTCCTTCGGGCTGGGGTAGTACCAAGCGGCGTACTCGGCCCGCTGACCGTCGACAACGATGTCGAAGTAGCTGGCCTCGCCCTTCCATGGGCAGTTGGTCGTGACCTCGGAGGGCTCGGTGTACTGCCGATCGAGACATGCCAGCGGGAAGTAGAGATTGCCCTCGACCTCGATTGTGTCTTCGGACTCGGCGATAACAACGCCGTTGAATGTGGCACGCGCCATGGCGGTGCTCCTTTCGTCGTCGTGGGGGCGGCCTGTACTATCCGTCGGCGCGTTCCTGGCTGGCTTCGATCACTCCATCGATGAATGCGTCCCGCTCATCCTCGGGCATCGAGCTCCACATCTCTTTGCACCCGGGGCAGCAGAAACCGACGTTGTGGCCCTTGTAGGCGACCGCGCCGATCTGAGTCGCTACCGGCTCGTTGCCGATCGGGCAGACATCGTTGAGGAAGACCTTCTCGGCGGACGCCTGCTGGGTTGCGAGCACCGCGGCTGCTTCGCGCTCGTCGATTTGCTGCGAAGACTCGCAGCCGACGAGCACGGCCATCGCGACGAGGAGCGAACAGCCCGCAACGGTGTTGAATCGGTTCGGCATCGTGATCTCCTTCCAGGTGCGGATCATAGCTCGCTGTACTCTGGGTTAATCGACAAGATTGCGGCTGTCCTCGGAGCTGCCCGCCCACTCTTCGAGGTACGCACCCGCTTCGGAGAGCTCGTGGTACGTCTGCCTGACGAGCAGGGCCGCCATGCCGCGGTGCAGCGTCGACTTGATCTCGGTCCGCACCATCGTGACCGAACCGGTCACCGATCGGATCTCCACGACCAGCGAGCGGTTGTTCCCGAGCCGGTAGCGGTCGACGAAGTGCTGGTGATCGATGAACCTGCGGGAGTAGCGCTCGAGCTCCAAGGTGTTGACGGCACGTTCGAGCGCGGCCACGACATCGCCGTAGCGAGCCAATTCGAAGGCGTGAACATCCGTGCCGTCAACGATCGCCACACCTGCCTCCGCGGCGGTGACGCCGACACCGATCAGGGCCGGTTCGACACCGGTGCAGCCGACCAGCGAGGCCGGTGCGATGAGCGATATGGCGATCACGTTCTGCCGACGCATGGATCATCGAGCCTAGCCGCTGCCGGGCCCGGCTGCACGCTGGTAGACTCGCTGCGAAGGAGACCACGCTATGCGTATCGTCGCGATATCCATCGTCAGCACAACCCTTGGGCTGCCCAGCCTGGGGCTGCTTGCGGGTTGCCAAGCCACCAACGTCTGGGTGCGCGAGGCGCTGCTGGGTCAGGCGAAACGGGATCAGCTGGTCTCCAGCGTCGAGGCGGCGCGCGAGGAACAGACCGAGGCGAAAGAGACCTTTTCGAGCGCACTCGACGAGTTGCTGGCGATCTCGGCAGGGGCAGAATCGACCCGTGAGCTCGAATCGCAGTACAGCAAGGTCGAGCGGGCATTTAGCGCCAGCGAGGCGAAGGCCAAGGCCGTCCGGAAGCGGATCGACAGCGTCGAATCGATCGCCGACCGGCTCTTCGGCGAGTGGACCGACGAGCTCGGTGAGTACACAAACGAGGACTTCCGGCGCAAGGCGGAGGTGCAGCTGGCCTCAACAAAAGAAAAGTACGAGGGGCTTATCGCCTCGATGCGTCGCGCCGCCTCGAAGATGGACCCCGTGCTGGCCGCGTTCAAGGACCAGACGCTGTTTCTCAAGCACAACCTCAACGCGCAGGCGATCGCTTCGCTGGCAACGGACCTGGAGGAGATCCGGGTCGATGTGAGCGAGCTGATCGCGGAGATGGAAGCGGCGATCGCCGAAGCCGATACGTTCATCGCGTCGGTAGCGGGCGGGTGATGATCCCGTGTGCTGCGCGTCCTAGCCGTCGAGCTTGTCGAACCGCGTCGTCAGCGCCCGCTTGAGCTTGCCGGCCGCTTCGCTGAGCGCATCGTAATAGTCTTCGCCGTGCACCTCGATCGCGATCGGATCGAGCCCCTTCGGCCGCGCCTCGACCAGGCATCGCTTGTCGGCCGGCCCGGGCTTGTGGGCGTTCTCGTCGCCCAGGTGGACCTCGACGCGGGTGATGCGGTCGGCGAGGTGTTCGAGCGTTGATGCGAGCGTCTCGCGGATCCGCCCGTCGAGGGCTTCAGAGGACTGACCGTCGCGGTAGTTGATCTCGATGTGCATAGCAGACAGTACGCACGGTTGCCGACGGACGGTCCGTAGCCCTGATGAGCATCAGGGAGCGCCAACGCCCGGCTGGGGCCTATGGACAGCCGCCGGAAGTGAAGAAAGTCACCCACGCGAAAAAATCGCTATCGGTGACGGCACCGTCGAGGTTCACATCACCGCGGCAGTCGACCGGCTGGTACTCGAACGCGCCGATGTCAAGGAACGCCCGCTCGCCCTCGCCGATGTCGGGCGTGGCGGGATCGTCGACAAGCCGCGGGTCGTTGTTGGCGTCGAAGAAGGACGCAAGGGCGAACTCGCCGTCGTAGAAGTCCATGTCAGCCGCATCGATCGCCGGTGAGTCGGCGCGGAGCCGGAAATCCCCGGCGCTCGCGTCCACGAAGCTGGGATCGCCCACGATGACATCGGTGAAGAAAAGCAGACCGTCCGGGTTGTCGGTGCTGGGAACGACAGAGTTTTCGATCACGGCCCGCGTCTGCGGGAGCTCTACGAGTACGCAGTTATCGAAGAATCCAAAATTAGAGAAGCCGTCGCTCTCTCCGGTCAAGGCACCGACCACCGTGCAGTTGATCACGGACGCTCCCCGTGCGGTCTCGACCGCTGCCCCGTCTGCCCGGAAAAGTGAGTTCAGCGCGTTCACGAAGGACTCTGACGACATGATCGCAGGCCCGACGCCCGGGACGACAATCCGGCACTCCGAGATGCGGGAGAACAGCGAGGTAGCGATCTCGATGCCGGCGACGGCACCACCCGGGTTTGTCGGGCTCAGAGAGATGCTCTCCATCACAACAGAGCGAAGGTTCGCCTCTCTGACCGTCGAGATCGTTAGCACCGCGCCGCGCCCTTCGGTCGCTGTAAAATTCCGCAATGTCAGATCGCGGATACTTATGATCGCATCTGAAGGGAACTCGTCCTGCACATCGAGGAAGAAACCCGGCGCGCCTGCGCCGTCGATCACCGTGCTCCCGTCTGACGCACCTTGGATGGTGAATGAACCAATCTGGCCCGAAGGGCGTGAGGCCACGATGTTCCGCTCATGGAGCGTGCCCGATCCGATCCTGATGACACCTCCGAGGTCCGCGGCGACATCAACCGCGTCCTGCAGCGTAGCGAACGCTTGATCATCATTGAGCGGCCTTTCCAGGACGATCGTCGGTTGTGGCCGTGCAGACGAGGTCAGGCTTAGCAAAACAAGACAATCATAAACACGTCCCATTGGATATCTACTAGTCAAGGAGTCTAACACACCCGCAGCCGACGCAAACAACAAATATGCCCGAAGTCACAGAGGTGGAGGT
>JBCCZQ010000082.1:0-13467 GCA_039187315.1 Planctomycetota bacterium | reverse complement strand
GCTCGGCCGGCACGGGCCCGATGCTGCTGCTAGCGCTGCTGCCGCTCTCGCTGGCGGCGCTGCTCGGTCCCATCGACTTTTTTCTGCTCGGAAGGCTCAGGCGCCGACACCTCGCATGGATGACCGCCGCGGTATGGATTCTGGTTCTAGGCGTCTGTGCTGCGGCCATGCCCGGACTGATGCTCGGCTCCGATTCGCGAATCGCGACCTTCGCCGCAGTGGATGCGATCCTGATCAACCGTGCGCTGCCAGCGACAGATCCGCGGAACCGTGCGGCTGACCTGACCGAGGCACCGAACGCGTACATCTCCGGTATCAGCGTCCTGTTCGCTGGGGAGCAGAACGCGTTCGAGCTGCGGCGGGACGCGGCCGAGGGCATCCGGTGGCATGCACTCGATGACAGCGTTTCCTCCAGCAGCGGTGTTGCGGCTCCGATCGTCTACACGCAGGCCACGGCTTCGTCGGACCCGTGGCAATCCCGCGCGATCCGGCCGATCGCGTTGCCCGCGCGTGCCTGGTCGATCACGCTCCTGCGTGACAACGGCCCTGTCGATCTAGGTCTCGCGGCTGCGCTCTGGGACAGCGGCAGCGGATACACGCTTGAGCTATCCGGCGGGCCGGACAGCGCCCGGGTCCTGGGTGGTCAGATGGTTGTTGCCGGCGAGGTCTTCGAGATCGATGGTCAGGGCCCGGTTCAAGGCCGGCACACGTTCTTGCCCGGCGACGGAGGCGCATCGCTCGGAGTCCGCAGAGATGCCCGCCTCCAACTCGCCGCGGCGCTGCTGAAGTCCGACCCGCGCCGACGCGACGCGGCACGAACCAGTAGAGTCCAGGCCGGCTGGGCATCCGTCACGCTCCTTCTCGAGCGGGACGGTAGCGCCAAGCGTTTTGACGTGCGCGGCGAGGTCCTCCGCGAAGACGCCGCCGTCTGGCGCCTGATGATCCCCTTGCAAGAACCACAGCCAGGCGGCCCGCCGGCTGCGCCACCGGACGGAGGCAGCACGCCATGATCGAGATCACCTCGCTCACCAAGCGCTATGGCGAGCTGGTCGCGGTGGACGGCCTGACGCTATCGCTCGATACCGGTGAGGTCTTCGGCTTCATCGGCCCCAACGGCGCCGGCAAGAGCACCACGATGAAGATCCTGGCCTGCCTTCTCAAGGCCGACGAGGGTTCGGCGCACGTCGACGGGCTCGATGTTTCACGGGACGGCGACGCGATCCGGCGTGTCATCGGCTACATGCCCGACTTCCTCGGCGTCTACAACGACCTGACCGTCGACGAGTACCTCCACTTCTTCGCGGCCGCGTTCGGCCTGCCGAAGCGGTCACGCCGCGCGACGATCGACGGCGTGCTCGAGCTGACCGACCTGACGCACAAGCGGCACGCCATGGTCGACGGTCTCTCCCGCGGCATGCAGCAGCGACTCGGCGTGGCACGCGTTCTGGTCCACGACCCCAAGGTATTGCTGCTCGATGAGCCTGCCAGCGGCCTCGACCCACGGGCCCGCATCGAGATGCGCGAGCTGCTGACAGAGCTCGGACGCATGGGCAAGACCCTGATCGTCTCAAGTCACATCCTCAGCGAGCTCGCCGAGATGTGCACGAGTATCGGCATCATCGAACGCGGCGAGCTGCTCTACGCCGGCTCGATCGAAGACGCCTACGCCCGCGCCGGCGGCAGCCACCGGATCACCATCCGGACGGAACACGCCCAGGACGCTGCTCCACCCGAGCTGGCATCGGTTGCGCGAACCCTTGCTCAGGATCCACGCGTCGCGTCTGCAGGCAGCGAGGCCGACCGCATCGATGTCATGCTCCAGCCCGGGCAGGCCAGCCACCACTTCCTGCTTGAGCGGCTGATCGGTCTCGGCGTGCGGATCGGGTCGTTCCAGGCCGAGGCCCCGCGGCTGGAAGATGCGTTCCTCTCGCTCACAAAGGGATCCGTTCAGTGAGCCGCGCTTCAAGACCCATGCCGCGATGGCTGCTGCTGCCCACGCTCCCGCTGCGGACGGCGACCAATCCGATCCTCCACCGTGAACTCCGCGTCGCGGGCCGGCGTCGTGGCACATACATTTCTCGCGGGGCGTTCGCGTTCGTGCTGGCCCTGGCCGTGGTGCTGACGATCCTCATCGCCGATCAGTCGATGTCGTCGGCAGCCACGATCACGCGTATGCGTCAGCTAGCCAGCGTCGCACAGGCCGTCACCTTTGCGATCCTCTGGATCGCGTTCCTGACGCTCTGCCTGCTTGGCCCGACGCTGACTTCCGGTGCGATCTCAGAAGAACGCCGGGCTCGCACCCTTCCGACACTCGCGACGACGCCGATCACCGCCGGGCAGATCGTGCTGGGTAAGCTGCTTGCACGCATGCATGAGGCACTTGTGCTCCTCTTCATTGCGGCACCAGTGCTGCTCTCGCTGCGGGTCTTCAGCGGGGTACCGTGGGTGACGGTCATCGCGTTCGTGGTTGTGTCTGCTGCCTCGGCACTCTTCGGCGCCTGCTTAGGACTGCTGTACTCGACCTGGCACCGCGGATCGTCCGGAGCGGCGGTCTTCGCGTGGCTCACGGCCGCGCTCGCCTTCATCGCGCCACCGATGATCGTCGGGATCGGCATGTCGAACGGGATGTATGGCTTACAGCAACTCGGCGTCGCCCAGCCCGTGCTCGATGCTGCGCTCGCGGCGGGCATGGTCGTCTCTCCGCCCATCGTGCTGCTCGCCGAGACCGCGGGTGCACCCCCGCCGGTCACGATCGGCTGGATCCCGCTCTGGCTCCAAGACCACCCCTGGGTCGTGACGACGGTCTGGCTGGTCCTTCTGTCAGCCCTGCTGACTTGGTCCGCAGCGTGGTCGCTGCGCAGACGCCTGGCATCGGATCTGAACGACGCACCGACGCCCAAGGCCCAGCCCCGCGAGGGCGAGAGCCGTCGGCTCCGAAGGCTCGGCGACCATCCCGTGCGGTGGCGTGAATCGACCAAACCGCTGTTCCCGAAGCTATGGCACAAACTAATTATCACAATCGCGCTCGCGATCGGCGTCGGCTATGCCTACCTGGAGTTCGGTCTCGACGAGCAGCCGGTCCACATGCTCTTCGGGATGGTCGCCCTGATCCTGATCGTCCTGCTGGCCAGCGTCGCGGCTACACCCGTAGTGACAACTGAACGCGAGGCACAGACCTGGCAAGTGCTGCTCACCACGCCCCTCTCGGCCCACTCGATCCTCGCAGGCAAGCTCGCGGGCGCACGCGGCCGGCTCGGTTGGCTTGTGGCTCTGATCGGCCTGCACTTCGCCTTCGCGTCGCTCTTGAGACACACGCAGTGGCCGCTGCTGCCCATCGTCGTGCTGATCATCGCCGGACCCGCGGCGTTCTACCTCGCCCTCGGGCTGTTGCTCAGTCTGCTGTGCAGGAAGAGTATCGTCGCGTCCGTCTGCGCCGTGCTGACGCTGATGATGTGCTGGGTGGGCGTCCCCGTCGGCATCGGCATCCTTCACGAGATCGTTGCCGGGCCAGGAGAATCGCCCGGCGCGATTATCTCGGGTCTGTTTGCCTCGCACCCGATCGTGCTGATGAGCACGGCGATCAACGGCTACGCGCCCGATGCATGGTCCTTGCGTGCCGATCCAGACTTCAGGCTCATCGACTGGGATCTCACTGCCGGGCAGTTCTTCCTGGTCGTGGCGCTCCGAGCGGTAGTGCACGTCGTCGGTGCCGTGCTGCTGTTCCTGCTCGCGACTAGGCTCTTTTCCCGCTTCGGCGGACGGAGTTCCTAAGCGGAGAACTCCTGAGTCACTCCACCGGCGAACCGTCTGTGACGACGAGGATGTCTCCGACAGGTTTGCGCTCGATGGCCGGCACTACGCAGCCGTCGGCAGCGTACCCCATCGGGATCAGCAGGTACGGCCGCTCGTGCTCGGGACGCCCAAGCACATCCTTGAGGAAGCCCATCGGGCTCGGCGTGTGCGTCAGGGTCGCAAGCCCTGCGTGGTGCGCCGCTGCGAGCAGCATGCCTGTCGCGATACCGACAGACTCGTTGACGTAGTACACCTGCCCGCCGTCGTCGCTCTTCATCATCTTGAAGACCACGATCAGCCAGGGCGCGGTCTCAAGGAACGGCTTGTCGGCATCGGTCCCAAACGGGTGCAGGTCAGCCAGCCACTCGTCGCTGGCGCGGCGTTCGTAGAACTCGCGCTCCTCTGCCTCGGCCGCCTCGCGGATGCGCCGTTTTGTTACCGCGTCTCCGACCGCCACGAAACGCCACGGCTGCTTGTTCGCGCCGCTGGGAGCCGTGCTCGCGGCCCGGCAGATCGACTCGATGGCCGAACGCGGCACCGGGCGGTCCGAAAACATCCGCACCGTCCGTCGCCGGCGCATGACATCGTAATACCGGGCCGCTGCCTCCTCGGGTGGCACGCCGGGGTCGTATCGCTCGAGCGGTTGCATCGGTGGGGCGGTCACGGCTGGCTCCAAGTCATGGACGAATCCCGTGCCGCGGCCGGACATCGACCCGGCCTCGGTGACTGCCCGGACGAACCAGTTTACGCTCAACATCGAGGAGCACGCCATGCCAGCCACACGCCCGACCGCCGCAGTCCTTGTTGCAACGATGGTGACCATCGCCGCCCCCAGCGCCCTCGCCCAGGACCGACCGCTCAGGTACGACACCGAGGCTGGCACGGTCAACGGCATCCCCGTCTCGCAGGGACGCTTCAACGCTGCGCTGCGCTACTACGCCGAATGGTCGATCAGCCCGGCCCTGTTCGACCGAGAACTCACCGGCGAGATCGACCTGAACGATGACGCCTGGCAGCCCGGCAATGATCTGTCCGCAGTGCTTGCTTCGCACGATGATGCGATGAGCCGCCTCATCGAGGCCACACGGCTTGACCGATGTGACTTCGGGGTGACGTACGAGCAAGGCGTCCACGCGCTGCTGCCGCACCTCGGCACGCTCCGGGCGACAGCCCGGCTCCTGCTCGCTGACAGCCGCCGCCTCCGCGCTGAGGGCGAGTTCGATGCGGCGGCAGCACGCATCGCCGCGGCACTACGACTCGCTCGGCAATCGACCGGCGACGGCGTGCTCATCAGCTCACTCGTCGGCACCGCTGTCGCGTCCGCTGCCTCGGCGGAGGGACACCGGCTCATCGCCCAGACACCGATCTCACGCCGAGCTGCCGCCGAGATGATCGAGGCCATCGATACCGTGCTCGGCGAAGACCCCGCCCGGATGCGCGCCTCGCTCGCCAGCGAGCAGACCGTCTTCGTCGCCTGGCTCCGTGCCGAGTTCGACCCCCACGCCATCGCCGCCGATCCTGACCTCATCCGAAGCTATCTCCGCGAGATCGGCTGGCCAGAGGATACGTACCAGGGGCAGTTTTCCGAGAACCCCGAGGCCTGGAAGCTCGCGTTGGCACAGCTCGACCTCGCGTACGATGAACAGCGACGTGCCCTCGACGGCCGCGACCCGTCGGTCGAACTCAGAGCCTTCAATCAGAAGCTCGAGCTCGGCGAGTACGGGCCGCTCGCGCCGATCCTGATGCCAGCCATCGCCAAGGCGGTGCGCTCGGTCGAACAGATGGAAACCACCACCCTCGAACTCCGCGATGCGCTGGTGCTGATGCTCTGACCATGACCGATCCCTCCGATGAGTCAGGCCTGGTCCGAGCGATGCAGCGGGGTGACGCCGATGCCATCGAACGCTTGTGGATCGCCTACGCACCCCGCCTGGTCGCATACGCAAGGACAGTCCTTGCGCAGTCCAGCGACCAGTCCTTTGCAGAGGATGTCGTCCAGCAGGTCTTCGTCTCGCTGGTCCGGCTGCCCGCACGCAACTCGCGCGCGATCCGTTCCGCCGAGGCTTGGCTAATCACCGCGACGAGGCGCGCGGCCCTCAACGCCGCACGAGGCGAGCGGCGTGAGCGGCGCAGGCGGCACGCGCTGGATATCACACGCCCAGGCCCGAGTTCTTCCCACGAGCAGCTGCGGGAGCTGATCGAGCGTCTCCCATCCGAGCAGGCCGAGGTCATTTCTCTCCGCCACGCGTTCGGCATGACGTTCGCCGATATCGCTCGACTGATCGGCTCCTCGAAGTCCACGGTCGCGCAGCGCCACGCCGAAGCGCTCAAGCGCCTCCGCCGCTGGTTGGCTGATGCTGACCAGCGGCCCACAAACCTCACCTCCCCACTGGAGCACCACCGTGTCTGACCGGCCACCCACCGACGCCGAGCTGATGTCACGACTGGACGCCGCCTTCGATCCGTCGGGGCTCCCCGTGCCCGATGCGGCACCTGTTCAGGACGCGATCGCCTCGCAGCTGCTCCGTGTCAGGCTCGGCGTCGCCGCGGTGGTTGCCTTGACGGTCCTGCTGCTGCTGGGCCTGGTCTGGGGGATCGCGGCCTCCGCCACGCCGCGGCCGGAGGAACCGGAGCGGCTCGAACCCATCGAAGAGCCGCTGACGGAGCCTCGGACCTCGCCAGGCGACCCTCAGCCAGCTTCGCTCGGATCGCTGATGCACGGCCGATCGATCCCCAGCCTGACGGCAAGGCCTCCAACCCCGGCCCGCCACCTCGCACGCGCCGCCGACCGGGAGCCAAGCGGGCTGACGGCGAGCGATTGAGCCTGCGGGGTCCGCACGCCGATACCTAGAGCCATGCGGCGAGCGATCAAGAAACTCCATTCCAGGCTCGCGCTCTGCCTGGCAACAGCTATCGCTCCACCCGCGCTTGCGCAGGACACGACGGGCGGCAGCGTGCTGCTCCGTCCCGACCGCGCCTCACGCGTCATCGCCGTCTACGACTTCGAGGAGCCCCGCAACCCGTTCGAGGTTCCCGGTCAGTTTTTCCGAGCACAGAGCGACCCCACGCAGGGTATCGACAGGCCCGGCTACCCAATCTTTAACCGCGCGGAGTTCGACACGGACTATGCCAGAAGCGGCGAACGTTCGGTCCGCCTCCCGATCACACGCGGCTCGGTCAGCCTCCGCCTGCGACCCGGTGCGCTGCCGATCTTCGCGGACGCCGATTACCGCGTCGATGTGTCCGTCCGCGCTGACAGACTCGAGCACGCGCGCTTCCGGCTCGTCGCACGACTGCTCGACGATCGAGGTCGGCCGATCGAAGGTGCGCAGTGGGTCGGCGAGCCAGCCCTGCCCAGTCAAGACTGGCAGACCGTCTCGCTGAGCATCCAGGGCGGTCGCTACGCAGGCGCTGCCTTCCTCCAAGTTGACGCTGAGGCGGTCCAGCCCGAGCTCTACCGCACCGACAGTCTCGAGGCTCACCAGGTCTGGCCGCAGGACTTCAACACGGCGGTCTGGATCGACGACCTCCGCGTGACGCAGCTGCCACGGATGATGCTCGCGCCCGCGGAGCCCTCGGCCGTCTTCCTGTTGCCGCAGCGACCAGAGCTCCGGCTCATGGTCCGTGATCTCGCGGGTGAGGCGCTCCGAGTCCGGCTCACGACCCGCGATCACCTAGGCAGGCTGGTCGATCGCCAGACGGGACCTGTCCGATCCAGCCGAACGCCTTCGATATGGCAGCCCGATGTCCCGCGCCTCGGCTGGTACCGATCCATCGCTCAACTCGAGGCCGACGGCACCGTCATCATGGAGGCAGCAACCAGCTTCATCGTCCGCGACGGCCCCGCGTCCCCACCCGACGCGATGGGCGGCTACCCGACCGCGGAGCAGTCTCGCTTCGGCCTCGCTGTCACCCGCAACGCCAATACGCTCGTGACGATGCTCCCTGAGCTCGCGGCGCGTGTCCGCTCGCAGGGCCTGACGATCGAGGCGTGGACCCCCGATCTGGAGCCAGGCACCATCGCTCGACGCGCCGAACGCTTCAGCGAGCTGCTCCGATCAACAAACCATGCATGGTCCGAGCCAGGCGTCGCGCTGGGCGTCGTACCGCTGACACTGCGTGAGGATCTCGTCGTCGATCCAGACGGCGTCATCGATACGCTCCGCCGAGAGCCGGAGCAGTGGGGTGGCTACCTCGAACCGATGCTCGAACGCGTCGGCGACATCGCTCGCCGCTGGCGCCTCGGCGACGGGCGACGCGTTTCCCAGACCACGCTCGATCTGCTCGGTGGGTCGCTGCCATCGATCCGAAACGAGTTCTCTGTGCTCGTACCCGGCCCAAGGATCGAACCGGCGTGGCCGGCATCGCTCGGCTTCGGCCCGATCGAGGCGGTCCGCGATTCGGTTGCCGGTGTCGCAGTGCTTTTTTCGGTCGGCACCGGCTCGGACGCCGTGCGCGACGCAGTCGAACGCTTCGCAAACGCCGATTGGGCGCCCGACTCCGAGCTCGCCCTGGTCTTTGACTCGTCCCCGAGCGGGGTGTTCGTGGGTGCCGGCGCAGCGGGTGAGCTGGTCAAGCGCCTGGTGACCGCCGAGGCAGCGCGAGCCGATGCCGCGGTGAGCATGCCGCGTGTCGTGACCCGGTACGAGCTGCGCGATCCTTGGTCGATCGAGCCTCGGAGCGGTGCCGTCGCCCCGCACCCAACGCTGGCGGCGTGGGCGGCCTCGGTCGATCGCATGACGGGACGCCACATCGCGGCCGACCTGGGCTTTGTCCCTGGCACACGCGTTTATCTGCTGACACCAACCGAGGGACACACCGAGGAGACCGACCCCGGCGGAGCGCTGGTCGCCTGGAACGAATCGGCCGACCCGGACGAAGCGGTGGTGCAGCTGAACTTGGGCAGCGAGCCGGTCACGCTGGTCGATATCTGGGGCAACCGCTCGAGACCGATCGCGCCCATGCAGCAGGATCTTGGCCAAGGCAGGAGCATCGAGGTCCATCGCATCCAGCTCGGGCCCGACCCGGTGTTCATCGAGGGCATCGACGTTGATCTCGCGCTGCTGACCGCATCGATACGCCTCGACGAGCCGGTGCTCCAGGCGACCGCGGGCCCGCACGAGCGCAGCATCATCCTGACCAACCCGTGGCCGGTTGCGATCGACGGCGACCTCATCCTCGTTGAGCCCAACGAACGATCGCCGGACGGCAGCAGCACCGGCTGGGACATCTCACCGCGCGTCAAGCGGTTCAGCGCCGGGCCCGGACAGACCATCCGAGTACCCGTCGAACTCTCGTTCGCCCGCTTCGAGCCGTCTGGGCCCAAACCGGTCATCGTTGACGTTATCCTTCGCTCTGGACCGGTCCAGGAACGGATCAGGGCGTCGTCCACACTCGACATACGTCTCGATGGCGTAGAGCTCGTCGCACGGATCGTCCGCGCCGAAAGCGGCTCGACCGATCTGGCCCTCGAGGCGCTGATCACCAACACAACGACGAACCCACTCGATCTGGCCGTCCTCTCGTCGGCGCCCGGCTACCCGCGGCAGTCCGCAGCGGTGGTCCAGCTCGCACCGGGCGCCTCGACCATGCGGCGCTTCGCGTACCCGGCTGGCTCGGAACGCCTCAGCGGACGGGTGATTTATGTCGGCGTCGATGACCCCGCACGTCAAGGAAGGCTCAACATCAGCGTGCCTGTTGAGCCGAACCCCTAGCCCTCCCGGCCGAGCACCCAGATGGCATACCCCGGAGCCGTCGGCTCGCAGGGCACGCCCTCCGCGTCCACCACGCCACGCACCGTCAGGCAAGACCGGTCGATGACATCACGCCACTGGTCGAGGTCGTACGCACGCAGCCAGTAATTCGATGGCTGATGCGTCTCTCCGCTCGGCCGCGTCACAGTCACGTGGCTGTACACCTGCTCCCTGCGATCACCCATCGGATCCAAGGGCGGCATGTACTGGATGTGTTGTACGACCTCACACCGCCCACGCCGACCCATCCAGTGGTCCTCGCTCGGCGGTTCGAGCCCGAAGACCGTCAGGCTGATGCCCACGGCGTACACGCCCCGCGTATCCAGGCAACGTGCAACCTCATCGAAGTGCCTTAGCACGTCGCGATCGGTCCCGAGATGCCGGACAGTGTTGATCAGGTTGAAGGCAACCCCGATGCTGCCGGGCTCAACGCGCTCGGCAAACCGGCACATGTCCGCGATAAACAGCGATGCTCGGCTATCGAGGCCAAGACGCGTCATCCGATCTTGGGCGTACCCGATCATCCCAGAGCTCAGGTCGAAGCCTACGACACGCCGCCCGCGCTTCGCCGCGACACGCAGATACCTGCCGCTGCCACAGGCCGGTTCGAGCCAGACCTCCGGCGCACCCTCAGCCCAGCGCCGCTCAATCCGTTCGATCGCATCGACATCCTCAGCGGTCCCGGGCCCGTGGAGGATGTCGTAGACCTTCGGATCGGCGTAAAGCTCGACCTCGTCAGCCTGCTCGTGCGCACGCATGGCGGATGCTAGCGATCGATGACCAAAAAAGCGGTGTGCGGACCACACCGCACGATGGGCCCGCACACCAGAAGGAGAACCTCCGTGGATCTCCGGCTGTGGTTGCTGTTTCCGACCGGTATGTTTCCGGCGGGACGCAGGGCGTCAGAGGTGCTTGTTGATCGCGTCGGTGATCGCCTGCGCGTCCGGATCGCTGAGCATTTCAAGCAGGCTGCCGCTCGAAGCGTCGATCAGGAGCGCAAAGCCTGTACGCCGCTCATATTCGGCCCAAGTGCTCTCAAGACCGGCCACGCTCGCCAGAAACTCAGACTGACGCGAGGTGTTGCGGTCCGTGAAATCCATCTCGATGAACAGGACCGGCTTGTCCACCACATTGGCCCGCGCATCGATCAGCGGCTGTGACAGTGCCTTGCACTTACCGCACCAGTCTGCATGGAACTTAACGACCAGCAGCTTGGGCGCCTCGGCCTCCGTCTGCACTGCGGCGATTGGAGCATCCGCGGCCCAGCCGGTCTTTGCGGACGCGGCCGAGGACGCATGCGCAACCATCAGGGCGGGGGCTGCGAAGCCCGCAGCAACAAGCGCTACCAGTGGATTCATCGGATCGGCTCCTCGCGGGCAGAGCGGACGCATGCCGCGTGCATTGGGTTCGTTCTTGGGTCGAAACCCACGGACCCTGTGCAGACCCACAGCGCACGCGGTCTATTCCCGGCCGGTCGCCGACTCCGTTTCCAGGGCCCATCTACCAGAACCGCCGCACACTCCGCGGCCACACCGCCAGCCCGATCAGCACCGCCGCGAGAGTCTTCAGAAGCATGCCCGGAAGAAACGGGAGCAGGCCGCCCTGAAGGCCCCGAAGCAGCGTGTAGTCGGGGTCCTCCCTCGCCAGCACGAGGGTCAGCCACGGCACCCCGATCGCAAACACGATCACGTGCCCGGCAAGCGATGCACTCACGATCGCGCCCCAACCTCGGACAGTACTGTCCCGCCGACGGACCAGCCCCGCGACGACCGGCTGCGCGACGAAGAAGCCCACCAGGTAGCCACCGGTGAAGCCCAGGAGCGTCTCGATGCCGTGCCGGCCTTCGGAGAAGACACCCATCCCCAGCGCACCAACGAGCAGGTACAGCCCGACACTCGCCATGCCCCAGCGGCCCCCGAGCCCCATCGCTGCGAGGATCACGACCAGCGTTTGGAGCGTTTGCGGCACCCCGTCTGGGGGCATGTGGATCTTGAACTGCGCCGAGAGGCTCAGCAGAACCGTGAACGCGACCGCCAGCGAAGCTTTGACGCGTAGCGGGGTCGATGCGCTGTCGAGGCGAACTTGGTCGGCTGGTGGCGCATCCGCGGGCATGGCTCATTCTACAGCGCATCCGGTCGCGCGGGGATCAGCCCGCGGCTACGGACCGGAGCTCGTCCAGGAATGCGCTGCCGAAGCGGGCGACCTTCGTGCGGCCAACGCCCTTGACCTCGAGCAGCGCCGCCTCATCCTCCGGCATGCGGCGGACCATGTCGCGAAGCGTTGCGTCGTTAAACACGACATAGGGCGGGACGCCGTGCTCGCGGGCCAACTCACGCCGTACGGACCGGAGCCGCTCGAAGACGGTTTCCTGCTCGTGCGAGAGCGTGTCACCGTCGCCGGCTGTGCGTCTTGCGGCCTTGGTTGCGGGCGGCGCGAGCAGGGTCACCTCACGCTCGTCGCGGAGCAGGGTGCGTGACGCGGCCGTCAGCCGTATGACCGCGTACGTCCCCTCTGTCCGCTCGAGCAGGTCCTGGTCGACGAGCTGGTCGATGCAGCTGACGATGGCCTGCTTGGGCATCGCGCGAAGCAGCCCGAACGTTGTCAGCTCGTCGTGCCCCCGTTCGACGAGCCGGCTGGTGCGTTTGCCCAGCAGGATATCGGCGATGTGCCCCGCGCCGTAAGCATTCCCGGATGCGTTGCCGAGCCTCGCAACGCACGAGACGATCTTTTTCGCGACGGTCGCCGCGTCCTGGATCGGGCGGATTTCATGCAGACAGACGTCGCACGCCTCGCACGAATCGCGGTCGTACCGCTGTCCGAAGTGTTCTGCGAGCGCCCGGTGCCTGCAGCGTGCGCCCGAGAGCAGGCGTCGGACCTGCGAGACCTGCTCAAGCTGAGGACCGAACTCGGGCGAACCCCAGGCCTCGATGCCTGCCTGCTCCGCCTCGCCAGTGATCAGCCGGTGCCAACGGGCGGCGTCGGCCGACGAGTACAGGAGCACGCATTCTGCCTCGAGCCCGTCGCGGCCAGCCCGACCGGTTTCCTGCTGGTACGCCTCGATACTCTTGGGCATCGTCGCGTGGATGACGCAACGGACGTCGGATCGGTCGATACCCATGCCGAAGGCGACTGTCGCGACCACCACGTCGAGCCGTTCGGTCAGGAAGCGGTCCTGCACATCTGACCGGGTCGCCGGATCGAGCCCCGCGTGATACGCCGCGCACGAGACGCCCCGCTGCGAGAGCGAGGATGCGATCTGCTCGGTTTCGCGCCGGCTCATGCAGTACACGATCGCCGCATGGCCCTTGTGCCGCTCGCTGAGGATCGAGGCGATCTGATCGGCCGGGCGCACGCGCGGCACCACGCGGTAGGTCAGATTCGGCCGATCGAACACGCCCACGAGCACCTCGGCATCATCCAGCCCGAGCTGCTCGACGATGTCATCGCGGACGCGGGGCGTCGCCGTGGCCGTGTACGCGTGCACCGAGACGCCGGGGAGCCGGTCGCGGAGCTCGCGCAGCCGGCGGTATTCGGGCCGGAAGTCGTGGCCCCACTGGCTGATGCAGTGCGCCTCGTCGATGGCGATCGCGGCGAGATCTACCTCGGCCAGCCTCGTGAGGAAGCGGTCCTGGACGACGCGCTCCGGGGCGACCAGAAGCAGCCGCAGCTCTCCAGCGTGCAGGCGTTCCAAGGCCTCGCGGACCTCGCCGTCGTCCATCCCGCTGTGCAGCGCCGCCGCCGGATAGCCGCACAGGCGGAGCCCAGCGAGCTGGTCCTCCATCAGGGCGATCAGCGGGCTCACGACGAGGGTCAGGCGGCCGGTGAGCATCGGAGGGAGCTGGTAGCACAGGCTCTTGCCGCCGCCCGTGGGCAGCACGACGAGCGAGTCCCGACCGGACACGACCGCCCGGACGGCTTCTTC